>JAABUA010000016.1 GCA_011389515.1 Desulfobacteraceae bacterium
ACCTACTTCCTTGTCCAGCTGAACATCGAGTTCTTACGGACCATCGCCTTTATCATGGTGATCGCTTCCCTGGTCCAGTTTGTCGAGATGTTTCTTAAAAAGAGCATTCCCGCCCTTTATTCCGGTCTGGGCATTTTTCTCCCGCTGATTACGACGAACTGCGCTGTCATGGGCGTCTGCCTGCTTAACGTGCAGGATGAGTTGTCATTTTTAAAGGCGATTGTCACTTCTGCGGCATATGCGGCAGGTTTCGGCGTTGCCCTTATTCTTTTCGCCGGGGTACGCGAACGTATCAACCTTGGGCGGGTTCCCAGCCCCCTGCGGGATACTTCGATTGGTCTTGTGACCGCTGGAATGCTTGCAATGGCGTTTATCGGGTTCAGAGGAATGGTTTAATAATAAAGGAAGGGATTTGACGTGCTTGCATCGATTCTGTTTACACTTGGACTCGGGGGCGCCTGCGGTATCGTTCTGAGTTTTGCTTCAAAAGTTTTTTATGTATATGAAGATCCCCGTATCGCCCAGGTGGAAAGCCTCCTGGCAGGCGCCAATTGCGGCGGATGCGGATTTCCAGGATGCTCCAAAGCCGCCGAAGCGGCTGTTTCCGGAAAGGCTTTTCCTTCGGTATGCATACTCGTTGGTCCGGAAAATGTTGCTGCGATCGCTGAAATTGTGGGCGGAGAAGCCGGCACCGCTGAAGCGCTGAAATCCTATAATGAATGTCTTGGCGGTCTTCGCGCGACGGATCGGTTCATTTACCAGGGGATCAATAAATGCAATGCTCTTGCGTCGTTTTATGGGGGGAAACGGGACTGCACCATCGGTTGCCTCGGATATGGCGACTGCGTCCGGGCATGCAAATTCGATGCCCTTGAAATCGGGCCGGAAGGATATCCGGTTGTCAATTATGAAAAGTGTGTCGGGTGCGGCGCATGCCAGGCAGTATGCCCCAAGACCATTATCGAGGTCAGCCCTATGTCTGCTCGCCTCATGCATCTTAACACGGAAGATGACGCCCTGGCCCCCTGCCAGCAGACATGTCCTGCGGAAATCGATATTCCCAGGTATATTGATCATATCCGTAAAGGCGAATACGAGGCTGCGGTCAATACGATTCGCGAGAGAAATCCGCTCCTGCTTGCCTGCGGTAGGGTATGCCCCCATCCGTGTGAAACCCAGTGCCGGAGGGCCCTCGAAGACGAACCCGTTTCCATCAACCAGCTGAAACGTTTTGTTGCAGATATTGAAATGAATTCCGGAAAGCGGTACCCAATACCGTGCAACCCGGACACCGGAAAACGGGTCGCCATTATCGGTGGGGGGCCGGCCGGGTTAACCGCAGCGTATTTCCTTCGCAGGCTCGGACATCATCCGACCATTTTCGAGGCCATGCCCAAACTCGGCGGTATGATCCGCTACGGCATACCGGAATACAGGCTGCCCAAAAAGGTTCTCGACTGGGAAATCGAAGGCATTCTGAATCTTGGCGTCGATTATCATGTAAATGCGGAAATGGGGTTTGACTTTGATTTGGCTTCCCTGATCGGTGCCGGATTTGACGTCGTATTTTTCGGTGTGGGCGCCTGGAATGATTACAACCTGAATATTCCCGGTGAAGATCTCAAGGGCTGCTATACCGGAATCAACTTCCTGGCAAGAATCGGCAAGAACGAAAAGGTCGATATCGGCAAGAGAGCCGCAGTAATCGGCGGCGGCAACACCGCTATCGATTGCGCCCGGACACTCGTTCGAATGGGGCTTGAAAAAGTATATCTTGTATATCGTCGTACGCGAAAGGAAATGCCGGCCAACGAAGTTGAGATCGTTGCGGCCGATCACGAGGGAATTGAATTTGTATTTCTTGCCGCTCCCAACAAAGTTATCGGTGATGATGAAGGTCGTGTCAAGGGTTTGGAATACCTGAAAATGGAGCTTGGTGAGCCGGATGCCAGCGGCAGGCGCAGACCCGTGCCCGTTGAAGGATCCGAAACCGTACTTGACATTGACGCGATCGTCACTGCCATCGGCCAGAATCCCGACCTTTCCTTTAAAAAGGAAGGCACACGGCTGGATGATCTGGAAATCACCCGCTGGAACACCTTCGAGGTCAATCCTGAGACATGTCAGACCAATGTGCCGTATATTTTTGCCGCAGGCGATTCACAGACAGGGCCGGCAACCGTTGTTGAAGCCATCGGCGGCGCGAGGCGGGCTGCCCGTGCAATAGATCAGTATCTGCGAGGCAAACCGGTTGTCGGCGAACCCAAAGCCCTTTTGGCGAATAAAAAGATCAAGGAATCGATTTTTGAGAGGGTTCCGGGCATCAAACAATCCAAGCGTGTTGAAATGCCGGAGTTGCCTGTAAAAGAAAGGATCACCTGCTTCGAAGAAGTCGATCTCGTTGTCAGTGAGAAGGATGCCATACATGAGTCTCACCGTTGCCTGAACTGTTGCCGCCTGTGTTATGATCCGGACATATCTGCGGATAATAAGAAATCAGCGGCATGATAACACACCCTACGTTGTAGATGTAAGGTCAAGGGCGAGAAGGCCGCTGCGCTTTTTGAGCCGGGGTTTTTGCCCTTACGTTTACAACGTACCATCTACTCCCCCCCTGTAGTCCAAGACCTCCTGTTTTCCATATCTTTTCCGAAATTTCACTGCATTTCAAGCCTTTCTTATAACTACGTCAATACTCCATCCCGTAGATCAAAATACTGTCTATTCCTTATATTCATGCCCGGCTTATTGGTTTAGTAAATAAGTCAAAGGCTGGGAATTCCGGAGATCAATCAATTTCCCATTATATAGGTCAGATTGTATTTTTCTTTTCACTTGAACTTAATTGCACGCTGCTTCTTTTTCCGATGCAATAAGTTTTCTTTTCCTGGAGGTCGACATGTTTAATGATCCTTTGCATATTCCAACCGGCACGACGAATTTCAAAAACAATGCCTTGCAATCCGAAAAAATTGCCCGCTCCACACCTAAAAAAGCGTCCGGGCAAGTCGCCAGAAAAGGAAAACCTGCTGCTGAATCAAAGACCAAAACGCAGCGGAAGAAAAAATATGACCCGGTTCAGCAATACATGGCGGATATTCGAACGCATCGCCTGGTCACCCGGGAAGAAGAGCGGGAACTTGCACATAGAATTCAAAATTATGATGATATGGAAGCCTTTCATAATCTGGTGAACGCCAACCTCCGACTGGTAGTAAAGATTGCACTAAAATTTCAGCGGTTCTGGAACAGGAATCTGCTCGACCTGATTCAGGAGGGAAACGTCGGGTTGATTCACGCGGTAAGAAAATATGATCCGAACAGGAATGTGAAATTTTCATATTATGCATCGTTCTGGATAAAGGCATATATAATGAAATACATTCAGGACAATTGGCGGATGGTAAAGGTTGTAACCACAGAAGGGCAAAGAAAATTGTTTTACAGGCTCAAGCAGGAAAGAAAAAAGCTGAGCATTCAGGGGATTGAACCCAATATAGCGATTCTTTCTGAGAAATGCGGGGTGAAGGAGCAGGAAATTGTCGAGATGGATCAGCGGCTCCAGAACTGGGATCTTTCCCTTGATGCACCAGTGAGGGAAGATTCGGATACCGATCGGATTGAAATGCTTCGCGCCGACGAGACTTCCCTTGAAGAACAGTATTCAGAAAAGGAAGCCGATGAGCTTATAAGCAGCAAAGTAAATGAATTCCGCAGAACGATATGTAAAAGGGAGCGCGAAATACTGGATCTCAGGATTTATTCGGAAAACCCGATGACGCTGCAATCGCTTGGTGACAGGCTGAGCCTGTCCAGGGAAAGGGTGCGGCAGCTGGAAAAGCATATCATGGCTGAATTAAAGCAGTTTTTGATTAACCGGATCAGTGATTTTGACGCCCTTGCCGTAACACCAAGGCTTCCGTCATAAGCTGTTTCGCGTCCACCCGGGAATGGAGAAAATTTTTTATTTCCGGGTGGACGCTTTATGTTTCATTCCTGTAAAGGCGATGTTCCTGTCCCCTTCCTCTTCTGTAAATTTCATCCCTCCGAAGTTTTATCGTATTTTTTCATTATAAATCATTTCCCGATCGAATTTCTGCGAATACGAATTTGCATCCGGAAGAATCTTTATCTTTTGTGAAAAATACTATATGGTTGAAATATAAATGCTGTGGCATTTTTTTTGGGTAGTAATATGCATGCAAAATCTATTGCTTGTATTATTCCCTGCAATACCCCTTTTACAGGCAGGTATGGATGGAAAACAAAAAAAAAGTGATCATTGCCGAAGATCACCAGTTGTTCAGGGATGGTTTGAAGGCAATGCTTATGGGTCGGGAAGACTTGGAGGTGGTGGGGGAGGCCCAGGACGGCCTGGCTGCCATAGAGGTTGTCAAAAAGAGAAAGCCGGATTTGCTTCTGCTTGATCTCTCCATGCCCAGGCTCAGCGGTGTCAGCGTGGTCAAGGAAGTGAAGCGCTTATTTCCGGAAATAATCGTACTGGCACTTACCATCCATGAATCCGACCAGTATGTGCTCGAAGCATTTGAATCCGGTGTAAACGGTTACTGCATAAAGGATGCAAGCAGGGAGGAACTGCTGGTCGCCATAAACAGTGTATTAAAAGGTAAGACATATATCAGCCCTGGCATCGCAGATAATGTAATGGAAGGTTATCTCGAGGGGCGAAAGCGTTTGAAATCCGTTTCCGCCTGGGATACCATAACGCCCAGGGAGCGTGAAGTGCTCAAACTGATTGCGGAAGGGTATTTGAACAAGGAAATCGGAGATTTTTTAAATATCAGCGTGAAAACGGTTGAAAAGCACCGGGCGAATATCATGGCGAAGTTAAAATTGCACAGTGCTGCAGCATTGACTTCCTATGCCATAGAGCAGGGTTTGGTGAACAAGAAAAATTAAATCGGCCCTTTTTTCACCCCATTCATTTTGAACCTCAACAGCTATGTACCTGCAGGGGTATCACCACCGTAATACGGGTTCCCACGCCCGGTTTCGATTTAAGCGTAAATTTTCCACCGCAGATCTCCGCCCTTTCTTTCATCCCCACAATGCCGTGTCCGCTTAATGGATCAGCGGAAATCAGGCCCGCTCCCGGTTCAAAGCCAAGACCGTTGTCGGAAATGGTCAAAACAGCGGCCGCATCTTTTTTTCTGAGGTTGATATTGATTTTACCCGGGCGCCCATGCTTTGCGGCATTGGACGTGGCTTCCTGAATGATCCGGTATAAGACGATTTTCATGGATTCGGACAGGGTGCTTTCATCAATGTCGATGTCCTGCTTGATATCGATGTTCTTGTAAAACAGTTTAAACTCGCGGCAAAACCATGAAATGGTTGCGGACAGCCCCAGGTCTTCCATTGTTGTGGGGTGCAGGTTCGCGGATATCCGCTTGGTTTCTTTAATCGTGGACATGAGATAAGAGACGATATTTTCCAAAGACGTAAGGTGGTCAGGCGGTGTCGATACCATTTTCGCCAGCTTTTCCTCAAGGCTGAATTTTATGGCCGCAAGATTAGCGCCAATTGAATCGTGAAGCTCCTTTGCGATGGTCTTCCGGTCCGCTTCAAGGGTTTCCAGCAGTTTTTTGGATATCTGCCTTAGTTTTTCCTCGCTGTGGCGCAGTTTTTTCTCAATACGTTTCCGTTGGTTGATTTCATTTTTCAGTGTTTCCACTGTTTTTAACAGTTCCCTGGTTCTTATGGCGACACGATTTTCAAGTTCCAGGCGGATTTTCTGCAGCTCGAGCTTCTCGTTCTTTTTTTCGGTAATGTCGTGGAAGATACCGACGCCGCCGGTAATCTTTCCGTCCGAACGCCGGATAGGAGAAGTGTTGATCAATATGTACCTGATGGTGTTATCCGGCTGTGCAATTGCCATTTCGAAATCTTCTATCATTTCCCCCCTGAAAACCGTTCTCCCAAGGGGATGCGCGATAATGTCATTGGGAGGGGCATCCGGATAACGCGGTGTGGGTTCTCGTTGGTAAAGCCACCTGGCCTTGGGGTTGGACATGATAATTTGACAGTTTTCGTCAACCACGACGATCGCCTCGGGCGCACTGTCAAAAATGGCTTTCAGCGTGAAGCTTTCCCGCTCAAGATCGGTTGAGGGGCAATGCCAGGAAATATCGGCCTCATCATGTAATATGACCACCGCACCTGTGTTTTCACCGTGCAGGGTCAACGGGTACGTTGAAATCGAACAGTGACGGGCATTGTCATTCGGGTCGATAAAACTGAAGCGCTCTCCGGCAATAACATGACCCTCCAGGGCGTACTTGATCGGCAGGTCTTCATAGGTCATTGGAACACCATTGGTGGCGGTCAGCTTGAGCTTTTCCATGACTTTTTCGATCGGCCGCCCGGTCGGGTCGAGGCCTAAGAGTTGGTTGGCAGCAGGGTTGGAAAGAACAGGCCATCCTTGTTTTGAAACAAGAATGAGCGGGTCTTTTATCGCCGAGAAGATTTGAGACATTTCCATAGATATGGATTCAGCCTGCCTGATCGATTCCCGGTTTGGGATTTTTTGATTTTCCGGATGAAGTGCGGTGATCTTTTCTGCCATCAGGGTGATAATGGATCGAAGGGGTTTATTCATGGAAGTCGGCTCCACGGAAGCATTTTTTGTGGAAACGCTTATTTGCAGGCTATCCGTTATCGCATATAATTTTTTTTCCATGGTTCACGGCGTAAGGTTCGGTATCGGGCCAGCGCCTGGTAGAGTGCCCCCACTGCAAGTTCTGCGCAGTGATAGGATTCTTCCGGGAGGGTCTCGAGTTCATGGGCGATGTCATCGGGCGTAATTTTCCATGCCCGGTTCAATGTCCCGCCTTCGATCAGATCTCCCAGCATGGCGGCGCACGCACGCGTATTCAGGCAACCGTCAATGACGAAAGCAACTGTAAGAATTCTTTCTTCTTTCACTGTCAGGAAAATTTCGATGCTGTCCCCGCAGTCACCGGTGTTCTTGCCGTATGCATCCGGGTTGTGCAGCCGTTCATCCCGGTCTGTCCGGAAGGCCATTTCAAGAAAACGCTCGGAGTGATTCTGCAGAAAATCGAATTCGGCTTTATTCATGATCCATCATTCCATCAACCACTGATGGCGTCGTTAAAAGTACCATCTACTGCGTTGTAACAATTTTTCATCCGCTCAACATACGACATGTATGCCTTCGCGTATGAAAAATTGCTACGCCTTGTATATGGAACTTTTAACGTAGCCATCTGTTACGTATCTTGTGATTTTTTACGAATTTCATCAACCACTGATCTATATTATTTTTCGCCCACATGGCACTCCGCGCAAAGGATCGGTCCGGACTTTTCTTCCAGATGGCATGTCCTGCACTGAAGATGATAGGCACGGATCAGGTCCATTTCCGTGGCGCCTGGTTCGGCAAGGTGGCACGCCGAGCACTCCATTCCGATGGAGTCTGTATATTCAAGCTTTTCTCCGTCTTCCCAAACATGGTGGCAGGTGCTGCAGTCGTATATGCCGGCGGCATCGTTGTGTTCGTCATGATAAAAAGGTACTGCCGGCTTCATGCGCTCCTTTCCGGAAAAGGCGGAATCCTCAACGGTGGTAATGTGAAACTGGGCCTCGGTGGAGATTGTCAAAAAAACAATCCCGATAAACCCGAAAACAGCCAGCAGCAGTGAAATTTTACAATATTGCTTCATGGCATCTCACCCTTGTTACCCAATAGATAGCGGTTGTCATTTATTTTTCCATGCAATCAAAAAGAATATCGATCAAGAATTTTATCTCGATGTCGATCTTGTAATGGTGGATAATGTCTTCAAGTCCGCCGTGGCAGTTATGACAGGGGGCGATAAGGATTTCGGCCCCTTTTTCCCGGGCGGCGATAAGCTGGTCGGCCTTGACACGGTTGCTTTCCACCCGCTTGTTCTTGTATGGGGGGCCGCAGTTAATGACCCCGCCGCCGGCGCTGCAGCAGAAATTATGCTCCCGGTTGGGCTCCATCTCGATAAAGGTTTCGCAGGTCTGCCGTATTACGTTTCGCGCTTTTTCATGCAAGCCTTGTCCACGGACAATATTGCAGGGATCATGGAATGTTACGGGCCGGTCGAATTTTTGAGCGATCTTGATGCGATTCTCCCTGAGGAGTTCATCATAAAAAGCCACTGCATGGACGACCTCTATGGGCGGCATTTTCCAGCCCAAAAACCGGTTTCCCACGTCATATACGGAACGGAATGCATGGCCGCACTCCCCCATCACAATCCGCTTGTTTCTGAGTCGCAGGGCGGATTCGAAGTGGACCTTTTTCAGCCGTGCCGTCATTTCAAGGTCACCGGTATACATGCACATGTCGCTGTTATCCCATCCGGGGGAGGATGTCATGGTCCAGTCAATTTTTGCCACATGCATGAGAACCGCCGCCTGGTATATGAGCTGGGCACGGAATTTGGGTTCCGGTCCGATGACGGAATAATAGACATCCGCTCCTTCCTTTTCGATAGGGATCCGCAGATCCGGAAATTCATCCTTTGCCTCGTCTTCCTGCCACTGCAGTGTATCGATCCATTCATCTTCCTGGACCCACATCTGGTTCATGGTCGCGCTGTGGCTGTGGGCGGTATCCTGTATGTAGCGCGGCACTACCCCCAGCTTGTGGCAGACCCGCCGGACAAAAAGCATCAGAAAGGCAATGTCGATCCCAAACGGACAATACATCATGCATCGCCGGCAAAGGTTGCACTCGGTAAATGCAATCTCACAGGCTTGCATAAGCGTTTCCCGGCTTACCCGTCCTTTCTTTTTCGTGAATTCGCCAAGGGTTTGTTTGACCTTGGCTGCCGGGGCAAAGCGCGGCTCCTTGTCGTTGGACAGATAAAAATGACACGCTTCGCTGCAGTATCCGCAACTCATGCAGGTGTTGAGGTATGCTTTGAAGCGTGCGCCGCCTTCGGTTTTGATCATGTCGTTGATGACCCGGGCGATGTCTTCTTCGCTCAGCTTTTCAGCCCCTTCGATAATTGCATCATCAAGCACTATTGGCTTATCGTTTGATTTCGGTTCGGCAATAGCCATATGGATATAGCTCCGTGTTTAGTCAATGTAATGGTGCAAAGGCCGTCAGGCAGTGTTCCCGATGGCGCCTTTTTACCCATTTTTTCTTTTTCATCTGCAAACTGCAGCGTATTATCTACCAGTCTTTCGCATGCCGCACGGCGCCAAATTCGGAACCTGCATAGGCCCTTGTCAGCGGAAAGAAAAACATGTGGCTCAGCTTGGTAAAGGGAATCAATGCAAGGAGGAGCTCCCCTGAGAGCATGTGCAGCAGCGTGGCGACCTCGAAACCTGCCCATGCCCTGGCGGCCCAGAAACCGGTTATAAAAGGGGCGGCCACAAGCAGAATCATCAGGTAGTCCGTCGTGGCACTCAGGTACCGTACATCGGGCTGAACCAGGCGGCGAATAAAGAAATAGACGCAGCTCAGGATTACGATAAGCGACATCACTTGTGCGGCCATGCCGGACAGGGTCCACCAGGATATGTCAAATGATTCTTTAACAAGTATGACATGCGCAAATAAAAACAGCGGCACGCCGATCAGGCAGATGTGAAAAGCAAAGGTTACAATTGTGAGCACCGGCTGCCGGCGCATGCTTGTGCTGCCGAAGGGGACAATCCAGTGGAGCATGGATCGCATGGCGTAGTAAGGGCTGAAGTAGTCGAATACCACGTGATCCTTTTTTCTGGCCTCCATGACAGTGGTGACCAGGCGGTATATGATCCCGCCGAAAAAAATAATAAAGGCGCCCCAGGCGAACGGGCCGCGGGCAAGTGCGTAAATATCATACATGACGGCCTCTTTTCATCTTCTCGGTAATGTATCGGTTTTAAGGATATGGCGGCAGTATTTGCCTTCATCTTCACCGGTGCCGATCCCTTTGACCAAAAGTTTTGATCCGTCCGGGCTGAAAACGGGGTCCCATGCGTTTGCAAAAGGAATATCGATCAATTTGTCGTTGACCGCTATTGCATATTTGCCGCCGATTTCCACTTTTGTGGCGACGAGATCCCCTCCGGGGGAAAATACCGGCGCCCACACCCTGTCATACGGTGTCGGCCATGCTTTGCCGTCAAGGGCAACGTACCATTTTCCGTCGGCTTTTCCGGTGCACGCGATGTGCCGGTTGTCCGGACTGTAAACAGGATCCATGACCACTTCATTAAACCTGAGGTCCCAGGCCTTGTCATTTTCGGCGACCGTCCATTTGCCGAATTGCGGAGCGACAATGGCGGCGATTTTTTTCCCGTCCGAACTGTAAAAATGATGCCACAACTGGGAATAGCGTCCATTCCAGAATAGCTCTCCATCCTTTGCCAGGCTCCATCCACCGGCCACTTTGACCGGTGCTGTGACGGAGTTGTCGACAGGGTTGAAACGGGGACGCCACACGGCGCTGAAGGAAGTGGGCCACACCTCGTCGTTGATGGCGATGGTGTAGTCGTAGAGGGTGTGCCGTACTTCGGCCGCCACAAGACGGTCTTCCGGGTTGATGTCTATCTCCCAGGCGTTGATGAAGGTGTTTTTCCATGCGACCCCGTTCACTGCGACCGAGAAGCATCCTTTCTGGAATTCGAAAATATCCCCTTCCTTGAGGGGTATGGTCTGAATGGCAGCGGCCGATGTTTTACCGCTTTTGCTCACGGTTAGGTTGTTCATGGAAGGAAAGCCGGATTCCCAGGGCGCGTCGTCCAGTACGGCAAAGTAGCTCCTGGCATTTTGTGCGGCAACGGCGATGCTGCCGTTTTCCCTGGAAAACTGCATGTTCCAGACAAATTCAAACCAGTTCTCCCAGGTAGCGCCGTCAACGGCCACACTCCATTCGGCTGTATCGGAGACCAGTGCGACAGCCCGGTTGTCCGGTGAAAAACGCAGGGACCAAACCTTGTCGAATGTCCTTTCCCAGGGCGTCCCATTGACGCAGACAGTATACGTTTCCTCCTCAATTTTTACGATTGCTGCAATCCGCTCGCCATCGGGGCTTACGTATGGCTCCTCGGCAGCTTCGTAGTCGGATTGCCATTGGTTCATATCCGCAACGATTTTTTTGCCTGGTGCCCAGTCCCAGTCTTCAATGCTTTTCATAGGCCACTCCCGCCAGTTTCAATGTCTGTCTTTCCTGGCCGGTAATGCATTGGGAAAATATCCGTATATATTGCATCCGGCAGGTTGGCTGTTAAAAGATCACAGCTGTAAATAAAAGCAATTCAAAAAATCAGTTTACATAAACGACCAGTGAAAATCAAGCATTGTCCATAAATGATTCTGCAAATTCAGAGTAAATGTTCAAAATTTTTTTTTGAAAGGATTCTTTGTCAGGTCTCGATGGCCCTGATTTCGGGCTCCGATTTCGCTGTTCGTTTTTGCAGAAGTCATACGTCACTTACACCAGCAGGGTTGCGAGCAGGCCGGATATGACGATGCCGTCGAACGTGCCTGCCCCCCCGATACTTGCCAGGGGCGCCTCGATTTTTTTCATGTCCGGAATATGGAGAAGATCCGCGCCTATAAGCGGCCCCAGCACACCGGCGCAAAAGGCGATCGGAGGGGCAAAATCAGGAATGAATACGATTGCGGACAAGGCGGCAATCAGTGGGGGGATGAAAGCGGGAAGTGTGATGCCCACATTGGGAACGGGCTGTGCAAGACGGTAGCATACATACACATTAAGCGCAATGGCACCGCATACCACTATCATCGCATAGGGGCTATGGGCAAGGATGCGAACGATCTGGTAACCGGCAATGATACAGGGCACAATGCATCCGCCGAAATTAACGGCAATTATCGTGTAGTCCTGCTTCACAGGCGTTTTTTTGAAAAAACGATTCATTCCCAGAAAAGCCCCTGCGGAATGATCCAGAAAGCGGTCTCGCTGAATTTTTTGTACAGGAATATTGATCATGCCGCCTAAAAAGATGCCGAATGCGGCGATCACGGAAAGCTCGGGGGAGAGTCCCAGCCTCGCCAGTGCGGAAAGCATGACTTCTGCCAAGAAAAGCGGAAGCAAAAACAGGAAAATAAAAAACAATGCCAGCGGCAGACATCCTTGGGGCAGCATCGGACGAAAGACCTTTCTGTAAAGCGTGCCGGTTCAGTATGATTGTATCGTTGCCAACAATGCCATGGCGACCGGCTGGAAGCCACAAATTTTACAAGCCATATTCAGCCCGTTCGATCAATTCTTTTTGCAGGTCGCTGTTCAAGGTGACGAAATAGGCGTTATAACCGGAGATCCGAACCAGGAGATTGCGGTAGTTTTCCGGATGGGCCATGGCGTCTTTCAGCGTTTCCGAGGTTACCACATTCATCTGCATCTGCATACCCCCCAGGTCGAAGTAGGTCTTCACATAGGAATACATTCTGTCGATGACCTTTTCCCGTTTGTCTTCACCGCTGGGAACGACCTTGACGTTGAATGCGATGTTGTTGTTCATGTGGCGGGGGTTGAGCCGGGCCACGTCCCGGATGTTATCAAGAAGATTGGCTGAAGCATGGGGTTCCGGCGTGAGGCCCGGGGTAAAGGGTTTTCCGGCCAGTTTCCCGGATGGCAGTGCGCCGCTCAATGTGCCGTATATGACATGATTGGACATGGACCAGAAACCGGCCGTATATGGACCGCCCCGGTAGTTTGTATGGCTTTTGTAGCGGTCATGGGCGAACCAGGTGACCCGGTCGGCCATTTCCACGGCCTCGTCGCTCCCCGATCCGAACAGGGGGACTTTTTTGGTTACCATGGCATACAGCGCCGGGTCGTTGGCAAAGTTGTCGTCCACAGCTTTTTTCAGTTCCGCAAAGCCGACGCGTTTGTCCTCGAAAACCAGCTTCTTGATTACCATCAGGGAGTCGGTCACATCGGCCAGGCCGATGCATGCCGCGCCGGATGAATTGTACCTGGCCCCGCCGTGGGTGACATCTTTGCCTTTTTCAATGCAGTCGCCGATGAGCGACGAGAGCAGGGGCGTGGGCCGGATATACTGGCGGGCGATGCCCAGCATGTTGTTGTATTCGACGGACTGATCGATGAGAAACCCGAATTGTTCGCAAAACGCGTCGAAAAACCGGTCGAATGTTCTGAAGTCGCCCTTCTCCACAGCGCCCGTATCCGGACCGATCTTCCATTTCATCAGGGGGTGGTAGCCATCGTGGAGGGCCATCTCCAGTGCGGCAACCATGTTGAGCATCTGGAAGTTGGTGTGCCCGATATGGCGGCCGGACAGGGTGGGCTCCACGCAGCCGGTGGCCGACCAGTTGCGAAGGTCTTCCGGCGCGTAGTTGAATTCCTCAAGAGAGGTCATCACGGCGTGGTCGTTGTGCAGGGACGGGGTGGCGGCGGTGATGAGATTGACCTCGCAGAGGCGCTTCAGATAGGCGTCGCTGTTGATGCCGGGATGGAAACGGGCATTGACGTTGGGGTCCCGGATGGAAAGCATTTCGGTGACCTTGAGGAAGATATAGGTCATGTCGCATACCGCGTCGGTCCCCTGGGGGGTGACCCCGCCCAGGGTGATGGCCTGGTCCGAGGAGCTCCCCCCGAAATACCAGTTGGCCAGGTCCGGAGTGAGGGGAAGGTGGTCCGTGCATCGCATGTAAAAGCAGGCCACCATCTCGGTGGCATGGGTGATATAGTCCTGCCGTTGTTTTTCTATCTCCAGGGCCGCCATGTCATCTTCGAAATAGGGCTGCAGCCACTGGTCCAGACGCCCCAGGGGAAGGCTGGCATTGGTGTTTTCCATGTGCAGGCCGACCCACGTGATCCAGATGGCGTTTACGGCTTCATCCAGGGTGCGGGCCGGATGGGCGGGCACCTGCCGGCAGATGTGCGGAGTTTTTTCTGTTTTTTGTGAAGGAGCAGGGACAGGTAGAAGAAAAACAGGTTCATATAGGACTGGTTGCCAACGGTTCGCAAATCGCTTTTCATGAGCATGAAGATCTGCTCGGTGGGGGTGGCTTGCAAAAGCTTCCGCACGGCCCCGTCGGATGCAAAAATCAGTGTGATATCGCAGTCTGCCGGTATTTCTCGGAGGACCCGCACTTTTCCTTCCCGGAAGCGGACAGCGGTGGCCACGGATCCGCTTTCGGTCCGAATGCCCACGGTGAAGTCAAACCATCCGCTGTCGGTTTTCAAATACCGCCTCAGCCCGGGGCGGAAATTGAAACTGGCGGCCACGGTGTGAAGCAGCGTCCTGACCAGAAGATTAGTCAGGCTCCTGGTCGACTTTTTCCCGGTGTGCAGGAGTGCGGCAGGGTCGGTTTTGAAAAGCATGGTCTTCCTCCTGTTTTTTTCACCCGGTTCGTATTCCGGCCACCTCGAATACCCCCCGGCATTCTTTCACAACGGTATTGTCAAGCCATTTGTCCATGGCAGGGGAGCCGTCCGTATCGGGTGGCACCCCGATTTTCCGGTTTTTTTCCTGCCAGAGCGGGTGATACGGGAGCAGGCGGGCCTCGCTGACGCCGCATTCCTTCAGGAAATGCGCAATGGCACCGATATTGTTCGGCGTATCGGTAATGCCAGGGATCAGCGGCGTGCGCGGAATTACGGGGATCCCGCCTTCCCGTGCCCGGGCGTACAATGCCTTGAAGTTGGCCAGTATGGTTGTATTGGAAACCCCGCAGTAACGGGCATGGACCCGGGGATCAAACAGCTTGATGTCGAAATAGATAAGGTCCAGTTCGGGATAGAGCAAACGGTTGAATCGGTCCAAGTCGAAAAGGCCGCATGTTTCCAGAAGCGTGTGAATGCCTTGGTCCTTGAGCGCATGTAGAAGCGTTCCGGCAAAATCCATGAACATGGTCGGCTCTCCCCCGGATAGCGTCACCCCGCCGCCGGAGGTGTCATAAAAAGGTTTGTCCCGAATCACCCGGTTCACAATTTCATCGATACCCATCGGCTCCCCGATGCGGGACAGCGCGCCGGACGGGCAGGCTTCTGTGCATTCTAAACACAAGGTGCAGTTGGACCGGTCGATAAAAAAAGGATTGTCGATAGACAGTGCGTTTTCCGGGCAGACGGCCATGCAGGTGTCGCAGCCGACGCAGAGGGCCGCATCAAACCCGATTTCCGCATCGACCCGCTTGCCTTCCGGGTTGTGGCACCAGGTGCAGGAAAGGGGGCAGCCCTTGAAAAAGATCACCGAACGGATGCCCGGACCGTCGTCCAGCGCATTGCCTTTGATTTCAAGTATCAAAGGCGAGCTGTGGGATTTCGTCGAAGGTTGTTTCAAGGCCTGCCCCCTTCCCTGATGCCCGCGGTCGCACGGAAATTGGCCAGCATGTTTTCAATGAGTCGTTCTTTGAGGGCAAGCGGTGTTTCATGCATATAATCGAGCAGGGCGTTATTGATGCCGGCGATATAGCCGTGGGCCTGGGACCAGAACTGGATCATCAGAAACCGGGCGTCATCCTCCGTCACCGATGTACTGCCGTTTGCACATATGGAAATGGTATCGATAAACAATCGGGACACTTTCAGCGCGGAATCCAGTTCCAGCTGTGCCGCCGGCTCCAGGTCCGTTCCAATATAGTCGCGAAATTTGGGCACGTGCCACGTGAACATAAGGTTGTAGAGGTTCGCATGGACAAGACCGAAATCCACGTACTCACGGCACATGGCCGCGATTTTTCCCATGGGGTCCCTGTGTGCTGCATGGGCGGCGGCACATCGCTCATGAAGGGTTTCGAATCCACGGGTCAGGATGGAGAGGTAGATTTCATCCTTGCTGTGAAAATAATTGTAGATGGTTTTGGCGGCGATTCCTAAGCGGGTCGCCAGTTTTCGCATGCTGAATCCTTTGTATCCCGACTCTGCAATTAGATCCAGGGCGTGATTGAGCATTTCTTCACGAATGGTCTCAATTTCTTCGGGTTTGCGCTGGGAAGGGGGCATATACGGCATTCCATAAATAAAAATACATTCAATGCTGTTACGGTAACAGCGTTACTATGAAAAGTCAACCATTGTCATAGACCAATGTCGTTGTCCGTATGATTGGCCGACAATGAGTTCTGAGCAAAGATTCGTCGAACAAGTTGACAAAAGGCGTCGATTGTTCTAGGCTGATCTACATGGCTCTGGATCAGGGTCATGCCATAAAGGCCGGCATCGTAAATATCGCACGAACCACTTTCAGGGACTGCAGAACATGACTTCTCTAAATTATCGCGAGCGCCCCATTCACAAGCGCGGGATCGAAATCAGCACCTATGAGTATGACAAAACCGCTGTATTGGTGGAGGGGCGTCTCACGGACAACCGGTTTTGCACAACCTATTATCTCAGCGGTGAGGCCAGGCCTCCGGGAATCGTTCACGATATGATCATCCGGCTTGTCGTTCGGGGGCCGCAGTTGATCATTGAATCCATTGACGTTGAAATGAAGAGCATTCCCAGGCAGGAGTGTATTGAAACGAAAGATTCGCTGGCCCCGATTGTCGGCATGAAAATCCGGTCCGGCTTTACGGAGCAGGTCAAAATCAAGGTAGGGGGCGTCCATGGGTGCACTCACCTGGTGGCCCTGCTTCTGACAATGGCGCCTGCGGCCATTCAGGGCGCATGGGCTACCATGGCCCAAGAACCCTTGGAAATTAGCGCTTTTGGCGATACCGCCCTGCAGATTCTTGAAAATACCTGCTGGGTGTGGCGGTCGGACGGCACATCCCTCACAGAATTGCGGAAAAAAATCAAAGGGTAGCGGTTGGTATGTCTGCGGTTTGAAACAAGACGCCGCCGCGATCGTAAGCCAAAATCCGAATGTTGAGATGGGTTTTAAAAAATTAACGAATTACAAACACCGGGAGACAAATTATGCTATTGAAAAAGGTTTTGATTTTTTGGGTGATGGCAGTACTGGTTATGGCCGTTAACACGGCCCCGGCCAATGCGGATAATGTGATCGAACTGCTGAAAGCCGCCGAGAAAAATTATACCGCCAAGCAATATGGAAAAGCCTTGGATGACCTGGAATGGATTCGGAACGAAATTGCCGGGTTGCATATAGAGGAAATGAAAAAATTGCTGCCGGATGAACTCGAGGGCATGACCGGTAAGGACATTGAGGGGGGCGCGACGTTTGGACTCCATTCTGTGAGTAAAAATTTTGACGGTGATGATCGCGGGCAATCCGTAAAAATCACATTGTCTTCGAGCAAATCCGGCCAGGGGGGGGCAAATCTGGGCGCTATTATGGGAATGGCCGCCGCATATGGCGGCAAGCAGTCGAAAATGGTTATTCAGCAGGGCTACCGGGGGCAATTCTCCATTGAACGGGAGACAAGGGGCAGATTGCTCTTTACCTTGGACGGCGGTGGGATGGTGACCATTGAAACCAATGGGTGGACCGATGAATCCATGGCCAAAAAAGCCGCTGAAAAGCTGGATCTCACCAGAATCGATGCGGTCTTGAGATAAGTGCTGCCGTTTCTTTGTATGGCAATCTTCTGAAAGGGCTGGCTGCAAAGTGTGTTTTGCAGCCAGCCCTTTGCTGTTTCAAAACCCTTGCATCATTGTTTCCTCTCTCTCCGGTTCAGGCTCTTTTGGCAGCGCTTTTTTGCGTGCACATGGATTGGGATGATAGCAATAGATCTAAAGTTGTTCCTGCCGGGAGAGATACGCCCTGAGCGCTTTTTCCGGAAAATCAAAAAGCGGCTCCGAAATAACGGGTGAGATAAAATACATAAATGCCCGCAAGCAGTCCCTGCAGGGTCCCCCAAGCAATATCCACCATGGTGATAAGCACCGGGTACCCTTTCACGAACGACAGGTTGGTCAGGTCATAGGTGCAGTAGAGCACGAAACCCGCAAATGCACCCATGATGACAGCCGAAACCAGTCGATTGTCCGCCATAATCGCTACTGAAACAAATACCGCAAGGCCTGTCGCGATGATTGCCTGTGCAAGAATACCCACGGGCAGGTTGAACACGATTCTTCCGTTTTCAACCGAAGCCAGGTAGCTCATCTGCCGGAAATATAGCGACCGGGCAATAAAGGCAAGCCAGAGCATGTCCAGCAGGATGAAAATAACGACCGATATGCCGGCTACCTTGAAAAACGCGGCAGAAAAAAAATAACCCATTATCCGAGATCCTTTTTTTGAGAACCTTTTTTATAGATAAATGCAATCAAGTGATTACCATTAATGTAATGCGGCAGGATGATTACGCAAGGCGGTATTTATTTCACTTACATGTTGAGGATGGGTACAGGCGTTGAAAAAAATATGGGGTGCGAAGATTTTTGCGGCAATGATTTTGTTTTTTGTTCCGACGGGGATGTCTGCTGCAGAAACGAATTCATTTCCGGAGCGCCAGTTCATTGACGGCCATGAACTTACGATGCGCGGATCGGGCATATTGCGATACATGGTGTTTATAAAAGTTTACGAGGGCGCTTTTTACCTGTCAGAGAAAGATCCGGTGGAAAGGGCCCTGGATGGCAGTGCTGCACGCCGCCTGGTGTTTCATTATTTTCATGGCATTGCTGCTAAAGACCTTGTTTCTTCGACGACGGAAATGATAAGGAGAAATGTTTCCCCGGATGCGTTTACGGCTCTCGGGCCTAGAATCGATCAGTTCAACAATATGTATCTCGATGTGGAAACGGGGGATCGTTATACGGCTACTTTTGTACCGGGGACAGGGACCGTGCTTGCATTGAATGACAGGGAGCTTGGCACGGTTGACGGCGCTGATTTTGCCGCAGCGTTTTTTGCCATCTGGCTCGGCGAAAATCCCATTGACAAGACATTTCGCGACCGATTGCTTGGAAAACGCTGATAATGAAAACACTGACGTTGACGGAAAAGCTCGCTTATTCCGCACCGGCTTTTTCGCTGGCCGTGGTGGGCATACCCGTATACGTCTATATCCCGAAGTTTTACACGGATGTGGTGGGCGTTCATATTTCCGCCCTGGGTGTGATCCTTATGGTCGTCCGCCTGTTCGACGCAATCACCGATCCGGTTATCGGTCTTGTTTCGGACCGCTTAAGGACCCCGATGGGGCGCAGACGACCGTTTATCGCCGTTGGGGCCGTTTTAACGGTCTTTGCTATTTTTTTTCTGTTCAATCCGCCGCGCGCGCTTGGTGCGGATGCCGCCGGGATTTGGTTCACCGCCCTGATATTCGCTCTGTTTTTATTCTGGACGGTGGTTATTGTCCCCTATGAATCCCTGGGGCCGGAGCTGACATTTGACTATAATGAGCGGACCGCGCTGTTTTCCATGCGTGACGGCGCCTTGATCGCGGGCACGGTTGTTGCGGCGGCCATGCCCGGTATGGTCAAATGGGCGGCAGGCCTTGACGGCAGTCCGGAGGGGCAGCGGCAGACATTCTATATCCTGTCCCTGGTTTACACCCCGTTGATCCTGGCGGCATGCGCATGGTGCGTCGCGGTTTTCCGTGAGCGCCCCCGGCAAGACAATTATGCAAGGCTGCAGGTGTTCACATGGATTCGGTCGAGCCTTGCAAACCGTCCGTTCCGGATACTGCTCATCGCCTATACGATCAGTGCTATCGGCAACAACCTGCCGGCGACCCTGATCCTTTATTATGTTCAATACGTGCTGGGCTCCGAACGGGCGGATTTGTTCCTTGTGCTGTATTTTGTTACGGGCATCGTTTTTCTGCCAATGTGGGTATTTCTATCTCGCAGGACGGGGAAGAAGGCTGCATGGCTGGCTTCCATGGCCATCAATACCGGCGCTTTTTTCTGGGTTTTTTTTCTGGGCCCGGGCGATGAAATCCTTTACGGTGTACTTGTTTTTTTGTCGGGTATCGGATTCGGGGCCACACTGGCCATACCTTCCGCCATACAGGCGGACGTGATTGATTATGACGAGCTGATTGCAGGCGACCGGCGTGAAGGACTCTACATCGGCCTGTGGTCGATCGCCAAAAAGCTTGCCGCTGCCGTAGGGGTTGGCGCCGGCTTGGCCATGCTCGGGACGTCCGGGTATCAGCCGGGTCTTGCGCAGTCGGATTCCGTGGTCATGACGCTGCGCATCCTCTATGCATTGGTGCCGTGCCTGTGCAATGCACTGGCCATTGTGATCGCTTTTTCATATCCCATCAATGAAGAGTTGCACCGGCAAATCCGCAGCGGTATTCAAACCCGGGCCGCTGGGCAGCCGGTTGAGGATCCGCTGGTACCCGGTACTATTATCGGCCAAAGGCACATATAAGTTACAAGCTATCTCAAAAGAATCTAACACCCTCTGGCGGCGTTGTGAGGCTCTTCAAAATGCTCACATATTACGTATATGTTCCGCTTTTTCATCGCCTCACGCCTGGCCAGCGGGCGTGATCTTTTTTTTGAGATAGCTTGTAGTGACTTTCAAATCAGCCGTTACATGGAGAAAAACGATATGGAAACAATCGTGCTGCTTGCCTCAAATTTTGCCGCCGTGGCCGCTTTCATGGCTGCGGGATGGGTGATCAGCCTTATCCGTAAAAATGCCGCTATTGCAGACAGCCTCTGGGGGCTGGGGTTTGTACTGGTGGCATGGCTGACTTTTTTTCAGGCGGACGGGTTTTTCTGGCGGAAAGTCATACTCGTGCTTCCGGCGAGCTTTTGGGGAATACGGCTGTTTTTTCACATCACCATCCGAAATTTTGGAAAAGGGGAAGATCCGCGGTATGCGGCATGGCGAAAACAATACGGGGAGCGCTTCTGGCTGGTTAGCCTCTACAAGGTGTTTCTGGCCCAGGCGCTTTTTTTGTGGGTAATCGCCATCGGGCTGCAGTACGGCCAGATCTCCGAGATCCCCGCATACCTGACATGGCTGGACGCGGCAGGTCTTCTGGTATGGCTCACCGGATTTACCATGGAAACCATGGCTGATTACCAGCTCAAGGCGTTTCTGGCCGATCCCGCAAACAAGGGGCGCGTAATGGACCGGGGCCTGTGGCGCTACAGCCGCCATCCCAATTATTTTGGAGAATCCCTTGTTTGGTGGGGTATTTTCGTGATCGTGCTTTCTACCCCGTTGGGATTTTTGACAATCGTAAGTCCGTTGGTGATTACATACACGCTTTTGCGCTTGACCGGCGTTACGCTCATGGAGCAAACTGAGTTTTCCGATCATCCCGAATACCAGTCATACATCAGGCGCACAAGCGCATTTGTGCCCTGGTTTCCCAAAACGCGTTGATGGCAAGGAGAATGCATGAAGAATAAAGCCGACCTGGATATCGCAGTGGTAGGCGGCGGCGTCGCCGGAATTGTGTCCGCGTATCTGCTTGGGCAAAACCACCGGGTAAGCCTGTATGAAAAAAATGACTATGTAGGCGGTCATACCCACACGGTGGCGATTGATGATGATGGCGGGTCCGTAACCGGTGTGGATACGGGTTTTATTGTGTTCAACGACCGCACGTATCCGAATTTTATACGGTTTATCAACCGTCTGGGCGTAGATCGCCTCAAAACCCCCATGTCATTTTCCTACTGGGATTCGGGAAGCGGGTTTTTATACAATACGACCCGGCCGTTTGCCGACAGGAAAAATCTGCTGCGGCCGTCGTTCTGGCATCTGCTTGTGGAAATCCTCCGTTTCAACCGGATGACCCGGCGCATGCTCGAACAAAATCGTCTGCAGGGGCTCACTCTGGGGGAATATCTCCGGCAGGCCGGATTTTCCGATGCATTTTCAAAGTTATACCTCATTCCCATCAGTGCTGCCATATGGTCCACTGCGGAAAAAAACATGCTCGGGTTTCCGGCGCATACGTTTGCGCGCTTTTTTGAAAACCATGGGCTGCTATCCTATGTGCATCAGCCCCAATGGTATACGGTAAAAGGGGGAAGTCAGGAATACGTCAAGGCGTTTTTGAAGCAGTTTTCAGGAACGGTGTACAAGGGACGCCCGGTCCGTAAAATTGCCCGTGAAAACGGACGTGTGCGCCTGTGGACCGACGACGGGGAAGCGGTACATGACAAGGTGGTGATCGCCGCCCATGCGGACGAGGCCTTGGAAATGCTCGCTGACCCGTCAGATGCCGAAGCCCGGCTTCTGTCGCCATGGCGCTATACCGGCAACCGGGTTATTTTGCACCGGGACGAATCCTGCCTTCCGCCGCTGCCAAAAGCCCGTGGATGCTGGAATTACAGATCCGGCGGGGTGAATATCACTCCGGCAGCAGCGTCCGCTGCAACCCTGACCTACTACATGAACCAGCTCCAGCAGTTGTCTTCAGCACATCACTATTGCGTCACACTGAATCCGGAGCAGCAAATTGAGCCGGCCCATGTCATTGCGGACCTGGCCTATATGCATCCCTTGTTCGGCGAACACGCCGTCGGCACTCAACCGGATTTGCCGGCCTTAAATGGTGTGAACAATACCTGGTTTTGCGGCAGTTATTTCCGCTATGGCTTTCACGAAGATGCAGTGATGTCGGCTGCAGCCGTGGGTGCTGATTTCGGGGTTGAACTATGAAGTCGAAAATATACAAGGGGTTTGTGGAACATACACGGCATTTGCCGGTATATCACCGGTTTCGCTACCCTGTTTATGTATATGGCGTTGACCTGAACGAACTTGACCTGCTGGATCGGCGGCTGCCGTTTTTCGGATACAACCGTATGCGCCCGGCGTCCATCCATGATGCCGACTATCTTGATGACCGGCCGGGAACCATTCGGGAGAAGCTCCTTCGGTTTTTGCCGGATCCGGTGAAGGGGAGGGTCGCATCGGTTATGCTGATCACCTCGGCCCGTTATTTCAATTACGTTTTCAACCCGGTCTGTTTTTACTATTGCTTCAGTGGCAATGGAGAAGTTGTCCAGGTGGTGGTGGAGGTCAGCAACACTTATGGGGAGCGCCATGTCTACGTGCCCGATACGGACAATGCCTTGTCTGTATCCGGGAAGATGCGCTATGGCGTTCAAAAAGCATTTCACGTCTCACCCTTTAACGATATGAAGGGCCGGTATGAATTCTCGTTTTCCCTTCCGGAAAACGAAATAGATATTCAAATCAAGCTGGTCAGGGACCAGGCGGAAATTTTCGAAGCCCGTCTCTGGGGCAAGGGGCGTGAACTGACAAGAATGGGTCATATCGCAACGCTTCTGCGGCATCCGGTCATGCCGCATTTGACCAAGCCGCGAATCATCTTTGAAGCGCTGCGCCTTTACTATCGAAAGCACCTGGCGTGGCATGAAAAACCGCCCCCGTCTGATTCCATGACCATCCGGTACAAGCGGTGATCTGAAAGATCACGCGCCATAGAGGAACCCCCGGTCCATGGGGTAGTCGGTAGTGTTGCCTTTGCTGAAAGTAATCTGATACAGCCGTAGAACCGAATTTTTTACCCGGAAAAACTCTGCACAGAAATGCAGGTAGGCCCGCCACGTCCGTCGGAACCGCTCGTCAAAAAGTGCGGGATTAAACGCGTGAATGGTCTCCCAGTTTTTGTCGAACGTGTCTGCCCATTCGTCCAGGGTAAGGGCGTAATGGCGGCGCAGGTTTTCAATGTCAAGGATTTCTAATCCATGAACGGCCATGAGTTCGATGGTTTCTGACAGCCCCGGTAGGTACCCGCCGGGGAAAATATGCTTGCGGATGAAAAAATCGGTTTCCATGGGGCGGTCATGGGCAATGAAATGAAGCAGTCCGATCCCGCCGGGTTTCAGGCTTCTGGCCATTGACCGGATCCAGTCTTCAAGCTGACCCTTGCCCGCGTGTTCATAGACGCCCAGGGACGCGTACTTGTCAAAAATGCCTTCGACTTTACGGAAATCCTTTTCCTGGATGGTTATTTTGCCGGCAAGACCTTCCTGCTCCGCTTTTTCCAGCAGCCAGCGGTTCTGGTCGATGGTCGGGCTGAGGTTTGTGCCGGTGACACCATAATGCTTTACGGCATGGAAGAGCAGGGAACCCCAGCCTCCGCCGACATCTATGAGGCGTTCGCCGGGTTGGAGACGCAGTTTCCGGCAGACATGGTCGAGTTTGTTTTCCTGGGCATCCTTCAGGGTCTGTGTGCCATCCTTCCAGTAGGCGCAGGTATAGGTCATGGTGGGGTCCAGGTACTGCCAGAAAATGTCCGATCCCCGGTTGTAGTGCGCCAGGGCGTTTTTGACGCCCTGGCTGCTTTTCCGATTGCCATACAACAATTCGTGCCAGAAATTGCGAATCCGAATGAGGGGATGATAGATGCGGGTCTGTCTTGCGGTCTCCGCCAGTGGCGGTTCATTGTCGGCCGCAGCCCGGATCAGGGCCTTCATGTCGCCGTCGATGTCCACGCCGCCGCTGATATAGGACTCGATCAGCCCCCAACCGGTAAACACGATAGAGTTGAGCTGTGCGGCTTTCGTCCGGTAGCGGATGGTAAACGCCGGCGGTTCGGCCCCATGGCAATGGCAGGATCCGTCCGAAAAAACGATTGCAAATGGAATCGATGTTCTTCCCAACATCCGGGTATACATTCGCTTTAAAAGCCGGGACATGCTGTTCCTTTCCTGCAATATTTGGTGCATTTTGGGAGAAATCAAAGGCAAATAATGAATAAATCCGTCAGCATACACGGGCTATTGTCCCGTGCCCGAATATTTTTCTTTACCGGCTCAGATATGCCGCCAAATCCGATATCTCAGACCATCCGTGTTCCCGGTGCAGTTCCCTTGATGTGAAAAGCACAAAGGTATTGTTGGCCGGCGCATATTCCAGCCAGATGACATTGTGGTTGTCTTTGTACCAGTCGCGCACCAACGCAAAGCACTCCCGGGGATCCGTCACCACCTGGTCGTGACCCATGACATTCATCAGGCCGGTACCCGTGTATTCCCAGTAGATATCGATGCGGCCGGAAAAAAGGGCCGGCGTGATTACCGCCACTTCACCCAGGCCGATTTCGTCGATTACCGTAAACCCCCTGTCTTCAAGCAGGTATCGGGTCATGTAGCCCAGGGTCAGTGCCTCGGTAAAGGTTTTGCCGCCTACCACGACGGGAGTGTCTTTGGTTTTATCCTGCTCTGGCGGTGTTTCTTCGATCAGGCCCTGTTCAAGCAGATATTCCCTGGCAGCCGTCTGCGGCATGATTTCTTCAACGGACACTCTTTTGTTTAGAAGCGTCAAAGTTTCCAGGTCAAGTCGGGAGGAGAGCGTTTGAAGGATGTCTGCCAGCTCGGGATAGGTGTCCAGGATTTCTCCCCGTACCAGGGGGGCAGGGTTGTAGGCGGGAAAGAAACGCCGGTCGTCTTCAAGGACCACAAGGTCATACTGTGCGATTCGCCCTTCCGTCGCATCCCCGACCCCCACATGGGCCATGCCATTGCCGACCGCCTGGTAGGCCAGGCCGAGATCCACAACAGCGATATCCGTGAATTCAAATCCATAATGCTTTTGAAAACCCGGCAGCCCGTCGGACCGCTGCGTCCATTCTGCTGCAGCGGCCAGCTTGAGTGTTTTTGTATCCTCTGAAGCCTTGTCGCCGCCGCATCCGATCACAAGCCCGCCTATCAGAAGAACTGCTATCAACAGCCTGTTTCGTGTGTTCATATCGTCTCCTTTTTCTTTTCCGATGGTTTGTTTTTCGTCTTTCGGTCATGCCTGTGCCCATAGGATAGAACCCATCTCAAAATTGTCTTTCGGCCCAATATCTTTGTTGGCGACTTATTTCAAATCCTCGAAATACTCGAGTATGATGTGGTTTAATTGTCTGGGGTTTGAAACAAGACGCCGCCGCGATCTTGAACCGAAATCCGAATGTTGAGATAGGTTCTATCTTATATGCGCCGGCACGATCATCCATTCGATCACTGAAATCATGCGTTCTATCACGATGGCCATTATTCCGATGTAGATGGTTCCGGCAAGGATCAGCTCGGGACGGAAAAAGTTGATCCCGGAGAAAATAACCGCTCCCATCCCCTTGCCGCCCACGAGCGCGGCCAGAACGGCTGTACTCACCGTGAGAACAGCCGATGTTTTTATGCCGGTCATGATGGCCGGTACACTGAGGGGCAGCTCCACGGAAAAAAGGACTTCCCGTGGTGTCATTCCCATCCCCATTGCCGCTTCCTTGACATCTTCGGGCACGGAGTGGATCGCGGCAATGGTGTTTCGTGCGATGGGAAGCAGCGCATAAATGGTCAGGGCAAGAATCGCTGGTCCGTACCCCAGTCCCAAAAAAGGGAAAAAAATTGCGATAACCGCCAGCGGAGGGATCGTCTGTCCGGCATTGAAAAAGGCCATGACCCTGCCGGAATGGCGGCGGTATCCCGGACGGGTTATAATGATTCCCGCCGGCAGGGAAATGAGAATGGCGATGGCCATGGGAATGATGACAAGCTGCAGATGCTCCGTGAGATAACCGGGGGACAGACGCCACAATGCATCCATGAATATATCCATGTCAAAATTCATGGCCCGTCCCCGCTTACCCGGTTGATGTGGGCTTTAATGGAGTTCCAGGTAAGAATGCCCACAATTTTGTCGCCGCTGCAAACCCCTACCTGATCTGAATTGTTTTTCATCATCATTTCCAGGGCAATCTTTACCGGCTGTATGGCCTGAACAATGCAACCGTTTATACCCGCCGAAGTCTTTGGAGGCGCTTGAAAAGACTCCATCAGCGACCCGGACCGGGTCAGATCCAGAATTTTTACGCCCCGGTCATCCCCCAGGAGGCGCAAGACGAAATCGTCCGCCGGGCTTGTGAGGACCTCGATGGGTGTCCCCATCTGAACAATGCGCCCCTGGTTTACAATGACCAGGTAGTCACCCATCTTGATGGCTTCGTTGATGTCGTGGGTCACAAAACAGATGGTTTTTTTAAATGTCTGCTGCAAGCGGAGAAACTCATCCTGCAGACGGATTCGTACGATGGGGTCAACCGCACCAAACGGCTCATCCATCAGCATAATGGGGGGGTCGGCCGCCAGGGCCCGGGCCACGCCAACCCGCTGCATCTGGCCGCCACTCAGCTGGTGCGGATATTTGTGTCCGACCTCGCCGGGTCGCAGGCCCACCATTTCAAGCAGTTCCAGAACTCTTTGGCGCGTTTTGTCGCGGGGCCATTTAAGAAGCCCGGGAACCAAAGCGACGTTCGCCTCAATGGTCCTGTGGGGCAACAGGCCGATCTGCTGGATGACGTAGCCGATGGTCCTGCGCAAAGTGGCCGGGTTCATTTCCAGGACATCTTTCCCGTTGATGAAGATGTCGCCTTGGTCCGGTTCGATCAGCCGGTTGATCATCCGGAGAATCGTGGTTTTCCCGCATCCCGATGGACCTACGAAAACGCAGATGTTTCCTTCGTTTACGTTGAATGTGACCTGGTCCACCGCCGGACTGTTCGCACCGGGAAATGTTTTTTTGATATTGTCAACGCGAATCATCGGATGCACCGCTTTACTTCCCGGCTTCAAAGCGAAGCCCGGGGGAGGTGATTTTTTTTTCGATCCGGCCCATTATATAATCTATCGCCAGTGCGATCAAAGACACGATGACCGCTCCGGCAATGATCATGTCCGCATTGCCCCGGGTGATCCCCTGGTGAATCAAACGCCCCAGATTTTTTTCGCCGATAAAGGTTGCCATGGTAGCGATTCCGGTGATCAGCACCACCGTTACCCGAATTCCGGCAAAAACCATGGGCCATGCCATGGGAACCTGTATTTTGAAAAGAATCTGCAGACCGGTCATTCCCATCCCCTTTCCCGCGTCTATTACGGACGGATCAACGGACTTGATGCCCATGTAAACGCTTCTGACCAGGGGCATCATGGCATAAATGACAAGCACCAGTGTTGCTGTCCGCCGCCCGAGGCCCAGCCCGGGAACGGACATGAAAAACCCGAAAAGGGATATGCTGGGGATGCAGAAGACAATGCTGCCAAGGCTTATAATGGTTCCGGCAATACGGTCGTATCGGCTTATGACCAGGCCGACGGCAATCCATAAGATCAGGGAAAAGAAGAGGACGACTGCAACCAGGGAAATGTGGTTCAGGGTGTATTCAAGGACCAGGCCGGTATTATCCAGTATGAAACCGTAAAAGTTCATAGGCTTTTCTGGTATTATGGATACGGTTGCAATGAAGCTCAGCCGTCCGTTGAAAGAATAGGAACCCGTTGTTTAGATAAAAATAGTAAGAGAACTTACCTCTCTTGTCAAATGATGGGTATTTTTTGCCTCTGATCGTTTTACTACATCAGGCAAAACTACACAAATCGCCCGCAAAAGATCGGGGTTAGCGGATTGACATCACAAATTCTTCCATCAGTTGTGCCGACACCCGGGGCGTCTCGATCATGGGCGCATGGCCCACATCATCTAAAATTACCAGGCGGGAATCCGGTATCCGTTCTTCAAAGATCCTGCCGTTTTCCACATTGATCACCCGGTCATGCCGTCCCCATATGATCAGGGCGGGAACCTTTACGGCTACAAGCACTTCGTCAAAATCATTGCGGGCATCCCGCCGGGTATCGCTGAACATCTTGTCGTTGATTGACCGGTTGGCCACCGCTTTTTCAGCCATCACGCTTGCAATGGGCCAGGGGAGGAAGGGCTTTTTTTCCATGGAAAAGTCCATAAGCCGATCGAAATCGCCGTGTTCTTTGACGATCAAAGGATTCTCCCCCCTGGCGAGGCACTGCATCAGTTCGCTCTCGTAGACATATACCCCCCCTGGATTGAATAGGGTAATGCTACCGATTTCTTCCGGGTAACGGGCCGCGTAAAGTGTTATGATGGCGCCCCCCATGGAATTTCCGGCAAGATGGGGTCTGTCTGCCCCGATTTCAGCGAGAATGGCCCGTAAATACGCCATCTGGCTGGATATGCCGTAGTCTTTGTCCATGGGTTTTGAACTGTCTCCGTGGCCCGGAAGATCGATGGCGACGATATGGAAATCATTTTTCAGGTGTCGGGAAAACCGCAGCCAGACCTCCTTGTTTGAACCGAATCCGTGGACCAGGACCAGGGTCGGCCGCTCCCCCCTGCCTTTGCCTTCGAGCACCGCAACCGTAAGCTCATCGACACGCAGTGTTTTCTCTTCCAGTCCCGCCTCCCAGCGTTCATACCCCATTGCCTTCTCGTAAACCCCGTGCTTGAAGCCGGAACAGGCGGACAGAATCAAGAGGACAAAAGTTATCGGGACCAGCTGTAGTATTGCCTTTCGGTGGGAGTATTGCATGTGAATCGAGCCTCCTTGTCATCATTATAGGATATTTTCGATCTTGTTCAGGACCCACACAACTTGCCGGGGCAGACGCCATCGTCTCACCTTTCTAATCCGTTTGCGTTAAAACCACCAGGGCATCCACTGCCACAGGGACAGATCCGGAAAGGATCAAGGGATTGATGTCGATTTCCCTGATGTGCGGATGCAGAAGGGGTATCTGGCTCAATCGTACAAGCAGACCGGATAGTTGATTCGCATCCACTGGCGGCATGCCGCGATAATGACCAAGCAGTTTTTTTGATTTGATTTCGGTGAGCATCTCCTGGGCATCCCTTTGGCCAACCGGTGCCATTCGGTATGTAATGTCGTTGATCGCCTCGGTGAGCACGCCTCCTACGCCGAAGGCCACGCAATGGCCAAACTGCTTGTCCCATGTGATCCCCGCCAGGATTTCGCGCCCACCATTGATCATCTGCGACACCAGAACCGGTATCGTTCGCCCCGCTGATTGCTGTATCTGTTGATAGGCCCGGGCTGCGCCGTCAGCACTTGTGATATTCAGATGCACCAGCTGCTGATCGCTTTTGTGCGCGATCTCCGGATCACATGCCTTAAGCACCACCGGAAACCCGATGTCCGCTGCCGCTGCAACGGCACTGTCCAAATCGTTGGCCGTGCGTTCATCCGGGACCGGTATCCCGTAGCAGGCCAAAAGCTTTTTTGCATGATACTCATCTAAGGCGTTTTGACCCTTTTTCAGGGCGTCATCAATGATCCGTTCGGCAGCAGGGTCTGGGTTCATTCCCTGCGGATGCGCATAAGGAGTGCGGTCTCGGATTTTTTTATATCGAACAAGGGTGCCCATGGCGCGGGCCGCTTTTTCCGGTGCGTCAAGAACCGGGACTTCCCCGTCTTCATAGGCCAGGGTGTAGGCATCGTCCCGGTCAAAAAAGGAGGAAACCGTCATGGGGATGTCGTTTTCAAAAGGTTTGCGCGCCGTGGCCGAAAGATCCCGGTCGGTTTGGCGCAGGATATCTTCAAGGGTCATATCCGGCAGGAGGTAGGAGATATTGGGGAAAATCGCCTTCATGAACCCGGTGGACATGGCGCCGTGCAGCACGACCCCGTCGACTTCGCCGCTTTTCATCACCAGGTCCGCAATGGTATCGGTCATGACCGCCATATCCATGGCAAAGGTGAGGTCAACAGGATTTCCGCAGGGTGCATGGGGCGGCATCAAAGGCCTTATTCCGGCCTGGAGGGTTTGGCTGAAAACCGGCATCGTACAGCCGTTGGCTTCACAGGTATCGGCGATGGCTGAGCCGGGTCCGCCCGAATTGGTGATGATGCCAATTCGGTTCCCACGGATGGGGGGCTGGGTGGCCAGGGCCCATCCGTGGGCGTACAGATCCTCGATCGTATCGACGCGGATTACACCCGCCTGGCGGAAGAGGCCATCATAGAGATAATTTTTGCCCGCCATGGCGCCGGTATGGCTGAGCCCGGCCCGGCCGCCGGCTTCACTTCCCCCAACGTACTGGACGATAACCGGTTTTTGCGGCGTTATTTTGCGGGCTGTTTCCAGAAACCTTCTCGGGTCCCGGATGGTTTCAATATACAGGGCCACAGCGGTTGTATGCGGATCTTCGCCAAGGTATTCCAAAACATCGATGATGTTTACATTGGCTTCATTGCCAACGCTTACGGCCTTGCTGAAATGGATTCCCCGCTTTTGCAGATAAACGATGGTCTGGGCCACGTAAGTACCGCTCTGAGAAATCAATCCGAGTTTACCGGGCTTGCCGACCAACGGCGTGACCGTTGTGTTCAGCGACGCCTCCCGGTTGACCATCCCCATGCAGTTGGGGCCGATAAATCGCATACCGTATCTGCGAGCGATATCCTGGAGCTGCTGTTCCAGGTCTGCCCCGTCTGTCCCGGTCTCCTTGAACCCGGCTGTGATAACGATGGCATATTTTGTCCCTTTGCGGCCGAAAGCCTCAAACAGGGGAAGCAGGTGCCGGGAGGGGAGGACAAAAATGGCCAGATCCGGAGCCTCGGGCAGGTCTTCGGGGTTGGTATACGCCTTAAGGCCCAGAACTTTTTTTTCCCTGGGATGGATGGGGTAAAATTTTCCCTTGAAACCGTTTTTGATAATGCTCAAAGCATGCATGGTGCCCATTTTCATTGGATTGTTACTGGCGCCGACAATGGCGATGGACTGTGGATTCATCAGGGAGTGCATAAATGATGCAGACATGGTTTCTCCTTTGGTTGCCGTCATTATGATACAAGAGAAAACACATATCATTCGGATTCCACGGATGCAACAAAAAACGAGCGATCGTTCTATTATAATGGGAGGGATGTGGCTATGCATTCTCCTGCAGAACGGACAGGAAAATATCGACCAGTTCTGGATCGAACTGCTTGCCGGTGCAATTTTTTAACTCGCTGGCCATTTCAGCAGAAGTCAGGGGTTTCTTGTAAGGCCGTCCCTTGATCATCACCTCAGAGGCATCGGCGATGGACGTTATCCGCGCAAGCAGGGGTATTTCCTTTCCCTTTAATCCCCGCGGATATCCTGAACCGTCCCAGCGTTCGTGATGGCATAGGATTTCGTCCGCCACATGGGCAAACTCTTTTGTAGCGCAGGCAATGCGGTATCCTGTTTCCGGGTGTTTTTTTATTTCGCGCCACTCTTCCTTTGTCAAAGCGCTCTTTTTGGTCAAAATTTCTTCCGGCATTTTGATCTTCCCGATGTCATGGAGGGTCGCCAGCAGGGATAAGCGGTCTAACTCCGAATAGGACAATTTCAGTTTTTTGCCGATTTTAAGGGCCATTTCCCGCATACGCAAAGCGTGTGCTCCCGTTTCGAAGCTTTTTTCCGCCAGGGTTTTCAGCAGGGCATTGAGCACGGCGCTTCTTGTACTTCTGCTTTCCGCCAATTTGTTTTTGTACATCATGTCGTCGGCTTCTTTAAAAGTCTCTATAAGCGCTTTTCCTGCGTGATCCTTGATTGCAAAGCCTAAGGCCATGGATACCGGTATGTCTTCGACGCATGCACCGGCACACATTTCTTTTATCCGGGAGCAGATGGCAGTGATTCTTTTTTCGACCGCTTTGGGCAGAAAAATCATGAATTCATCCCCACCCCAGCGGGCGATAATGTCGTCCTTGCGGCAGGAATTGGTCAGGATACGGGCTGCAGTCCTGAGCATCTCATCGCCAACCGCATGCCCGTAGCTGTCATTTACAAGCTTGAGGCCGTTGAGATCAGCCATAATGATGCTGATGGGCAGTTGTCTTTCCGTATCGAGACGCTTCATCTCTTCTTCCAGATAGAGCCGGTTGTAGAGCCCTGTCAATTGGTCATGAAAGCTTAAATGGCGGATTCTTTCTTCGGCCATACCCCTTGCAAGCGCATTGGAGATCAATTCAGCGACAACCTTTACGAGGACTGCATAATTTTTGATCCATTCCCTTTTGTCCTCAACCGCCCCGAAGCCGAGAAATCCGAAAAGGGAGCTGTTTTTTATCACGGGGACACATAAAATCGATTGTATCGCCTGGGATTGCAGCCCGATTTTTTCGGCAGTTGCTTCCGGCGGAAGATTGTCCACATCAAGAATATGAACGTAATCTTTTGTTCTTATCTGTGTTATCAGCCAGGGGAATGCATTTACATCAAAATCCTGCATTTTGTTTGCTTGCGGCTCAATTCCCGGGGCGTTCCATTCGTATGCAATGCGAACGGTTTGCTCATCCTCGGAGAAAAGAAACAAATAGCTGAAATCAAAATCAAATAATTCTCCGGTCGATTTAAGAGCATGGACAATTCCTTCTTTCAGCCGTTGTGATGGCAGCTGCATGAAGCGCGTGGATATGTCGGATACCATCCTTTCGAATTGCAGTTGATCGTTAAGCGCTTTTTCCGCCAGCTTAGGCCGGGTGATGTCCCTGATTAACGAAAGAATATAATTTTTATCGCCAAAACGGATCTTGCCTGTCCGGACTTCCACGGGGAACGCATCGCCGTCCTTGCACAATTGCGTGGCTTCAAGGATAACGGATTGTCCGATTTGTAATTCTTCCCACCAGCGTTTAATGTCCTTTTGAAAAGATCTGTTCGGGTTGAGATCAAACAGGTTCATGCGCATAAATTCTTCCCGGGAAAACCCGGTATGCGAGATCGCCGCTTGATTGACATCCAGAAAATTGCCTTCCAGGTCATGCAGGTACATGATGTCCACCGACTGTTCAACTAAGGAACGGTATTTTTCTTCGCTTTCCCGCAGTTTTTTTTCAATTTCCTTGCGCTCGGTGATATCCTTGGAGAAAATGCAAACGCCGGTTACCCGTCCTTGCTCATCCCGGATAGGATTGTAGGTGGCTTCGACATACTTTCCGGAAAGTTCGCGCCGGCCGGAATATGTTTCCTCGACAATCCGTTCTCCGCACAGCGCCCGGTCTATGTTTTTACGGGTTTTTCCCCTGTTCTCCTCTATTGACTGATATTTGCAAAGAGGATGACCCAATTGTATTTCTGCATCATAGAGCCGTTTCATTTCCAGGACATGCGCCTGGTTGAAACTGGTGTATTTATAGTCACGGTCCAGGGAACAAAAAGGAATGGGGCTGCTGTCAATGATTCCCTGCAGAAAAGAATGCTTGAGCAGCAGTGCGTCCTGTGCCCATTTGCGCCGGGTAATGTCGGTGGTGAATCCTTGATACAGGGTGATGTTTCCGTTCTGATCCCTCACGGCCCGTGCATTGGTGGAGACCCAGTAAACCGAGCCATCCCGGCGACGAAGCCTGTATTCATAATTAACCACCTCGCCATATGTTTCCAACAGGCTTTTGAATTTTTGCCTGTCAGCAGGGTCGGCATAGAGTTGGGTCCCGATATTCTGCACAGCAAGAGTCATTTCTTCCGGTGTTTCATACCCATACATCCAGGCAAGTGCCGGGTTGGCATACAAAAACCTGCCTTCCGGTGTGGAGGTGAATATACCGATAGGCGCGTTTCCAAGAATATTATAAAACTCATGGGGAGCGATCTGACCGGAGGGACCAGTGTCCTTATGCGGGAAGGTATTCTCAGGCATGTGTGTCACCCCATTGCATTCGATGAATCGATACCGCAAAGTGCGGAATCATTCCCATTTTTCTGCTCCGGCGCTGCACTGGGAGAGAGCTGAAGTTCTGAAAAAATGAACAAAAAAACCGGAACGCGATTATGAGAATGGCAGTCCGGTTATCTTGCATTGAAACCCAGAAAAATCAGGCGTCAAAAAGACCCGTGACTTTCCGTCCCAATTTCATACCTGTTTTTGCTTTTACCTGCTATAAGTAATAATAACGGGTGCAAGTGGCATGTCAAATGGATTTCATCTCAAATTGGTTATCGATCGAAAAGATCCACAGTAAAGCATCCCTAATTGATTGACTGTGAATTAATGTTCGCACCTTCGATCTCTTTCAGTTTATCCCTGGCTGCCTGGTTGTCAGGGTTGGCATTGATTTCGTCAACAAGGGCATCTTCAGCACTTTGCCGGAGTCCCTTTCGGAGAAAGACCATGGCCCGATGATAGTGCATGCCGATTTCCATCTCCTTTTCGTCCCGTATTTTCTCTGCTTTCATCATTCCTGCATGGGCATCCACGTTGGTTTCATCCGCATGGAGAGCTTTTTCATAATACTCGACCGCCGTTTCAGTTTCTCCGTTTTCAATGTAGGTTTGCGCAACCCGCACCAACTTTTCGGCTTCCTCGGCTTTTTCCGCTCGTATTCGCTCCCGTTCCGCATCTATCCGACGCTGTTTGTGCTCCTCGATCTTGATGACTTCGTCAGCGATACCGCGCGGGGTGGTCCTGATTTCAATGTAGTGATCCGCGGCCCATGAAACTGCCGGGATTGTAAAAAATAGCATTAAAATGATTATTCCAGATCTCATAGAAATTCTCCTTAGCGGCTGAAAAAGCAGGCTGCACCTCTTTTGGTTTTGCCTTTTTGACCGGTACAAGAGCAGTCCCGGACATTTACGCATTGCTGTCGGTCAAATAAGATACGATGTGCGATCCCTCCTCATTGGCTCCCCGGTATCCATTAAATGCCTGGACGTTTCGCTCAATACACTTTCCGGCCGGCAGGATGCCTGCGCGTTCCACATAGTACTTGGATACCAGCGGCGCCCTGGCAATCCCCATTTCGGAAATGGACCTGGCCACAGGATGATCACCTAATTTCAGAAACGAATCCTTGGGGCCCACCGACATGCGATAGGTACCCTCTTGGGCAACCGACGTTTCGATTAATTGATGATCCAGTACGGAAAACGTGATTAGCGGCTTCGTGTCGGTCATGTAAATGCCTGACCGTCCAACCCGAAGGGTGAGGATGTGGGCTTCTTTTTCGGTCATGCAGCATTCCATGTATTCGGGCGTGATGGTAAAGTCCATATTGGCGGTAAACTTGGTATACCCCCATTGCCCCCTTCCCGCGTCCCGTGCAATGAGATTTGTTACAGGAAGATGAAGGACCAAAACACCGAAGCCGGGGTAGCGGCTTTCCTTCAAGGCCGGGATCGCCAATGAAGGCGGTTTTTCCCCATACACCACCGGTACGCCAACCACTACCTCGCCATAGGGTCCGATCGTGGTGTCGATGTAATTGAAGGCACCGACGGCAACCAGCGCTTTTGCCGGGGAGAGCCGCACGGGGTGCAGGTAGTCGGACGGCATCAGTGTCTTTATTTTTCGGGCATCGGCAATAAAATAGAGTGCAAAAAAATCGTCTCGATAATACAGCACCGGCAGTTCAAAGGTGCTGTTCCCATGGGTTACGGTATTGCCTGGACGTGTGTTTGCAAAAAATTGCACCATGTTCTTATCCTTTTAACGGATTTCCGGCAATCGACGTTCGATTTTTTTAATTTCCGTTGCCTGTTCAGCATTGTGCGCCGGAGAAATCGATGGCATGCCACACTTTGTTTGAAAAAAGGATCCATTGGGTTGAGAACTGATCCGGTCTCCCGCTATGGGTAAGATAAACATAAAAAAGGGAAAATGCCATAAACCAAACCAGCCGACCCGCCTTGGTCCAAAAACCTGGACCACGTGAGATTGTTTTTGAGATAGCGTGTAGTGTATTTTCAACCGAAGAGGAAATATTATTGGTAATGGGTGTGCAACGCCATTACCTTTAATATGGATGATAAACATCAATCATCAGCAATCAATATGGAAACAACGAGATGTTAAAAAAATCATAATTTTGGGCATTATGGGCATTATCCTTTCAACCACTGTTTCCCGGATGCCAGCAACTCGGCAAGTGAACGGAGGAAGGTGTCGAAGAAGTCGGGGAATGGGCAGAGGAATTCGAGAAAGGGTATGAAAAACAAGTGAAGAAGAGATTAAGGAAGGCCTCATGAAATTTATCTTACGGTTTTTTATCCTTTGTATTTTATCGGTTGGCGGGGTTTTGGTTTTGCAGAATCCACTGCATGCTCAGCCTTATACCGATATTGTAGCCTTTGGCGACAGTCTGACCGATTTTGGCGGTCTCGCCGTCTATAACGGCCATTTTCCTGAACCCATAGACGATTTTCCAAAAGCCATGACCAATGACCGGGTCTGGATACAATATTTAGCAGATGAATGGGGCGCTGACCTGGACAATAATGCTATTGGGGGAGCGGAAACCGATGAGCACACAAGCAGTCAGATACAGGAATTATCCGATATTGGTGTGATACCGGATTTAAGTTATCTGGGCCAGGTATCCCGCTATATTGATGAAGATAGAACGTTTCCGCCAGCGGATACCCTATTTGTCGTATGGATCGGAGGGAACGATTTTCTCGGATTCAACTTCGCGCAAGGGGATCAAAACCAGTTTGTCAATGAGACCATCGGAAATATTAGAAGTGGGTTAAACGATCTGGCCGCAGAGGCAGGCGCCCGGATTTTCCTGGTGCTCAAACTGCCGGATATGGGAAAAATTCCCGAATACAATGACAATACAGAAATTTCAGAAAAGGCGACTGCCCTTGCCCGTGACTTTAATGTAGCCCTTGAAAATACGTTGGCCAATTTTACACAGGCGAATTCCGACGTTCGGGTGTATGTTTTCGATGTCTTTGATTTTATAAACGAGCTAATTGCCTCCGGCAACTTTGCCAATGCAACCGGCACGTACCTGGAAATAGATGAGGACGGCGACTGGACCGGCGACTTTAATGGCCCGGCGGACGAATTCATATTCTGGGACGAAATCCATCCCACGGATCGGACCCACAGACTTTTAGCCCAGGAGGCAGACCAACTGGAAGGTTCCCCCCACATCGTTCTCGGATCGTCTCTGCCGCTCCCGCCGACAGATGACGATAGTATTGAACCTGAAAAGGACGACGACAGCACTTGTTTTATAACCATCATTGCGGCTCAATGGCTTGAACCTTAAGATGCGATGATCAGTAATCGCCACGGTATCCTCGTAAAACAAGCTTAAAAAAGGGGCGATATTATACTATGCTGTCTTACTACAAGCCATCTCAAAAAAATCTTTTTTTTGAGATGGCTTGTATTCTCTGAATAATTTAAAGAGAGAGGGGGTCAATACCCCCTCTCTTTAACACCTCTATGGGGCCGGTTTGTCTTGTCTTATTCACCAGGAGGCATTGAACAATCGCTGCATTCTATATTCAACCATGGCATTGCTCCATGCCCGCGTGTTCCACCCTGGTTTCCGACCATCGCTTCAATCCATTCGGTAAAATAAATCCCTTCAGATATTTCTGTATAAAAAAGAGGTGACATCATGATCGTGTGAGTATCGCCCGGGGCTATGTAGTAACGATAATTAGGCGATTCAGCAGCTTCATATGCAAACTCGAGCATCTGATCATGCCAGTCCTTCCAGGAGCTGGACCAAAAGAATGGATAACCCCAAATAAAGGGATTTGTCTCTGGGTATTTATCAATGTCTAACATTACCGCATAAAAGAAAGTCTGATTCCAATCCCAAGCGGTTGTATACTGCCCAATTTTGTGACTTTCCGTCCCAATTTCACAATTGGTTTGGCCTTATCATAATATTTAAATATGTCCGAAAAATACGGTTGTCAAATATCCCTGCAATTTTTTAAAAATTGTCTGATTTTGTAAAATGCAGTTCGGTTATTGCGCCTCCTGATAGATGTCCCCTCTGGATTACACACTGGTGGCAAAGTTGCTGCATGACATCTCGGATCATGGGGTTGTATTTAAACAATCATTCGATATCAAGCTCAATTTCAATCCCAAGGTCCTGTTTCGGCCACGGCTATATCCGGTTTTCCAACCGGCTGATGATCTCGTTCTGGATAGGAGCACCTAAATCGATGTAGGTAGCGTTGTAACCGCCGACCTTTACGATCAGGTCTCGGTATTCTTCGGGGTGGGTTTGGGCATCCCTGAGGGTTTCGGTGGAGACAACGGTAGGCTGAAGCTGCATGCCGCCTTGATCGAAATAGGTCTTCATGAGTTGATAGAATTTGTCGATGTTTTCTTCTTTTTCAAGGTTCTGGGGGTGAATGCGGACATTTACGGCTACGCCGTTGGCAGTAAGATCATAATTGAGCTTGGCAAGTGAATTCAAAATGGCGGTGATTCCGTTTGCCTCAGTCCCGTTTACCGGCGAGAGGGAGTTTGAGAGCGGGTCAAAGGCCTTGCGGCCGTCTGGAGTGGGTTTGGTAACAAAGCCTTCAATCACGTGAACGCCCATAGAATAAGCTCCTGCATTGTATCTTCCCCCCCGCAGAGGGGCATATTTTGCCACTTCTCGGGTGAAAAGATCCCATAGGCGGCAGGCAAACTCATCGATATCGGCCTGGTCGTTTCCCCATTTGGCATATTTGCGGATCAGGTTCTGGCGTAAAACTTCCTGCCCATCGAAATTGGTGTTCAGTATTTCGACGAGCTCAGGCAGCGAAACAATGTTGTCCTCATAAACGGCTTTTTTGATGATGTAAAGTGAATTTACCAGAGTGGCGAATCCGTAGGCGGTAATCGATGAAAAATTGTATTTGGCGCCGCCACAGACATGATCCCTCCCCGTTTCCATGCAGCCATCAAGCATGGCCGAGACAAAGGGGTGTTGGAAGCGCTTCATGGTTTCGGCATCCCCGATTTCCGCAATCCGGACGGTGCGCTTCACATTGAAAGCCAGTTGCCTGGTAAAGGCATCATAGAAGTCGTCAAAGGAGGCAAAATTGGCCGGATCACCGGTCTGAAGGCCATCGATCAGGCCGAACAGGCCGCTGACGCCGTTGTTTAACACCAGTTCGAGTACCCCGGGCAGATTCATGAACATCCGACCGGTTGCGGCAAAGCTGTTTCCCTGGCCGGTGGGCTCCACGCAGCCGATGATCACGTAATCCCTGGCATCCTGCGTGGAATAGCCGGCCTTTTCCAGTGCCGGCACGATGACATCATCATTGTAAAAGGCAATTCCGGAAGTTGATTTAAAGACTGATACGGCCGCCTTGAAAAAGGCTTTCGGCGTGTGCTTGTGAATGCGCACGGACAGGTCGGTGGTAAACGCCTTCAGGTTTGCGTAGGCTTCCAGAAACAAATAGGAGAGTTCATTGGTGGCATCGGAACCGTCTTTATTTACCCCGGAGATGGTTATGGCCTGTGTGTTCTGCCCCAGGGCGTTGGCGATGGCGGTCAATTCTGCCGGGATCAGGGTTACATTCCAGGTCAGTTTCAGGTTCAGCTCCTCGATGAGTTCAAGCGCCGATTCCCGAGTAATCCTATTCGCTTGCAGGTCCTTTTCGTAATAAGGCCAGAGGATCTGGTCCAACCGGCCCGGGGCAAGGACGCTGCGCTGGTAGTTGATGTTGGCGATATTCTGGGTAAACCAGATAAATGATACCGCCTCGTAGAATGTGTCTGGGACTGCTGCCCTGAACTTTACCAACATCTCCCCAATAGCCCTCAACTCGGCTTTCCGGGATTCGATCATCTCCCTGTCCATCATTTGAAACGCCAGCTCGGAATAGCGCTTCGCAAATCCAATGGCGGCGCGGTAATATATTTTTACGGCCTCATAAAAATCATGCTTTTCTTTGTATTCGGGATCGTCTGCGACAAGTTGGTGCTGATAATGATCCGCTTCCTCAATAATGCCAAGGTAGCCAAGCCGCAGGAGCTTTTCGTATCCGGCGGACAGGTGCCCCTCTGTGGTACCGGTCTGGATGGCGATATTGGGCACCAAGGGCGCTATACCTTCGGTTGCCGAGATCAACCCCTCTTGATACAGCTGTTCCGGAATGATGTCGCCGGCAAGTGATCTACCCTTCCAGTAGGGGATTATCTCCATGAGGGTGTCGATATCCTTGTCCTTGATGAAAAAAGGTTGGGGGTGACGTTTTGCCAGTTCCTCATAGGTGGATCGCTGGTCCAGTGCCTCGTAAAAACGCTGGAGATCGAGATTAACCTTTTCACCCAGGTTTTTTCCGGTTTCGTTTCCCACCAGCAGTTCATCGTCGCGGATAAATATGGTCATGTGCTCAAGGGTTCGAGCAAGGCCTTCGGCCCGCCGGATGATTTCCGGCGCCTCCGGTTTCTGACGGTGCGCTTCGGTGAAGTATTTCATCCGTTCAATGCAGATTTCATAGCGGCACGACAGGAGTTCTTCTTTCATCCGGGATGTTCTTGAGGATGCTACTTGGGCGGAAGCTTTTTGTGCGGACATTTTTCTATCTCCTGCTGATTGAGGAATTAAAGAAAAAGGACTGGCCAAAGAAATGCTGGAGATTAAACTCTAACTAAAAATTGTATATCCATTTAATTTCGCTGTCCAGTTATAACACCAAGGTGCAAGTAACAAGTAATCTGTCCGGTATTGTAGCACGTGATCTGTCCGGTTTACTACAATCACTTTTAAAAGGTGGCTATGAGACCATTGACACATAAGGTTTTGCGATCACTACGGCTACATGCCTCCCGGTAACATCCCCCCTCTGGATTGAACACTAGTGACTACAGTCCTCTCAGCGACAACCCCTCCCTGTCGTGCACATTGCCGATATTTTCCATCACGCTGTCCATCCTCAACAAAGTTCTGCATGCCCGGCGAAGCGCTACCTTCCCGGAGGCTGTATTTTTCGCCAAGTTCCCATGACCACCCGAATCCGGTCCTCTTTCAGGTTGCGTATCGTGTTGGTGGCTTTTTCAGCGGCATCAGGACCGATAACAATTTGAAGTCCAGGTGGAGCCGGTCCCTTTGCTCGTCCGGCAGCGGCACTTTTTTTTATCCTGGAACGGATGTCTTCGAACCATTTAAGGCATGCGTCGGTTTCATTCTGCATCGCGACCTTGGCAAAGCCGGCCGCATTGAGAAGGCCGCATAGTTCGGGCTCCCCGGGCAGGTGGTCCATGGAAGCATCCGAAGCCCACTGCACAGGATAATGACGTCCGGGCGCGGTTCCGGCCACCACGTCGTAAAAGGCCAGTGTACCGCCAGGCGCCAACACCCGGTGAATCTCACCGAACAAAAGCGCTTTGTCCGAGATATTCATCAAGGTGTGCTGTGACCAGGCCACATCAAACGTTTCCGGGGCAAAAGGCAGACGCATCATGTCACCCCGGAGAAAGGCGGTGCCCCGCTCCATTCCGACCATCTTCGTGAGCATACAGGCGGCTTCGACAAACTCTTCCATGAGGTCAAGGCCCACAACCCGGGCATCGTGCTCGGCTGCAAGTAGCCGAGCGGGTCCGCCCAGCCCGCACCCCAGATCGAGTATCTGCATGCCGGGACTGATGCATGCCAACCGGGCAAGATCCCGGGTAGCCTCCCGGCCCCGCATGTGAAATTCATCGAAAGCAGCGCTGTCTTCATAGGTGCAGAGGGTTTTTCCAGATTTTTCGAGGGCGGCTAAAATTTCCTCTCCGAGGCCGTGGCGCCGGTAGTGACCGGTCAGGCTTCCGTCTCGTGCATCTTGAGATGTCATGGTTCTATACCTCTTGCATTGGGCGGCAGGCACACTGACTGCCGGGTATATCCTATCACGCTATAGCAGATGACGGGCTCTATCTTATTTTTCACATAGACCTCACCACTGTTTTCCAGATGGCCACTGTGTTACGCAGAAATGTCTTTCAAAGATAGTAATCCTCCCAGGCTAATCAATCAAACCGCCGGGAGCGGAATCGACCTGCCTGAGGCGGCATTGCATGCTTCCGGCGGGAAAATCCGGAACTCGCGCTGACAAAATTCCTTGAAAGGGGGAGGTTGCCCCGGGAAAACAGTCAGTACAGAGAACACCTGGAGGAGGTTCTAAAACGGACCCGGAAAATCATGGAGCGGACCCGGAAACTAGAGGCGACCAATTTGCGGTTCAACAATGAATTCAACGAACGAAAAGCCTTGAAACAAAGGCTGAAAAACAGCCTTGGGACTCTCAAAAAAACCATATATTTTTGACACGCCGATATCGGCGTCTAATTATTCATTATAGCAAGGAAACTTGACGGCTGGAACGCTTCGGAAAACCGTTTTCCCTGCTTATTATACTTGGAGTATAAAAAGGAAACGATCATGAGACACCTTACAATTGTAAACTTCGCAGTCTTTGTGATTTCCTTCTTTGTCCTGCTGTCCATGGGCTGTGACAGCGGCAGCAGCGGAACAGGCAATAATGCTCCCAATGCGCCGGGCATGGCGATGTCCGAGGTGATGGGCCCGGACACCATAGACGACGATTTCGTCGTGTCTCAAAATACGACCACCACCTTCAATGGGACAACGGTAAAAGGGAATGTTATCGTAGAGAAAGATGCCCTATTCTTTGCAAATGGTGCCAGTATTGAGGGAAATGTCCAGGCGTACGGCGCCTATGTCGTGGATCTGGATCAGCAGACATTCATCGACGGGGATGTGCAAGGAGAAAAAACACGATCGGTCATTGTGCGCGGTCGCACGGTGGTTGGGGGCAATGTCCAGATAACGGAAGCGGCTGCGCCTGAAAATGTGGACGCCCTGCTGGTGGAAAACGCCGAAGTAGATGGTGATGTACAGGCGGAAAAAAGCAGAGGACGCTTGCGCGTAAAAAACAGCCTGGTTTTCGGCAACCTGCAATTCGAGGAAAACAAGACAGGACCTTACGAGATAACCGGAAACGATATCGACGGAGACCTTCAGTTTTTCAAAAATAAGGGCACCGGTAGGATTACAGGCAACCAGGTCGGGGGTAACCTGCAAAGCAAGGAAAACAACCCCCAGCCGACCATCTCCGGCAATATCGTAGAAGGAGATATAGAGATCGAATTCGGCGGAAACGGAGACGGCAGTACCGATGATGGTACAGATGATGGAACCGAAGATAGCACAGATGTTGACGATGGAACCGATGATAGTACCGATGACGGCACTGATGGCGCTGATGATGGCACTGATGATAGCACCGATGGTACCGATGACGGTACTGATGGAACCGATGACGTCACTGATGGCACCGATGATGGTACCGATGACGGCACTGATGGTACCGATGACGGCACTGATGATGGCACTGATGGCACCGATGATGGCACCGATGATGGCACTAATGGAACCGATGACGGCACTGATGATGTTACCGATGGAACCGAAGACGGAACCGATGATGGCACCGATGGAACCGATGATGGAACCGATGATGGCACTGATGGAACCGATGACGTCACTGATGGCACCGATGACGTCACTGATGGCACCGATGATGGAACCGATGATGGCACTGATGGCAACGATGGAACCGATGATGGCACTGATGGAACCGATGACGTCACCGATGACAACCTGTCCGAGGTGAAAGGTAGAGAGACGATTGACGATAATTTCACCGTAATGGAAAATACGATCACCACCTTCAACGGGACAACGGTCAAGGGCAATGTTATCGTGATGAAAAATGCCCAATTTTTTGCAAATGGTGCCAGTATTGAGGGAAATGTTCAGGCGTACAGCGCCTATCTGGTGGATCTGGATCAGCAGACGTTCATCGACGGGGACGTGCAAGGAGAGAAAACACGATCGGTCATTTTGCGCGACGGCACAGTGGTTGGCGGCAATTTCCAGATCACGGAAGCGGTTGCTCCTGAAGATGTGGACGCCTTGCTGGTGAACAACGCCGAAGTAGGCGGTTATGTACAGGCGGAAAAAAGCAGCGGACGCTTGCGCGTGAAAAACAGCCTGGTTTTCGGCAGCCTGCAATTCGAGGAAAACAAGGCAGGGCCTTACGAGGTAACCGGAAACGCTATCGACGGAGACCTCCAGTTTTTCAAAAACCAGGGCCCCGGTACGATTACAGGCAACCATGTCGGAGGTAACCTGCAAAGCGAGCAAAACAATCCCCAGCCGACCATCTCCGGCAATATCGTAGAAGGTTATCTGGAGATCGAATCCGAAGGAAACGGGGGCAGCAGCACCGATTATGTAACCGATGATGGCACTGATGATAGCACCGATGATGCCGGAATCTGGACGGAATGCTTTATTAAGGCCTTGAAAAATTAGACAAGGTCAAAGGGCCTTAATGATGTTAAAGACCTTTTTGAATGCATTATGTGCTGTCCACGCCTTTGATGCCCGCCATGATTTTCGCGTCTTTTTTAAACTTCTCTATTTTTTTAGCCAGATCCTGCCCAATGGTAATCTTCTGGGCCTGTGGAGATCCCGCGCCGTGGGTAGACTCGATGGGCACAACCGACCCTTGCCCCGTGAGATACTCGATCAGGCGCAGTATCCGAATCCGGTTTTCCGTTGAAACGCCTTCTTTTCCCTTGAAATATTTATCAATCACATTCCCGATGGTTTTATTTGCAAGGTCTTCAGCGGTCGGCATGGTGCAAACTAACCCGCCTGCAATGTCGGCAGCCGCATAAGTTCCATCCCAGATCGCCTCGACACCCTTAAGCTTTGCAATGTTTACATATAAAGGATTAGGCGTAAAGACGCCCGAAGCGGTTTTTTCTCCGGTGTATATGGATGCGAGGGCGCAGCCGAAAGCGGTTTCGCTGTGATGATGCAGGTCGGCCAATTTTTCCCGGATATGCCGTGCTTTACTGACACCGTTGTAGTCGGCGGCAACCGCAGCGGCTCCGATGAGCAAATCCCGGTGTCCGGCTTTGCAGCTTGTGGTGTTCAGTCGCTGGAGGCCGGCAAAACAGTTGACAAGGTTCGCCGCGTGTGCATATTCCCCGCACATAAAAATGCGCTCCTTTGGTATAAAAACATCATCGAAGATAACGTGTGTTGAACCATGAACGCCGTAGCGGGCGTTGCCATAGTCCATTTCCTTTCCAACAAGACGCCGCATATTCGGAGCGGGCGCCTCTGCAATATGCAGTATACCCGGTGCATTGCTTGGCACGGCAAAGCAAACGGCATACTGCTGGTCGTCGGCGCCCAACGTAGTACAGGGCACAACCACGATTTCTTCGGCGATTGCCGCGCCGGAGATACTGGCCTTCGCGCCCCTTACAACGATACCATCGGGCCGTTTTTCGACAATGTGCAAGTAGAGGTCAGGATCAGCCTGCTCATGCGGGCCCAGGCTGCGGTCTCCCTTTACGTCCATCATCGCGCCGGCAACAGCCAAATCGTTTTCCTGCACATAGCCCAGAAACTTCAAGAATCGGGCGTGGTAGTCGCTGTCGGCTGATTGATCCATGTCGAAGGTTGTTTTGAAAACTGTATTCAGGACACTCGTGCTGACACACCGGGCGCCAATACATGCCCCGTGTCTGTGGACAAGATTGCGGGACAGTTCAAAACGTTTTTTAAGCTCTTCCCTGGTTTGGTGTATATGCAGAAAACGGCTGACCTTGCCGCCAGTAAAAGGAGAATGTGCCGTATAAGGCCCTTCGCTATCATTCTTGGCATCGCTTCCGGACAATGCGTACACAAGGCCAATGGCATCCATAGCCGGTTTAAAGCAGGGATGCGCATAGATATCATCAATTTTTTCTCCGTAGGCCCACAAATTGACCTGCATGGCCCTGATGCTATCGGTGTAGTTTTGCTTTGTTCTCAGCGGCATGTTACCCCTCCCCCGACCCATCTCAAAGCCCTGAACCAAAACACTGCTTGTCGGCTCCTGGCCAAAGATTGAGTAATGTGAATTTCAGCCCGGAGCGCATTGTAATCAAGGTACGAACTTCAGTTTATCCGGGAATAGCGCCTTATGACAAGTGTCTTGCATTTTCTTATACCGCGACCGAGCCTGTTCAACTACCGGATAAGATCGTGTTTCGCATCTCTCACACGACTGATATCACTTGCGTCACCTAATCGGGATAGGGAGACCATGACATACTCTCTCCCACACCACCGGGCATACGGATAACGTGAATTAGTTCCGATCAAGTCTGACACTTGCCATTTGTTTTAAGCAGTGGCCACAGATATCCTTTCTGAGGTTAACAACCGACAAATCGGAAAGGAGAAAACCATGATCACCGTGGAAAAACTTATCAGAAACAAACCTGGATTGCTATAGTTAGCTTCATGCTTTATCAATGTGTCCGAGGCCTGCCGGATAATTGGCTGCAACCGGGATACTTTTTATCCATTTAAGCAAGCCTTTGATGAAGGCGACGTTGATGCGCTTAAATTCTTTCTCGCACCAGACTATTGCAGAACCCAAGGAGATTTATACATGCTTGGCGAGGCATGTGATAGGATTGTTTGTGAAAACGTATAACTTTATGAACGTTCCCAATTTACTGACGACAATTATGGCATTTTAAAAATTTCATCTTATTTTTGGTTCAAATATTTGTGTTTGCTTCCCTGCGACCCTTCGGCACGTGGCGTAGAGATAATTCGTAAGATGTGGTTTTCGGATTCGCATTAGAAAGGCCGCGACCGGTGCGACGATTACGTGGAGATTGTCATATTCATGAATCGTCCTGGCAAGGTACACTTTACGTCGTCACGAACCAGTGATTGTCATTATATACTGCTACGAAATCAATAGTAGGCTCCAAATATGAGTGAAAGAGATCGGAGGTCTGATCAGAGAATCGAAAATGCAGGTGAAAGCAGGCATTTGCTGGGCATGAGTGTATGGCAACTTCAGTTGTTGCGCTATACCGTCGTTACGTTTATGGCAGTGGTTTTGCTATGTCTGATCGTGTTTATGGTCTGGGTGCTGGGCCAAATCATCTCGACGCTCCAGGTGCTGATTTTTCCCCTTGCCGTAGCCGGGGTTCTGGCGCTGATACTTTTTCCGGTTGTGGAGTTTTTCGAACGCTATTTACGGCTCTCGCGACTGGGTGCGGTGGTGGTGATTTTCCTGCTGTTTTCTTTTCTGTTGATGCTCGCGCTGGTTCTTGTCATACCTGTTACCATCAACCAGGGCAGCGAGTTCATCAGTTTGATCCCGGCCATGGCCGAGCAGGGGTATGATAGTCTTTCCCGTAGTTTTCCCAAGGCAATAACTGCGTTTGAAGACCTTATTTCAAACATTGATCTGAAAACCATGGTGCCGGAACCTCAGGAGGCAGCTGAAAAAACCATGGCGTATATCGGTCTGTTCTTCGGAATGGGTTTCGTCCCGTTATATCTATTTTTCGCACTTCTTTCCGGAAACAAGATTCATGATCATGCCAAGAATCTGCTCTTTATTTTTCATCGTGAAACGCAAGATGAAGTGCTTTATCTCGGGCAGGTGTTTGTTGCGTATGTAACGGCATTTTTTCGCGGCCAATTGATTATTGCTCTGGCCATGGGTGTTATGATGGCTGTGGGATTTACGTTTATTGGCCTGAGTGGCGCCATTCTTTTCGGGCTGGCACTGGGCCTGCTCAGCATTGTTCCCTATCTTGGGATGGTGATCGGGCTTTTGACAGTATTGCCGGTTGCTTACATACAGCCGGAAGGCGGCGTTCAGCTTGCAGTGCTGGTACTGGCCGTGATCCTTTCAACGCAAGTAATCGAAAGTATATTTCTGACGCCGAAGATCATGGCAGATCGATCCGGGCTTCATCCGGTCCTGGTTGTCATTTCCATCATTTTCTGGGGAACGGTTTTCGGTGGTATTATAGGCATGATTTTGGCGGTACCGCTGACAGCGACTTTCCTGACGCTCGGCAAGCATTTTAAGTTGCGGCTCTACAGGGCTGATAAGCCGGAGGGAGTGGCGTAACATTTGTTGAATGGACATTCACATAAAAATCACTCCAATCAATTATGTTGCTACGCACTGTTCATACAGATAACGCGTCCATAACCCCCGGGTCAACGTTGTGATTCGTTACGTCTTATGGGAACTATCGATGAGGATACGCAGCGCCCAGAATACGCAGCGCCCAGATGCCCGCGCCATGTGAACCGATCCGCTTCCAGAGAAGAAGGTTCGCACTAAGGCTATTCCCCCCCAGCAATGCGAATTTCAGACCGGACCACATTGGCAAATTGACCACCGCGCGTTCGTCCCATATGGAAGGCGGCAATGGCTGAATTCGATCCTTAAAACGAATATCGCCATCCTCCCCCGGAGGGGGACTCTTTGAGAGCTGCCCCGGCCATTGGCAAGCGTACGTCAACGCCAATCCCCGTCCCGGTGTGTGCCAACGCCTTGTGTTTGAACCCTTTTGCCCTGTTATTGGTAGCCCACCACTTTTCCCTCCCTGTTCATTTAATTTCTGGCGATTCCGATTTATATTAAATTCAAAATGTTATAATTAGCTCAAGTTGTCCGGGTGAAACTATAAAATACGTATAAAAAAAGTATGTTCTTTTGCCCGAAAATGTTTGACAGGCTTTTCTGAAAGCAAACAGATGGCCGAATTTGCTGGGGCTCACGGCTTGCCCGGGTTTTCGCCCACCCAGGGCCACATCGCCTCGGCCGTTCCATACCTGCCGCATGCCATTGCCGGGCTCACGTCAGGGACGATGCAGCGGGTGCAGTTTGTGGCCAAGGCGAGTCTTTTTCTCGGCCGGATGACCGGCGCTGGTGACGGCGCCAGTCTTATGATAGAGCGCAACCCGGCGTTAACCCATTAAAAAAAAGGAGAATGGCATGATTGATCTCAAGGGAAAACTGGTTCTGTGCCTCGGCGAACGCGACGGCATCGCCGCGCCCGCCCTTCAAGCGTGCGTGGAAAGCGCCGGGGCCGAGGTGATCTACACCGAAACCCAGTGCTTTGTCTGAACCTCTGCAGGCGCCATGGATCTGGAAGAGCAGGCAAATATCGCCCGACTCGTTGAATCCGGTCAACGTGACCGGATGGTTGCCATGCTGGGCATGCCGAATCCGGCAAGCACCCGCATGGTGGCGATGACGCTTCAGGAGGGCGATCCGAGCTATGCTGGTCCATTGGCAGGGATCCCGTTGGGACTCCCGGTATATCGCATCCTGGAAGAGCAGGTGAAGCAAATCATCAATCCCGCTGTATACGAAAGAGAAGTGGGCCCGATGGAATTTGTATTAGACGGCGCCGCCATAAGCAAGGCTTTGGATGCCGGCAGGTAGGAAAAATACGGCCATAAAGAAAGCGGAGCAAAAATTATGAATATAGCCACAGTCCCCCGGGTGCGTCCCGACCTGGCGCATCGGCTTGAATTGTTCAATTACACAGTTCGGGATTTGCGCCTGGGGGAGGAGACCAACTGGGCGGAAGGGGTTTTGACTGTCAATGCCGAGGCGCTCAAAAAGCATCTGATCGCGGAAGCAGGCGTCCGCAGGATGGGCATTGCAGTGGCCCGTCCTGGAGCATCGGCCCGGATTGGCAACATACTGGATGCCATTGAGCCCCGCGTCAAGCCGGACAATGGTCAGATTTTCCCCGGTTTTCTGGGCGCCATGGACGGCACGGTGGGACGCGGGGTGACCCACGCCCTGAATGGATGCGCCGTTCTGGTCTGCGGCAGCGTGCCCGGCGAAGTGGCCAGCCAGGTCGTCTCCGAGGCCATGGTGGACATGTCCGGTCCAGGTGCACGTTATTCGCCGTTTTCCAGGACCCTGAACCTGATTCTGTGGTGCGATTTCTATGATGATCACGATCCGGTCAAACGGGTTTCGGTGGCCCGGTATGCGGGACTGATGGCTGCCCGCTGGCTGGCCGCAGCCACATTGGACCACGTTCCTGATGATATACGGGTCTATGGCGTGCCGGAAAAAACCTCGTCAATAAGAAATGGGCCCCACGTGGTGTATATCTGCCCGGGGATGCTGCTCTCGGACCTGCACCAGACATTTTTGAGCGGCAGCGCCCTGACCTCCACCCCCACGGTGGTGCATCCCACCCAATTAATGGACGGTATACTGGTCAGCGGGAACTATGACATCGGTGCCACGCGAAACCCCACCTATCTCTACCAGCGCTCGCCCATTGTGGAGGCGCTTTTTTCATACCAGGAAAAAGGGTTGTTGTCCTTTATGGGCGTCATCGTCACCAAATGCCTGATCGAAGGTTTCTCCGGCAAACAGCGCTCGGCCTACCTGGCCGCCCAGACCGCCAAACTGCTGGATGCCTACGGTGTAGTCATCTCCATTGAAGAGTGCGGCCATGCCTATGCCGACCTGATGCTGACCTGCCAGGCCTGCGAAGAGATTGGGATCAAAACCGTTTTGATCATGGCTGAAAGCGCCGGGGCCACGGGGGCAAAGCCGGGCCCCATTGCCTTTGCCGAAGCTGCCGATGCCGTCATATCAGCCGGCAATATGGATGAAGTCGTTTCCCTTCCGGCGGTTGAAGCCATTTACGGCGGGCCCTGGTCCTGTGGCCGCTGGATGATTGAGCGTATGGCATTGGATGCCATGGAAACCCCGCTTGCCAATATTTTTGCCGCCACCAGCCAGGTGGGAACCGGAAGATTAAAAGGAGAAACGCGATGACGCGCATCATGCACTATATTAACAAGTTTTTCGGGGGCATTGGCGGAGAAGACAAGGCGGAATATCCGCTGACAGTAACTGCCGGAACCGTCGGCCCGGGCCGGCTCCTGGCCGGGAAGCTTGGAGATGCGGGAACCATTGTCGCAACAATCGTCTGCGGTGATAATACGGCCCAGTACAGCCCTGACCACATCAAGCAGGAAATCGTGGCGCTGCTTGAACAGTACGAGGCCGATATCCTGGTGGCAGGGCCGGCCTTCAGCAGCGGCCGGTATGGGCTGGCCTGTGCGGAAGCAGCAGAAGCCGCGCAAATGTATGGCATTCAGTCAGTTGTGAGCATGCATCCCGAAAATCCCGGAATTGATCTTTGCCCGGCCGATGTTATTATCGTTAAAGCAGGCGAATCGGCTGTGGATATGGCCGCCTCCATGGAACATCTCTGCCAGGTGTTGGTACGCCTGACAGCCGGCAGGCCGATTGATACGGAAGAGCTGATATATTGCATTAAGCGCGATATCCGGTGCAACACCACTTCCCGGAAAAACGGGGCTGTCCGTGCCGTGGATATGCTGCTGGCGAAAATTGGCGGGAAAAAATTCGAATCCGAACAGTTGCCCCCGCACTTTCCTCGGATCACGCCGGCGCCGCCGATCGAAGCCACCGGTGGCCCGGTGCGAGCAGTTTGCCGTTGAAATGACCGCCAGGCTGCGGGAAAAAAAGGTAAGCGGTGTTATTCTCACATCGTCGTGAGGGACCTGTAATCGTTGCGGAGCAACGATCTGCCGGATTATCGAAGAGGCGGGCATCCCTGTGGCCATGATATCGTCTATCCCGCCGGTGCCGGAGATGATGGGGGTGCCGCGGATTGTACCGGGAAGCTCCATCACCTGTGTGTTAGGCAACCCTGAATTTCCGACCAGCCAGGAAAAAGCCCTTCGTCGAAGGATTGTTTCCAAGGCTCTGGAAGCCCTGGAAACTCCCGTCACTGAAACAACCTATTTTCAGGCGGCATAAATCATGTAAAACATCAACCAAGATATGTAGTTCAGGGGCAAGTGTGCTTGGGCTCGATTAATATAGCGAGGTCGTGCAGGGCTGGGGACCTTCTTCAATGTAGATCGTAATAATCCAAAATTTTTTCATTATGTTATTCTTTCAAGAAAAAATATCATCCCACCTTCCTCTTCTCTTTTACCCTTGGCACGTGCTAACCTGATCCCTTGTTTCGGATGTATTCAATCATCGGGATTTCAAGAAAAAAGGTCCGGAGGCCTTTGTTTCACCTATAAGGTCCTGCTTCTTCAGTTTCATTAAAGATAGCCCGTTCGTTATTGGTGCCTGGCCGTGATTTAAAATGATCCCCCGGTTCGATGTTGGTACCAGGCCGTGGTTGAAAATGATCCCCCGGCTCGATTTTGGGTGCGGACCGGGGCTTAGATTTTTTGACGGTTTTCGGGTCGGTGATAACAGAGTCAATGACGATGATTCCTGCTTTGTCTCCTTCTTCTCCGCTGGTAGCTGACTGTGGGGCTGTCGCCGGAAGACGCTGCTGTGCGCAGACAGCACTGACGGATATAAAAAAGATCCCGCTGACAAAAATGACGAACAGATATCTACTGATCTTCATCATAAGAACAACCTCCTGTACTGTTAAAGTTCCCTTGTTAACGCCCCATTATCCCCTGCAGACTTTCCGGTATGCCTTGCATCTCATTTCCATCGCCGCTGTCCTTGCCCCGGCTCGGACGCCATCTCCTGCATCATACTGCGCATCATCTCTTCCCTGGAGCCGGTCTGCTATCCACCCTGCGGCTTTCCGGCGGGCATGCCGAAAACGGGGATATCCATTTTGCTATAGCCTGACGGTGGCACAAACAGGCTGGCAGGCTGACGCCCTTCTTTGATGTTGGTAAGCTCAAAACGAGCATCCTCATCATCGCTGCGAATAACGGTCTGCAACTTGGTGTCGTACCACACGGTCTTGGTACCCTGATCGGCGCTTATACAAGTCCATTTTTCCGTACTGCGTCCATTCACCGTTTCGCTGCCACTGCGCGTCGCGCGGGTGTCCGCTGGACAAGGGGTACCAAACTGGCCGAGGTCATCCATGCCCAGGTCGCCGGAATCGATGGCAGTCTCCATATACATCCGCACCGATTCGATGAGGTTCCATGCGACCATCTGCTTGAAGTTATAAATCACCACAAAAGGCTCACCGCCGGCCATTCCTTCCAGCCGGATCCCTTCCCCTGAAACATAGTATTTTCCACTTTCCTGACGCTCGCCATCCTCATAATTTGACCAGTCTGCAGCAAAAGGCACCGGGGCGCCCTTCAGCTGGGCGTACAGGGGCAGGCTCAATAATAAAACAGCACCACACCCGAGCACTGCAGCCATCACTAACAACTGAATAATTTTCATGACGTTACTCCCTCATTGAATAAGTTTCAGGCGATTTTTCCAACTGGTTCGGTGACATACAAAAAACGCAAACAGCAGTTACCGTGTTTGAACCGGAACCAGCCGGACGGTGAAGCGGATCAACTCTCCGCCCTGAATATCGACAGTCCGCTGATAGGTGATGTAGCCATCGGCGGGCACGTCGATCTGGTGTTCCCCCTGCAATAGTCAGGAATTAGGCAATGCTTTTCATGACTAATTGTATCTCAGAAATTGGATTGTATGTCAAGTTTTTACAGGTACTTTATGTTGTAGTCGGTTACATGAGCCTTTACATGGGGGTAGAAACAAGACTTGCCGAATGGGAAAAAATTACGACGAGGAAAAAGAGCGCATAGCGGGAACTAAGGGTGGTAGGAAAAGTGAGACGTCAGGCATTGGACACCCGATTCATTGCTCCCTTATCAGCCAGGTCCCCTTGCTGTAATATGGGCGGGGTCAGCTCGTGTGAAAGATTCCGGGATTTTTCAATCGACTCTTTCAGCCTTGATTCTACATTCTTCAGTAACTCAATGGACGGATGTATCCATGCGCTGGCCAGGAGCTGCTGTAGCTCCTCATGAAAAAGGCCGGCGATCCTTGGATACTTCAGGCAATTATTGCCGCTGCACCACTACCACGCCTCCTGCCACTATAATCAGGCCGATGACGTCTGTTGACTGGAGCGTATCACCGAATGCAACCCATGCCATTATCATGGTAACCGGTGGCCCCAAATAAAAAAGGCTTGCCACCCGAGTAGCATCGAGCCGTGAAAGCAGCAGCCACATCAAGGCATAAGCTGCCAGGGAGACGCCGAGAATGAGCCACAGCATAGCGCTCATGAACGTCGGTTCCCAGCGGGTCGCTAAACTCTCAAGACCTATTGCGGGGATTGTTGCTGCCAAAGCAGTAGCCAGACTCTGGTAGAAAAGCGAGATATCCACGGGAAGACGATGGGCGCGGCCGTGCACCTCTATGTACCTTTGAAGCAGACTTGCCGCCGTTATGCCGACCACAGACCCGAACGGAATAAAGTAACCAAAAACGGATCCAGCATCGTTCAGATTGATCCGAGCGCCCACGGCAATAATAACCCCGCAAAATCCGACGAACAATCCGAACCAGCGGGCAAGGGGAGTATGTTCTCCCACAATGGGACCGGACAAGGCACCAGTAAGCATCGGCTGGAGAGCCACGACAAGGGCAACAATGCCCGCAGGAACGCCCTGTTGCAATGAGAAGAGCACGCAGCCCAACCATACGCCGTGTGCCAGGAACCCGACAAGTAATGCAATGGAGGCATCGTAAAAGCCCGGCCAACGTAGCCGGCCACTTAGCGCCAGGTAAATTAGAAGAATGCCTGTCAGCGCCCAATAACGCCAAAACAGAAGGGTAAACGGACCGGTAAACGGCAGACCATATTCCGCACCGATGAATCCCGAGTTCCAGAGCAGGACGAAACCGACTGCCAGACATGCCGTAGAGGAAACCATAACGCGGTATAAGAGTCCTCCTGTCCAGAATTTTAAATCAGCCGTATCCATTGATGTACAGGGTGTGGGGGGCGAAATGAAATTCCAATATGCACTGGATGCCTTTACCGCAGCATCTGTCCTTTACAGGCCCATTCTTTGGCCGAGGAAAGTGCCCTTGGCCTCACCTCAACAATGGTATGTTACTCAAATATAAGACCACTTTTACAAAAAAATTGCAACGTAATGTAAATAATCAGGTAATTGTCAGATTCATGGTGCAAAATTCCGGAGTACCTCTCAATACCATATCCAAGGAAGGCATCCTGTACCGGAGAAGTGGGATACAAGTAAGACAGATGCACTTACAAGGGCCTTGTTTTTTAGGCTGGTGAAAGTTTGTCATCAAGCCGAAAGGCTACCTGCTATTCACCGGCGACCGAGGCGACAAGGTGTTCAAGCCTCTTGCCGAAACCGGGGAAATACGATCGGTAAAAAACCGGGAGGCAAAGTAATGGCCGATTTCCCGTTTATTCCGAGGCAGACGGGCCGGCCTCGATGGGCGGGCTTTGGGCCGTATTGCCCGCGGAATCCACCGCCCGAACCGCATAGGAGAACATCTTTGTTCCGGGGTCTTCCCGGAAGCGGTCATCAAAGTGAAACTTCACGAGGGAGGTCTGGGGACGATGAGGAACGGTCCCGACAATTTCCCCGTCTCGCAGGACTTCGTAGCGTTCCACACGATGGGCCCCTGCATACGAGGCGTCCCAGCTCACCCGGACCGCAAGGCGATTCAT
>JAABUA010000017.1 GCA_011389515.1 Desulfobacteraceae bacterium
AAGATCCTGTTCGACCAGATTCCTTCGGTTACCCCCGGAAAATCCAATAACGACTATCAGATGGTATCCTTTGTACATTGGCCTGCAGATGCCAGGTCTGAAGCGGTCTTTGGCCCCATGCTGGAAACAGACTACAGCAGCGGTGACTACCGGATCATGACATATGATCCCAATTTTGGCGACAAAGGCGGGTACCGGGAGTATGGAGACTTTGAAGTGGTCCCAGGCAGATCCTACTGGGTGCTCGCACGATACGGTCTGGATCTGACAACCGCAGGAATTCCCGTTACAACCACCTCGGACATCGTTGTACCACTGGACTATAATCCTTCCAGCGGAGACGGCTGGTCAATGATCGCCGTACCAAACGATGCCGACTACTACTGGGGAGACGTGGAAATAGTGGTCCATGACGAAAATGGCGACATTCACTATGGCCCCATGCCCATAAAGCAGCTTTCAGCAGACAACCCATATATCGACACACGGTTATGGGAAGGGAAAACCCGGCTGAATACAAAAGATGAAGTGAGGAATGCCAATAATTTCATATTGACGCCTCACGGCGGGTACTGGGTTAATGCCAGGGCCGAAAATGTTTCGCTTTCCTTTCCCTATGACATGCAGGCGATATGGGAATAGCGCTTAACGGTTGACATGCAGAGGAGGGCCGCGGAAAAGTGTTTTTCCGCGGCCCTTTTTTGATCGCACCCCCTGCTATTTCCAGTCAGCGCAGGCTTTCACCCTGTATTGCCGAAATCTTTATTTCTGCCTTTTCCTTATGTTTGTAACACTTTGACCGGCAATACCCCAGTTATCCGTATCGACCTCGTCAATGACAACAACGGTTGTTGCCGGATTTTTTCCCAGGACTTCCTGCAGCAAGCGGGTTGCTCCGGCAATAAGCTTCTCCTTTTGCTCAGGGGTGGTCCCTCCTTCCCTGGTTATCTTTATGTTGACATAGGGCATACAACTCCTCCTTTTGCATCAAAATGTGTCACCCGTTCGCATAAAAAACGGGCATAGCAGCCTCCACCGCCGGAAAGCAACTGGCTGCAGGGCGGCAGCGAAAAAACACTGGAATATTTTTAATTACCACAATATGTTGGTCGGGAAAAAGAGTGTAATTTCAAAAATGCTTCGTGCGAATGCCATTATTTTCGCATGAAGCGGACGTCCTAAAAAGCCGGGAGGATGAAGTGAGCAACGAAACGCAGGAAGACAAGCACCCGATTATCCAATGGGAAGAAGCCGGTCGGCAGCGATCCGCAAAATGGCTCTCTGAAAGCAGAAAGAAGCCCCAAAGGGTGATCGTCGCAGATGACACGATGAAAGCCGACACAGCCTACCGTCATGCCTGTGCAGGGACCGCCATGCTCTGGCGGGGAGATTTCCAGAATGCGAAGCAGCTGCAAAATGCGGTTGCACGCCGGGTGGAACGGAAGCCCGAAGAGCTGAACAAAAAGGGTTTTTCCCCGGCAGAGGCCTTTCACCGGCAACGTATGGCCCTGTCAAACCGTGCGCGCATACTGGGTATGCTTGTGGTGGAACTGGAACCAAACGATTCAATCCGGCTCAACCGTGCACCGGACGTGCGGCAGGCAATTGCCGAATCGTTCGGCGAGGAAAACCATCCGGGCCTGATTCCGCTTCGCGAACTTTTGGGCATCATCGGCGCACATGAATGGCGGAAAAAAGGGATAGAGATCCCTTTTTTAGGCAATCGCATTTACCCTCACTACGGCGTATTTCCGCCGACCCGCGGGGAATACATCTCGCTTGTGGCGGAAACGCCGCTGCCATCAAAAGCGCTTGCCTTTGACATCGGCACCGGCACCGGTGTGCTGGCCGCAGTTCTTGCAAAAAGGGGCGTATCCAAAGTAATTGCCACCGACAACGATCCGCGGGCGATTGCCTGTGCAAAAGAAAATATAACCCATCTGGGAATGGCAGACCGCGTCGAAGTTGTCGCTGCAGATCTGTTCCCGCCACAGAAAGCGCCGCTTATTGTCTGCAACCCGCCATGGATACCGGCAAAACCGGTCACAACCATGGAAAAAGCGGTTTATGACCCGAAAGGGCGGATATTGAAGCGGTTTTTAAATGAACTGCCGGACCACCTGGAGGATGGCGGAGAAGCATGGCTTTTGCTGTCCGATCTTGCCGAACAACTCGGCCTGCGATCCCGCGGGGAACTGCTCGCTGCTTTTACAGAGGCGGGCCTTGCGGTCTCCGGGAAAATCGATATCCGCCCCACTCACCCCCGGGCCATGGACGAAAAAGAACCGCTTCACGCCGCACGCTGCGCGGAGATAACATCCCTTTGGCGTTTGCACCTTGCTTGACCCGGTACGCAGCCCTCCGCCGGCAGGGAGCTGCCCGAGAAAACATCAGTCCCCCATTTCCGCCATGAAATCATCATACATGGTTTCCAGGGCCAGCTTGTGCCTGGCCTCTTCCTGGCAAAGGATCTTCAGAAGTTTTCTGGTCTTTTCATCTTCTGCATTGGCCAGAAGATCGTTGTAAAAGGCAAGGGCCTTTTCTTCGCGCTTCATTGCCAGATGAAGCATTTCCCGGTAATTCATCCCCGGGTGATATTCAACATCAACAAGGTAGTCGCTGCGCTTGATATCGGTGATCCACTTGAGCTTGTAGCTCTTTATGGATTGGTCTACGCTTCCTTTTTTCAGATCCTCAAGCATCCGTTTATGTTTCCGCTCCTCGGACGCGAATTCGGTAAACATCTCCCTGGACCCGGCCATATTTTCCTGGCGGCCTGCCGCTTCGTAAAAATCCGCTGCTTCCTGTTCCTTTTCAATGGCGAAGTCAATCATTTCGTTCAGATCTGTAAAGCCCATGCAATGCTCCTGTCGTTTTTGGGTTCCGTTCATGCAGCCTGTAGAACAAGCGTGTTGTCGTTATTTGCCATATAAGGTAAAATTATTTTCCTGCATTGTCCATATAAAATCCGGCCGCAATCTCACGATGCACTCCCCAGGGGCCGGAACGCTTTTTTACTTGCTCCGCATACCGGGCATTTCCACTCTTCCGGCAGCTGCTCGAAATCGACTCCCTTTGGCACCTTGCCCTTTCGATCCCCTTTCTCCGGATTGTAAATGCAACCGCAATTGGCCGTCTGGCATTGATACATCTCCTCTGGTTTCGGCATTGTGTTTTCTCCCCTATTGTATTTTTTTCATCCATTTATTGGCTTTTATTGAACACTACATTATAGTAAAGCCATTCCGCTTCATTTTCAACGATGGTATATGAAATATTACCCGGCAGGAAATGCCTGCGATGATCGAAAGCACAAACAAGGGAGCGAACAAATGAACAACAGCCCGCACGAAACCGCATGTGGGACAGAAACACCGCGGCTTTCTAAAGGAATGGCCCTTCTGGCAGGAATTGCATTTCTGTTTCTGTTTTTTCTTTTTTCCTGCGATTACGGCCAGGGGATTGTTTATGCGGCTGAACCGGAGAAGCCAGAAAGCGACAAAAATCAGCCCGGACAGCAGGGAAATGCCGGCATACCCGAGCAAAAAATGGACAACATCAATACATTTGACGCCGGCGATTTTGAAAATCCGGAAAACTGCGGGGGCTGTCACCGGGATATTTACGCCGCATGGAGCAAAAGCAAACACCGGTTTGCCTGGGAAGATCCCTTTTACCAGCCGGATTACCTGAAAGCCAGCCATGAAACAGATGGTTTTACGGATGTGTTCTGCGGGGAATGCCATGCGCCGATCGCCCGCCGGACCGGACAACTGCCGCCTCCGGATGGAAGCCTTTTTGACGAAACATCGAAAAAAGGGGTTTCATGCGACTTCTGTCACACGGTTAAAGCGGTTGTAGAACCGGTAAATGTTCAAAATATTTCCGATCCCGGACGCGTAAAACGGGGACCGCGGGGGGACGGCAGGTCTCCCTATCACGATGTTCAATTTTCAGAAATCCATACGGATGCGGCGTTCTGCGGGGCGTGCCATAATGTTGTCCACCCGGTATCCGGTGCGATTGTCATAGACACCTATAGCGATTGGAAAGAAGGGCCTTATGGCGCGAAGGGAACGCGCTGCCAGGACTGCCATATGACGCCCGGCCCGGGTGTGGAAAAAAATCCCGGCAAATCGAGCTTCATGGGCAAGGAAAGGGAGCATGTCGCCACCCACTTTTTCCCGGGAGGCAGTGCATTTTTCCAGGAACGAGAAGGAAACGATGCCGAAGCGGCGCTTGCCAGACGAATGCTTCAAGCCGCTGCGGAACTCGAGATCGAAACCACTGCCATGGATGGCAAAACAGCGCTTCTCGTGCGGGTGAAAAACGTGGGCGCAGGCCATAAGATTCCTACCGGTGTCACCTATATACGGAAAATGTGGCTGGAAGTTACCGCAACAGACGACGCTGGCAACGCCGTTTTCACATCCGGGCACACAGCGGACAATAACCATGTCGACCCCGAAACGGTTTTTTATCAAACAGTCTTCAAAGACGCCGATGGCAACCTGACGCCAAAAAGCTGGCTTGCCGAAGAAGTCGCCTATGACCGCCGCATACCGGCCAAAGGGCATGACGAGCAGACTTTTGTCATCCCCGTTACCGCAGACGGCGGGCACCGCGTCACCGTCCGTCTCATGTATCGTTCCATGAGCCAGGCGGCAGCGGATGAAATAGGCATTGAAGGACTTATGGTGCCCGGCATTGAAATGGCCAGAGCGGAGCTCACGCTGAATTGAGCAGGACAACCGATGCCCGGTATGTGCTGCTACTTACCGTGCCGGGCTTCGGCTTCCGCCTTGATTGCCGATAACAAGCGGCGGGTAAGCCCGTGAAGCCGTCTGTGCATCCCGCTGAGCCTGGCAGGCCATAGCATCGGGCCGGAAAAAGACTCCAGGCTGTCAAGGCGGGTGCCGTCATCAACCGGAAAAAAGGAAAAGGTGTGCCTGGCATGAATGCCCCACTTGGACCCGGACCATGTAACCTCTTTTTCTTCTTCATATGCCTCGATCACCGGTGCAATCCGGAGCGGGAACAGCAGGGGGCTTAACTCAAACGATATGCACGCCCCCTCCCCCATGGCGTCCGCGTCTTCCAGGCGGCATTCCCGGCAGACGGTATTCCAGTCCGACCAGCTTTCGATTTCCGTGAAAACCTGCCATACGGTTTTAACGGGGGCATCAATGGTAACGGCTTCTTTGATGATCATATCTATTCCGGTTTTTCAACGCCTGCTCGTTTGAAGAGGTCTTGTAAACAATTGTTCCGATTTGTTGTGATACGCCCTGTTGCATATTATAGTTATTGTATACAATTATGCAAAAAATCAACCTTGACGGCCGTGTAAAAAATCCAATATCTGCGTTACGCGCAATCCCTCAGAATTTGCGGCTTACGCCTTGTAGACATACACGTACGCTAAGTACTTTGCATTTTTCGAGATTGCGCAAGCCTTGATCTTGAATTTTTTACAAGGCCGTCCGATGGCGACTTTACGAGACTATTAACCTTACCAAGGACAACCGACATGAACGAAAAAATCAGGCTGGGAATCAGTGCATGCCTTCTGGGTGAAAATGTCCGGTACAACGGCGGACACAAACTCGATCACTTCCTCCGGGACACCCTTGGGCAATACGTGGAATACGTGCCGGTATGCCCGGAAGTGGAAGCCGGCTTCGGCATTCCAAGAGAAACCATGCGGCTCGTTGGCGATCCTGAAAACCCGCGCCTCATGACCACCAAAACGGCCGAGGATCACACCGAAAAAATGGTAGAATGGGGCAAAAAGCGGGTCCCGGCATTGGAAAAAGAAAATCTGTGCGGCTTTATCTTTAAAAAGGATTCCCCAAGCAGCGGCCTGATGCGGGTTAAGGTATACAGCGACAAGGGTATGCCCGAAAAAAAAGGGGTCGGTATTTTTGCCCGGATGTTTACCGATCATTTCCCGCTGATACCGGTAGAAGAGGAGGGAAGGCTGCATGATCCAAAGCTCCGGGAAAATTTCATTGAACAGATCTTTACCTTGAAGCGATGGCGGGGCACGGTTTCAAAACCGTCCGGAATTGGCAGCGTGGTTGACTTTCATTCCAGAAACAAGCTGCTTGTCATGTCCCACAGCCAGAAGCATGCCGGAACCATGGGGAAATTGGTGGCCGCAGGCAAACAGATAGGAAAAGAGGCTTTATACAGGCAATACGAGGATCAGCTCATTGACGCTCTTCGCCTGAAAAGTACAACCGCCAAGCACGTCAACGTACTTCAACATATCATGGGATATTTCAAAACGCAGCTTTCCGCAGATGAAAAAAAGGAGCTCATAGAGATTTTCGACCGGTTCAAAAAAGGGTATGTGCCGCTGATCGTGCCGATAACCATAATCAACCACTACGTCCGAAAATACGAACAGAATTATCTGGCGGCCCAGACATACCTGAATCCGCACCCGGTTGAGCTTAAGCTCAGGACATATACGTAAACCATGGGCCGGGAAGCGGGAGGTCGAAGATCGGAAAACAAAGGGAAGCCATTGGAGGAACACCCAAAATGACATCAGGTGCCCACCGTGCAAACCGGCGGATTACAAACGTGGCGGATGCCGTTGAAGAAATATTCAGACAAGGGATACATCTTTCGGACACCGTCGTCCATTATCTCTCGTCTACATACGACATCTCCAGCCCGGAAGCGCTTTTCCGCATACTTACACCCCCTTTCGATTGTGACGCGGAAAGCATATGCGATATGGTTTTCTATCCGGATGAATCCCAGCAGCTGCTTCTGGAACCGGTACTCGAAGAAAACCCTGTGGAAAACGATCAGGAAAAAAGCGCCTTGGCAGATATGCTCACAAAAAAAAGCATTGACACAACACTTTATTTCCCATCCGCCGCGCAATCCTTGCGCATCGAAATTCCATGCACAGCGCTGCGCCGATTTATCCGCCGTATCAACCCGGACCGTCGGATCGATCCACAAATTATTCGCGCAATGGACGAAAACATCGCGTCACCAAAAATATCTACAATTTTGAAAGTAACGCTCAGAAACACGAGGTTCCTACTTGACAAAAACAGGGTCTCCGCCATTTGCGATTTTCTGGCAAATATTGATGAAAATTCCCCTTCATTCATGGACCTTTTTGCACTTTTCTGCCAGGTCATAGAGGACGCAAACACGGAGGATCTCTATATTGCCCTTATGAAAGCAAAGCAGCGGCGCATGGAAATGCTCAGGCTGGCGGAAAAAAACGAAACGGATTTGAAGGGGCAGCCCGTTGAGGCGCTGATGATGAAAGGGTCAAGCATCGCCGCGGTCAATGCGGAGGAAGTCCGCAGGCAGATCGACTTCATCGACCGCATTTCCATAGGCATGTTTGGCAAAATGGAAACCCTGCCCTTGGCAGGACAGCCGGAGACGCCCTCCGTAAACCTGGGGGTGTATAAAAGCAAGGGGGATGATCTCGACAGGGTAATAAAAATTTTATCCTGATGCTACCACCGGTTGCGGAGCGTCCTTATCGCCGCTTCGGCTTCGTCGCCCAATCTTGTATCCCTTCCCATGGAAGCAGCTTTCTCATACGCATTTAACGCCTTGCTGTATTCATGCTTCTGCTCGTATGCCCTTCCTATGTCCATGTGTATTTCCGCCGCAGACGGCACGACATCGATTGCCTCCTCGAAGCGGCGGATCGCCTCGTCAACATTTCCCGTTGCAAGGGCGACAAGTCCCAGGCCATGAAGCGCCCTTGGAAAGCGCCGCTCCATTTCCAGCGCTTCCCTGTAATACGCCCTTGCCGTTTCATACTCCCCTTTTCGGTAATAGACGTAACCCAGGTTGCTCAAGGGGAAATAGGGCGTGGCATATAAAAGATCATCCTTGACATCATTGAAGCATTCGATGGCATTATCCCACTCCTCGAGCGCGACATAGGCCGATCCCAAGTTGTTTTTGGCCGGTGCGTAGTTCGGATTCAGCGCTACAGCCCGTTTAAAATGAGATACCGCGGTTTGATGCCTCCCCCTGGCCATGTAGGTCAGGCCGAGACTGTTTTGCAGGTAGGGATCATCGGGGTCAAGCTGCTCGGCCCTGAGCAGTTCCCTGAGCGCCATGGTGTAATTCCCTTCGGCCATGTAGGCTTCACCCAACTCCCGGATCGCTTCCGCCTGCTGCCGGTTTTTCATCGGTGACGTATGCGAGCAGGCAGAGAACAACACCATTGCAGACATGGCTGCCAATACGAAATAAGTCAAAAACCGCTTCATGCTTTTTATCCCGCTGCTTTGAATTGAAATTGTGCATCTACGCGCCATCCGTTCTTCCCGTTTGCCTTCCGGCCTTTGGTCTCTGTCCTCCGGTCTCTGGGGGCTGCGCGCTGACGTTTGCCCTCCATCCCGTCACCGGCCGATCCATCCGTCCACTTCCACCGCCCGTATACCGGTTTCGGCAAGATACGCTGCCACCTGCTCCGGAAGCGGAATCATGGAAACAAACAGCATCGGGATGTGGTTTTCCCCGCGTGGCGCCGTTTCCACATTTGCTGCGTCATCCGTATTGTCGCCCGCCGCGGCACGCGCTTCGGCTGTCGCCTGCCCGGCGGCATGATCGCCCATCCTGAGGATTTCCCCATGGGAAGAGATGCTTTCCTGTGCGGAAAATACCAGAAACCCGGGGATCTGAATGGAAGGATTGTAGAGCCTGGGTCTTGCAGATGTCCAGAATATGGGATCTGCCTTGAAATCAAACGGCAGCTGCCCGGACAATTGGGAAATCATTTCACCCGGGTTATCCGAACGCTTTACCTGGATGATCCTCAAGCCGGTTTTTTCGATGGATGCAATGGCGTCCCCCCCGAGATCCCCGTAATCGATCAATATGTTCTGGCCGTTGCCCAGTTGCAGCATATCGGCTTTCGCCCTGACCTGAAAACCGGCATAGGGGAAAGAAATATCGACATCGGGCTGGTAACGGTATCCCAATTCCCGCAACAGCCCTTCCACAAAGCGTTTCGGAGAATCTGCCGGAAGGGTTTTTATTACGGGAACCCGGTAACTGCGGGAATCCATAGCGTGCGCCCAGCCGGACATATGTTTGCTTTCGATCCAGTCCTCGACGGATATCCCCGTTTCCAACAGAAAATCGCGTATGGGCCATGGAACGCGCATCTCCGGCTTTTCCATAACACTCAAACAAACTTTTTCAGGCCTGTCGGGAGGATCATAAATATACTGCCCCCGTACCGCAACAGCAATGCCATGGCGGTCTACATCCAGATGCCCCGCATACCCTTTATCGATAATCGGGACGACCGTGGATAGGAGCGCCTGGAGACTTGCATCCCCTTCAAAGAAAATAATTTCGATATCGGGCCGAAATTGTTCGATGACACGCTGTTTTTCAACGGGCAGCCATTCTCTTCGGGTAAAAAGCAGGGTTGGCCCGTTTTTGAAAGTGATCAGCGGGGTTTCAGACAGGGCCAGTCTTACATCGGACTGGCCCTGTCTGGGAAAATAATATTCGCCGCTGTTGGCAATACCCGCATTCAGCACAGCGGCGGCCTTGATAAATACGGACGGATCCGGAAAGCCGCGAGCCCTTTCCATGCGGGGCAGCGTCAAGAAAGCCTGCGTGTCCTCCAATTCATCATTTTCAATGGTTTCGGAACGCAGGTCTGTCGTTTCACGAACCGGTTCACGGATCTTTGCAATCGCTGCAGGGGGTTCCCCCTGGCCGACGGTTAGCTTCCCCTCCTCTGCTGCCGGGTCTTCCGGAGTGACCGGTTCTGCCGGTTCCGGCTTCGGGCCTTCCAAACCCTGATCCCTGTCTTCAACCGAAACAGTATATTGGGTCAGATCAATAATTTCTTCCTTGCTGCCAACCAGATCGGCATAAACAGGAGATTCCTTGACTTGCGGATCCGGCAGGCGAATGGTTTGCCCGGCTACGATAAAATTGATATTTTCGATCTCCGGGTTGAACTTTTTAAACAATTCCATTCCCCTGTCGTGGGACTCCGTGCCGATCGCACCGAAGCGCTGCGCAATCAGCTTTGATACCCAGTCCCCGTAGCGCACCTTGTAGGGTGTCGAATAGGTTTCCAGGATTTCAGGAAGATGGGTAATCGTGATAACAGGGAGGGTGACAATGCCCGACTCCTGCCCTTCAAAGGCTCCAGGAGACAATGCGCGCAAGGGGATCAGCACTTTCTGACCGGGATAAATCCGGTTGATATCTTCAATGCCGGGATTTAACGTTTGAAACAGTTTCAGAAACCGGGGAAAATCTTCATGGGCGATCTCGCCCCGCTGCCGCAAAAGCTTATAAACCCAGTCGTCTTTTTGAACCACGTATGGGTCGCACAATACTTCCTCGCCCCGAACAGGCTTCACCAGGTATTCTTTTTCAAAAAAAGCCGCCTCCGCAATCATGCAGAGCAAAAACAGGAGGGCAAAGCCGATTGCTGCTCCGACCCTGAATCGATGGGAAAGGCAACAACGCTTGTTCATCAGAAATCAAACCTTCTTTAAATCGAGTCGACTGGCAATTTCTTCGGATACTCGGTCGATAAATCGATCGAGCGATTTTCCGGCAAGGGGCCTCCCCGGTTCCGGATATTCTTCCAGATCTGCCGGCCGGACAAGCATTGGGGCATTGATCAACTCCGGTTTCGGGATGACTTCGTACTCTTCGGGAAAACGATTTTCAAAATACATTTCCTGGAAATTGGAAAATTTCAGGGCATGGGCGGTCGAATCCAGGACCACGCTGTGGGAAGCGTCAATAAGTCCCTGCTTTACGGCAGTCACCATTCCGGCAAGGCATTCCCCGCCGTGTGTGCAGGACACATGACCGTGCCGGTTGGCAATAAGATGCCAGTCCATTATTTCCTGTTCACTGACCTCCACCACGAAAACCATCTTATCCCCTGCAATCCTGTTGTATTGTTCTACCAGGCGGATTACCCGCGGCATGGAAACGGGGTTGCCGATCATGGCGGCCTGCGCGACGCTCGGGCGGACATGAACCGCTTCATACCGGCGCTTTTCGGGTGCTTCTTCCAGGTAATACCGGTACACGGGATTTGCATGTACGGACTGAACGCCGATAATCAGCGGCAGTTCCTCAATAATGCCGATCTCATGAAATTTGAGAAATCCGCTCATCAATGCGGTGATATTCCCGGCATTGCCTATCGGCACAATGATCACCCTGTTTTTCATATCATACTCGAAAAACTGCGCGACTTCATAGGAGTAGGATTCCTGGCCAAGGATACGCCATGCATTCTTTGAGTTCAAAAGCGCGACATTATAGTTTTCCGAAAGCTGCTCCACGACTTTCATGCAATCGTCAAATACGCCGGGAATTTCAAATACCATGGCGCCGCTTCCAAGCGGCTGGGAAAGCTGCTGCGGTGTTACCCGTTTATGCGGCAGAAGCACCGCGGATTTCACGCGGGGATGCAGGTAAGACGCGTAAAGGGCGGCTGCGGCCGAGGTATCTCCTGTGGATGCGCATACAGCGAGTATATCGTCTACATACTCATGCTCCAGAAGATATTTGATGTAGCTCAGGGCACTGGCCATACCCCTGTCCTTGAAAGACGCACTTGGATTCTGGCCGTCGTTTTTGAAGAAAAATTTTGCCCCGGCAAGTTCCTGGAGATACGAACTGGCCTCCACAACCGGCGTATGCCCTTCTCCGAGCCAGACGATGGAATCCATGGGCATGATCGGACCGATAAACTCATGGTACCGGTATATCCCATTCAGGGCCGGAATATTGAGCATCCTCCGGTAATCAAAAATTTTCCGCCACATGCGCCCGGAAATCTTTTTTAACCTCGCAAAATCGGGATCGTGGAGCAACAGAACACTTCTGCAATCCGGGCAGATATACAGGAGCGTTTCAATGCCGAATTCACCCCCGCAGCCCAGGCAGCGATAAATCAGCCGCCCTTCGGGTCCGGGAACAAGGTAAGGCTGTATGTCATGTGGAAAGTCTTCAGATCTCACGCGATATATTGTCCGGCGTTTATTGATTTCTTGTCATTTCGATCTTCTGCAGTCCGCCCATGTACGGCCGCAGGGCCTCGGGAACGATAACGCTGCCGTCGGCCTGCTGGAAGTTCTCAAGGATGGCCGCGAACGTTCGACCGACCGCAAGGCCTGACCCGTTCAGGGTATGTAGGAGCTGGGTTCCTTTCTGGCCTTTCCGTTTAAACCGGATACCCGCCCGCCTGGCCTGGAAGGATTCGAAATTGCTGCATGACGAAATCTCCCTGTACCGGTTCTGGGCCGGCATCCATACCTCGATATCGTATGTTTTTGCCGAGGCGAACCCCATGTCTCCCGTACAGAGTAACACTGTCCGATAAGGCAGTTCAAGCAGTTTTAAAACGGTTTCAGCGTTATCCAGAAGGTCTTCGAGTTCCTGGTAGGATGTTTCAGGGGTGGTGAATTTCACCAGCTCCACCTTGTTGAACTGATGCTGCCGGATCAGACCGCGTGTATCCTTTCCGTAGGACCCCGCCTCCGATCGAAAACACGGCGTATACGCGACATAATAAAACGGCAGGTCATTTTCATCCAGGATTTCCTGCTGGTGAATGTTGGTTACCGGAACTTCCGCCGTAGGGATCATGTAATAATCACGCCCCTCCAGCTTGAAAAGATCTTCCGCAAATTTCGGGAGCTGCCCCGTATTGGTCATGGACCGGCTGTTGACGATAAACGGTGGAAGCGTCTCCGTATAACCGTGGGAGCCCACATGAAGATCAATCATGAAGCTGATCAGCGCTCTTTCCATACGCGCGCCGGCCCCGAAATACAGCGGGAATCTGGCGCCGGTGATTTTGGCCGCCCTTTCAAAATCGAGTATGCCAAGATTCTCGCCTATCGTCCAGTGGGGCAGCACTTCAAAATCAAAGGTTTGCGGGACGCCTACCTCGCGCACCACGGGGTTGTCATTTTCATCTTGACCGAAAGGAACGGATTCATGGGGAATATTGGGAAGGTTGATCAATATTTCCTGTATTTTTTCTTCATAACCGGCAAGCTCGATTTCAAACGCCTTGATCCTCGCAGCCACTTCGCGCATTTCTGATATGAAAGAATCGGCATCCTCCCCCCTGGACTTCATTGCTGCAATTTCATCGGAAACCACATTGCGCCTATGCCTCAACTGTTCTATTTCATTTAGTATTTTCCGACGCTCTTGATCTATTTCTTCGAACGTATCAATGTTGGCGGTATCGCCCCGTCGATCCATTGCATCGCGTACCTGCGATATATTTTGTCTTACATACTTGATTTCGAGCATACAATACCTATATTAAGCTTCTTATGAAAAAAAAGGCCGTTGGGTGTAAACCATTGTCGATTACCACGATCCGGATAATTCGTCAATGATTATTGAAAATTGCGGGATTTTGAGTTATGATGCCGTCGTCACGTTCACATACGGAGAATCCTATGGAAGATGTCAAGGTGAAAAAGCAGAATTTGAGAAATGAAATTAAAGGAAAACTCGCGGAATTATCCGGTTCCGCTATTCAAGGCAAAGTGGAACAGGTCGAAAACCAGCTGCTCGAATTTGCCAATTTCATGGAGTCAGAGACGGCACTTTTTTACGTAAGGCCCGATTATCCGATCGATACCCGCCGGATCATCGCCCATTGCCTGAGGTTGCCCAAAACCATCGTACTTCCTTCCTTTGACCGGGACAGGCACATAACGTTGTGGAAAATAGCCAGCCTTGAAAAAGACCTGTTAGGGGACACGTTTACGCCCAACCCGGAACGGTGCAAGCCGATTCATTTCAACGAAATTGACATCGCCATCATACCCGGAATCGCCTTTGATGAAAAAGGCGGAAGAACCGGAACCGGCAGGGGTCATTATGACCGCATGATCCCGAAACTGCCGAATACGTCTCGAAAAGTCGCTCTTGCCTTATCCGAACAGATCGTTTCCCAGGTTCCCATGGAATCCCACGATAAGTTCGTTGATATCATCATAACCGACCGACGAATCATTTACAAAATCTGATAATTACCCATGAAACCTGTCGTAGCCATTGTCGGCCGGCCAAATGCCGGAAAATCCACCCTGTTCAATCGCCTGACCCGCACGCGGGATGCCCTTGTGGACAGCATGGCGGGTGTTACCCGCGACCGGCATTACGGGTCCGCCTCTTTCAACGACGTGGACTTTACCGTTATCGATACCGGCGGGTTTTATTTTACCGATTCAGACCAGTTTGTCCAGAAAACACACGACCAGGTCCGCTATGCCATCGAAGATGCCGATGCCATCATTGCGTTGTTCGACGGAACCCAAGGCGTTTCACCCCACGACCATGACATCATGGATCTGCTCAGGGCTTCTACCAAGCCCGTCATTTTTGCCGTCAACAAAATGGACTACCTGAAAAGAGAGGAAAGCCTTGTAGACTTCTATTCCTTTGGAATCGACGAGGTATTTCCCATTTCCGCGGAACACGGCCACGGCATATATGAACTGCTGGAACGGCTCGTAGAATCCCTTCCAAAAGCCGACCCGGAAGAAACCCAGGAAACAATCCGGCTTGCCATTATCGGCCGGCCGAATGTCGGAAAATCTTCGCTGGTCAATCGGATATTGGGCGAAGAGCGGGTAATCGTGTCGGACATCCCCGGGACGACAAGGGATGCCATCGATACCCAGGTGGAAGTAAACGGGAGGCAATACCTTCTCATCGATACCGCGGGTATCCGCAGAAAAGCAAAGGTCACGGAAAAGCTTGAAAAATATGCCATTGTCAAAGCCATGGACGCCATTGCCCGATGCGATATCGCACTGATAATGATCGATGCCGCAGACGGCATCGTGGAACAGGACATCAAGATCGCGGGATATGCTTACGAAAAAGGGCGGGCCTGTATTTTTTTGCTCAACAAATGGGACCTGGTCGAAAAGAGCGACCACACCTTCAAAAAATACAAGGAAGATCTGGAATACCAGGCAAGCTACATGAGCTATGCCCCGTTTTTAACGATTTCGGCGCTCACCGGCAGGCGCGTGCCCAAAATTTTTGAGGCAATAGAAACCGTCTACGAACAATTTACCCATCGCAGCGCAACCGGCCCGTTAAACCGCATTTTCAGCGAGGCAACCGAGCTGAACGAACCATCCATGTTTCGCGGCCGCCGCCTGAAATTCTTCTATGCCACCCAGATCGCTGCAAAACCGCCGACGTTTGTCTGTTTTGTCAATTATCCGGAAGGGGTTCATTTTTCATACCAGCGATACCTGGTAAACCGGCTGCGGGAATCGCTGGGCCTGGACAAGATCCCGATACGGCTTTTCCTTAGAAAACGCGGCAGCGACAGTGGCTCGCCGCGACGTCAAAAAAGGGGCGGGAAAAAGCAGGAAAAAAGGCAGGGGAAAAAGGGCAGAAGGTGAGCCATTGGACCTTTTCGAATACCAGGCGGATAAAAACTCCGGCAATACAAAACCCCTTGCCGATCGAATGCGCCCCGCGCGCATCGAGGAATTCATTGGCCAGGAAGATGCCGCGGGGGAAGGCTCCCTCATTGCCAACGCTATTGAAAGCGACCGCATTTTTTCAATGATCCTCTGGGGACCGCCGGGCAGCGGCAAAACCACCCTGGCCCGCATCCTGGCATCCAAGACCCGGTGCCATTTCATATCTTTTTCCGCCGTGCTGTCTGGCGTCAAGGATATCCGCCAGGTGATCGAAATGGCAAAACAGCAGAAAACCCTTCACCGGAAAAAAACCCTCCTTTTTGTCGATGAAATACACCGTTTCAGCAAATCCCAGCAGGACGCCTTTCTTCACCACGTGGAAAGCGGCCTGATCACCCTTGTGGGTGCCACCACGGAAAATCCTTCATTCGAAGTCATCCCCGCGCTTTTGTCCCGCTGCCGCGTTATCCCATTGAATCCCTTGTCCGCGGAACATCTTGCCGTCATTTTACGGCGTGCGTTGACTGATGGGGAGCGGGGATTGGGAAAAATGCAACTGGGGATTGCAGATGACGCGCTTTCCCATATCGTCGACGCCAGCGACGGGGATGCCCGGTCAGCGCTGAATTCCCTTGAAATTGCGGCCATGATGGCCGCCGAGCAGGGAGTCCGCGCGGAAGGCATCATTACTGCTGCCCACGTGGAAAAAGCGATCCAGAAAAAGGCGCTCCTGTACGACAAGAGCGGTGAAGAGCATTATAATCTCATATCCGCGCTTCACAAGAGCCTCCGGGGAAGCGACCCGGACGGCGCCATTTACTGGTTTACCCGCATGATGGAAGCCGGGGAGGATCCCCTTTATGTGGCGAGACGAATGGTACGATTCGCCTCGGAAGATGTGGGAAATGCCGATCCGCGGGCGATCACCGTGGCCATGGACGCCATGGCGGCATACCGGGTCATCGGCTCCCCGGAAGGGGAATTGAACCTCGCCCAGGCGGTAATATATCTGGCGACCGCCCCCAAAAGCAACCGGGTGTACGAGGCCTACAACAAGGCCAAAGCTGCCGTGCGGGAAACAGGGAGCCTTCCCGTTCCCAAGCATATCCGCAATGCCCCGACGCGTTTGATGAAAGAAATGGATTATGGGAAGGGCTACCGGTATGCCCATGATTTTGAGGATGCGTACACACCCCAGGACTACCTGCCGGAAAAGCTGACAGGCAAAACATTCTACTCCCCTACGGAGCGCGGATATGAGAAAATCATCAGCCAGCGGATGGCATACTGGGAAAGCCTGAAAAAAAAGAAGGGTAGCGGCAACATCGAAGAATAGAAAAAGAAAAAAAACGGGGAAAAACGGGGGGGGAAAAGAAGAAGAAGAAGAAGAAAGGAATCGGTTCAATGTCATTTGGCAGGGAGGTGCAGCCCTTGGCAACCGTGAGGCCTTGGGATATCTCTATGACTCGATGCGCCGCGGCCTGCAAACTCGCCCTGCGGGCTCAGACAATGCAGGCCGTCTTGCGCATCTTCGCCATGAGATATCACCAAGTCCTCCCGATGTTGCTTTCGGACCACACCTCCCTGCCAAATTGACATTGGTCCATATTACTATAACCCATCTCAACCTTCGGGTTTCGGTTTGCGATCGCGGCGGCGTAATTTTTGCGTTCTTGTTTAGACACGATGAATATTCCCACAGGATATACACCCGATCCAAACACGGTTTTATCGGTGTCGAATGGCCAATGCCTGTTATGCGGTGGCTCGGGGGAAAATTTCAGTCAGCGAGACGATATATAATGGAAAAAGACAATCTGCGAATTGTTGACTGGCTGCTGTCATCAGGCCGATCCGCTGCGCCGGATACGTATTCTGGATTTGCGGCCTTTCGACAGGCTTTTTTCGAAGAATCGGCATCATGGAACACCCCGGTGGACCGTGCGATTGTCGGCGGATTTATCGCTAACTGCGTTGCTTACGCCTTTGCGGCAGGCTATAATGCCGCCCTGCAGTGCCTTGTACCTGCGCTGCCTGTTACCGCGATCGCCTGCTTCTGCATTACAGAAAAGGATGGCGGGCATCCCCGTGCAATCCGGACCCGGATGGTGTCATCGGGCATGGATGCGAACCGGGGAAAAGCATATACGATAAATGGCCGGAAAAAGTATATTACCTGTGCAGCGGAAGCCGACCTGTTTCTGGTGGCGGTGTCGGAAGGGGTGGGAGAAGGCGGCAGAAACCGTATCCGGATGATCAAGATTGACGCAAAAACCCCCGGCATCCGTATCGTGCCCATGGAAGGCCTCCACCTGGTACCGGAAATCAGCCATGGGGAGATTATACTCACGGATGTTGCTGCCTTGGAGGCAGACCTGCTTCCGGGCGACGGCTATACAGCGTATATCAAGCCGTTTCGAACCATCGAGGACGTGCATGTATCCGCCGCCATGCTGGGATATCTGCTCCGGAATGCCTGCAGGTATAACTGGGGCCGGGATATCCGGCAAACCATCCTGGCTCGTATCGTATCGGTCAGAAATCTTGCCTTTTTCCGCCCGGATGCGCCGGCGGTGCATATTGTCATGGGGGATGCCATAAAACAGATCAAGGATTTGATAAAGCGGGTTGAGCCTTTCTGGGAAAAAGCGGGCAAGGCGGCAAAAGAGGCATGGGACAGGGATAAAGCGCTCCTGGATATCGCGGATAAGGCAAGAGCCCTGCGCCTGGATGCCGCGTGGAAAGTTTATGAAGAACCATAATAAAAGTGTATTTAAACAGGGGAAAAAGAATTGACATCCCCAATGTGTTGTTGTTATGACCACTGTGTTGTTGTTATGAATTGATACGTAAAATGAGCGAGCTGAAGCTCTCTTGCAATTGCTGGTTTGAAAAAATGCGGTGAAAAACGCCATTCACCGTTCTTTATTACAGGCAGGATTCCAATCAAGGCCACGAAGGTCCGTGTTTTTCCGTAAAACGGGAAAAACCGTCTTTCGTGGCCTTTTTCGTTGCACGGAAGACCCGTGGAGTATGTGTTCCTTCTGCCGTCAGTAAGCATTCAGACAATGGAAAGGGAGGCGGGCATGAAAATGGTGGTGGTATTTGTTCTATGGGTGATTCTGGTTTTTCCTGCAGGCGCTTTTGCTGCTGACAGGGATGGGGATGAAGGACTTTACCGGATGGAGGACGTGGTCGTGTCCACATCCCGGACGAAGGTCTCGGTTGCCGATGCCCCCCAAAGCGTATCCGTCATTTCCGATACAGATATCACGGCTTCTCCATTTGAAAGGATCGAAGATATCGTCCGCTTTACAGCGGGCGTTCACAACACAAGCCATTATGGGTTTCAGACCGGCGGCATCATGAGCCATTTAAGCATGCGAGGCACCGGCCGCAACCGCGTTCTGATGATGCTGGACGGGGTCCCCTTGAATGACAATTTCAGCAATTCCATTGCCTGGGTGGCATGGGGCCTCATCCCCCGGGAAAGCATCGAGCGCATTGAAATCCTTCGCGGCCCGTCCTCGGCTTCCTATGGATCAGAGGGGTTGGGCGGCATCATCAACATTATCACCAAAAACCCCGGCGTGAAGCACAAAACCAGCATCAGGGGAATTGCCGGGTCATCGCAAACCTACGGCGTTTCCGGGTTGCATTCCCAGAAGGGGGAGCGTTTCGGCGTGCTGTTATCCGGATCGTGGGAGGAAAGCGACGGGTTTTACATGGTCGATCCCGATGGTATCGAGGATTTCATCATACGGCGCTACCGGGATGTGGGCAAGGCCTTCGGCAAGGTTGCCTATGCGCCGGACGAGCGGACCGATATTTCCCTGAGCGGGCTGTATTATCAGCATGAATCGGGGAAAGGAAGGGAATATTTCTATGACGATATCCTATTGGACCAATACCGCATGGGCTTTTCCCGCCGTGGGGACATCATGGACTGGAAAGGGATGCTCTATCTGAACCGCGCCGATAAAACCGCGTACCAGGACAGAATGGCCGGCGGTGTGTATGTGCCTGACCGGGATGAAAAATTTCCCGAAAACCGCGTATGGGGAGGCGAAATCCAGAACACCCTCCCCTTGCTGGACAAGGCCTCGCTTACAGGGGGAATAGCGTATAAACGGGTTTCCATGGAATACGAAGAGGACCCCGTAACCGGCGACCGGTATGTGGCCTCATCCGGACGGCAGGAATTTTTCTCCCCCTTCATGGAAGTGACGGCCCGCTTCATGGACGACCGAGTGATCGCCAATGCAGGGGTTCGCTACGACAATGTTCGAAACTACGACGGCAATGGCAGGGATTCCAATCCCCGGGAAAGGGAACCCTATGACCTATCGTACCGTTCGAACACATGGGACAATTTTTCTCCCAAGGCCGGCATCGTATATCATCCGGATGCCCTGACAACCCTGAGGACGTCCATTGTCTCCGGATACAGGACCCCTTCCCTGTTCGAACTCTACAAGGTCCATGAACGCGGCGGCGGCCGTCTTCTGCGGTGGGCCAATCCCAATCTGGATCCCGAAAAGATCGTTTCATGGGATATCGGCGCGGAGCGACTGTTTGCCGACAGCGCATGGGTAAGGGTTACCTATTACCGGTCGCGCATTTCCGATTATATCGGCCCCCGGACCATCGATACCTTTACCGTAAACGGTGTACGATACGTGGAGGAGGAAAACGACAATATCAGCACGGTGGACATCCACGGAATAGAAACGGAATTGGAATATAATTTTGGATACGGCCTGACCTCTTTCGTCAATTACACCTGGAATGTATCGGAAATAAAAAAAGACCGGGAAAACCCGGCCCGGGAAGGCAATTCTCTCACGGACGACCCCCGGCACAAGATCCGGGGCGGACTGATGTATGCCAATCCGCAGGTCATCAATGCATCCATCCTTCTGAAGCATGATCGCCACCGCTACACCGACGACCTAAACACCGAAAAGGCGCCCCATTTCACGACAGTGGATTTTTCGGTCTGGCGCAAGGTGTTTGACATTGCCACGCTGCGGCTGAACATTGAAAACGTGACCGATGAAAAAGAATATATCGAAGACGGGAGGCTCTATTACGGCTCCGTCCAGTTTGATTTCTGAACAATGAAGACTTAATCACATAGAATGAACAAGGAGAGACCTATGAGGACAGTAACGCTTATCGCTGTGACATTGATATCTATCATGTTTGCTGCACCGGTGGTTTTCGCCCATCACTTGTGGATTGAACCGTCCAATGACGGGGACGGGTGGGCGGTGGTCCGGGGTATCATCCCGGACAGGATCGATCCGTATGACCCGGATTACATCCGGGAAATAAACGCTTTTGCTGCGGACGGCACAGCCGTTGCCATTGAAAGAATCGACGAAAGAGACCGGGTAGTTTTCAACGCAGGCGATCGTGTGGCCATGGCAACCGCCTGGAGCGAATGGGGGTACCGGGTGAATACGACCCGCGGCAAACGGCTCATGGGCAGAGTTGAGGCGGAAAATGAAGGGCTGCGGGTGATGTCTGCCTTTTTCTCGACCCATTACGCCAAATCACTTTTCGGGCCGACCGAGGCCGTATCCGAACCGACCGGGCTGCGCTTTGAGATCATCCCCCGCAAAGACCCAACGGGTACAAAACCCGGCCATAAGATCGAATTTATGGTATTGTTTGACGGAAAACCCCTTGCGGAAACGACCCTTTACGCGCAAAACGGCACCGAGACATCAACCAATGCCGACGGCATTGCCGTGGTGGCCGTGCCGGACCAGCCCATTGCCCTGTTATACGCAAGGCACCGTATCGACATCAAAGGAGATGCAAAAAAGGACTATGACATTTTCACCACATTCCTGACTTTCGAGGTGAACCGATGAGACGAATACAGTGGCGCCTGTTTTTGCTGCCCGCTTTCCTGTTGTCCCCTTTCCTTCTGCCGCAACCGGCAGCAGGCCACGGGACGGACTACCGGATACTCGATTCCCAAACGGCCATTGCCGTGGAATTCATATACTCGGACAACCAACCCATGCGCTATGCGGAAGTTCTCGTATTTTCACCTGAAACCGACGACTTCGAGTACCAGAACGGGCGGACGGACATGAACGGCCGATTTGTCTTCTACCCGGATGCCCCGGGCAAATGGCGCATACAAGCGGACGACGGGACAGGACATCTGGAAAGGGTTTCCATGGAAATCGAAGCCCGTGAAGATGGGGATGCGGGCCGGTGGGGTATTACGGAACGCTCCGAATCCCATTCGCATGACCACTTTCATGACGGACTGCCGCGCTTCTGGGGGATCCTCCTTGGCATCAGCCTCATCGCCAACATCTTTTTCACATTTTACATGCTCAAGGGGCGAAAAACATAAAAACGAAACAGTGATCAATCTTCCAGGGTAAAGCGCCACGCGCAGAACCATTGATCCGGGTGCGTATCGGGGGGGCAACCGATGCATTCCGTTTTGATCCGCTTATCCACGCCGCGCGCAAATGTCGTGTATTCCACCAGGCCTGCGGATTTGCACGGGTAATCCGGAAGCCCCTTGCGCTTTCTCGACGACTGCACGCGGCATTCGTTCATCTCGAAGCGGATGATGTTTTCGGATTCATCAACAACGGACTGGATATTGATGCGCGAATACATACGGAACATGAGCGCCTTTTTCAGACCTTCGAGACCCGGGTTTTCCGGCAGTTCAAGAAAGCGCTTGATGCTCCACGCCTCAAACGGGGCAAACCGGGTCCAGCAGGTATCGTTGCACCGCTTGGCGTCATCCATTCCGGAGGAAAACTCCACGGACTGGAACCATACGCCGTCATTGGCCAGCCAGTTGACGCCCATGGTTTCGATCAACCCCATGAGTTTTTCCCGCGGCATATCGAGCAGTGGTTTTGGCACCTCATCCACCATTTCAAATCCCAGTGTTTTACCAAGACGGTTCATCTGGATGCCATAGCTTTTGCTGTAAGCGGAATCCAGTATCGCAAGGGCCCGGTCAAACCCCATCTGGTGCTCCACTTCCTTGAACCACAATGCATGGTGCATCACTATCCGGTGGCACATGTCAACGACAAACCGGGCAAGATCTTTGTTCTCCAAATCATCGAGATCGTTTACCCTTTCATCCATGAGGCATCCCCCCTTCAAAATTTCCCTCCGTGACTGCAAAAACATCGGCATTCAGCTTATCATCTCGGCCGGAATCGTGCAAATATTTTGCATGAAAAGCATTTTACGGATATATTTTACGAACAATGGGCGCAGGGAACCTGGAAGCATACGATGGAACCGGACAAAGGATGGACGCTTCAGAAATGAGCATAGAAATGCTGCTCGCCTTTTCAATACTTGGTATATCCATGGCGCTTTTGGTGACCCGTTGGATTCCCATGGAAGTGACCGCCCTTCTGGTCCTGGGGTCCGTCGCGCTTACCGGCTTGCTTCCCCCGGCGGAAGCGCTTGCCGGTTTCAGCAATCCGGCGGTGGTTACCATATGGGCCGTGTTCATCCTTTCAGGCGGTCTGACGCACACCGGCGTCGCCGATGCGATCGGCAGAATTGTACTCAGGATTGCGGGTTCCCATGAAATCCCCATGATCATGGTTATTATGGCCACGGCGGGCTTCCTGTCGGCAATTATGAACAACGTTGCCGTGGCCGCGCTGATGCTGCCGGTTGTTATGGATATCGCCAGGAATACTGGCATGGCGCCTTCCAGGCTTTTAATGCCTCTTGCATATGCAACGCTGCTGGGCGGAATGACCACCCAGATAGGAAAGCCGTCCAACATACTGGTAACAGAAGCACTCAGGGAAAGCGGCCTCGAACCCTTTTCTTTTTTTTCCTTCACCCCGGTCGGCCTGATCGTGATGCTCACCGGAATCGCCTTTATGGCGCTTGTCGGGCGACACCTGCTGCCCGGAAGCAAAGCCGGAGAAGAATCAAAATCAACGCCCGGGGAAAAAACGAGGTGGCAAAATCAATACGACGTTGAGGACCGCCTGTTTCACATACGCGTTCCCTCTGATTCCACGCTTGCCGGAAAACCCCTTTCAACCATCCGCTTCGGACCCATTCTCGGGTGGAATGTCATTTGCATAACGCGAAACGGGGACACGATTGTCCTCCCCGGACCGGAAGAACGCCTAATGCCGGGCGATCTTTTAACCGTTGAAGGACGAATGGAAAACCTCGAAGTCCCCAAAAATCTCCTGCAGATGAAAGTGGAAAAAGCAGGCGCGGGACTGGAGGCTTTTTATCCCGGGAATATCGGCTTTTGCGAGGTAAATGTGCCGGCCCGATCCACACTTGCGGGAAATACCCTGAATACACTGCAATTTCATGCCCGCTTCAACACAAAGGTCCTGGCCGTGCGCACGCATGGGCAGTTGCTTCGAATGAATCTTCAGGATATGATTTTTGCAGGCGGAGAACTCCTTTTGCTGGCCGGGGAACGGGAACAGCTCGAAAAAGTGGAAAGCAGCAACGATTTTGAAAATTTCAGACATGTCGATGCAAAGGAAATTTCCGATAATTACGGCATTAACGAAGATCTGGCGCTCATGGAGGTATCCGGGGATTCGGAGATAACCGGCAAAACCCTTGCGGAAAGCCACCTGGGTGAAATCATCGGAAGCCACATCCTGGGAATTATCAGGGAAGGCAAAACCATTGCACTGCCTGAACCATCTGAAGTGCTCCGGGACAAAGACCGTCTCATAATGGAATTGAACCCCTCATTGTTCCAGTTGCTGGAAGGGATAGAAAGCCTCTGGATATACGAAGAGGCTGGTCATGCCTACATGACGTCGCTTTTGTCCAGAAATATCGGACTTGTCGAGGCAATCCTTGCGCCAGGTGCATCCATTGAAGGGAAAACCCTGAGGCAGCTCAACTTCCGGGAAAAGTACGGCCTGATCGTGCTGGCCCTATGGCGCCGGAGAAAAACCTACCGTTCCAATCTCAGGGATATGGCGCTTGACTTCGGCGACTCCATGCTCGTTTTCGGTACGGTCAAAAAACTGCAGCTGCTGGGACAGGAACCGGATTTTATTGTTTTAACCCGTATTGCACAGGAAGCGCCGCGCACTGAAAAAATGCCGATTTCCATATCGATCATGGCCGCGATCCTGTTTTTCGTCGTTATGGGATGGATCCCCATCTACATCGCCGCGGTTACGGGCGCTGCGATTATGATTGCCACCGGCTGCCTGAGCATGGAAGAAGCCTACAGGCAGATTGAATGGAAAGCCGTTTTCCTCATAGCGGGGATGTTGTCTTTGGCGGATGCCCTGGAGCAGACCGGCGCGGCCATGATGGTCGCACAGAAAATGATCCTGCAAATCGGACCTCTCGGCCCGGAAGCCGTGCTGTTCGGTCTCGTCGCCCTTACCATCCTCGCGACCTGCTTCATTCCAATGGCTGCCGTGGTTGTGCTCATGATCCCCGTTGCCCTGAACACCGCGGCAACCATGGGACTTTCCCCCCACAGCCTGATGATGGCGATTACAATGGCTGCCTCCGCCAGTTTCATCACGCCCATATCACACCCATCAAAGCTGCTGGTCATGGGCCCCGGCGGCTATGGTTTCATGGATTATCTCAAGGCAGGCCTCCCCATGACCTTTGTGGTCGTAGGCGTTCTGATGCTGTCGGTACTCTTTTTCTGGCCCCTTGTGCCCTGACCCCCTATCCCTGCTCCATCATGAACATCATCAGGGCCTCTGCTACGCAAGCAGGCTTTTCCTTCCCTTCGATCTCTATGGTATGTGTCGTTGTGACCAGCAGGCGCCCCTGACCTTTCTCAGCGACATCCGTGATTACCATGACATCGCGTATCCTGGACCCCACCGGCACGGGATTCAGCAGGCGCACCTTGTTCAACCCGTAATTAATGGTCATGACAGCCCCCTCGGGGACGACACCCATCTCGCTGCTGAAATAAGGTATCAGGGACAATGTCAAAAACCCGTGTGCGATGGTTTTGCCAAAAGGGCCTTTTGCCGCTTTTTCCTCGTCCACGTGGATCCACTGGTGATCTTCGGTGCAGTCGGCAAAACGGTTGACACGGTCCTGGTCGATCAGGAGCCAGTCGCTTTTGCCGGCTTCGCTCCCCACAAGTTTTTTGATTTCATGTAACGGCAGTATACGGGTCATTTCTGTTTATCCTTTTCGCTTTCCTTTTCGTTCAATGCAGTTCATCACGGATGTCTGGCATATTTTAAACCCGCCCCTCCTGCACGAGACGTGCAAAGTGCTTGAAGGACCTGTCATAAGTGGCCTCCGCATCTGCGGGAAAAACGCATGCCGGCAACTGACGGCTCTTTAAGTGATATTGCAGGCATTCACAGCAGCTGCCTTTTCTGGCGCAGGGTTCATATGTGCAGTTGCAGTTTTCCAGGTTCTTTTCCTTGATACATTCCATTGACAACCTCCCTGTAATCATTCGTTGCCTGTACGGCATTGGCACCGGGAACGGCGCGAACTGAAAGTCATGTGCCGGCGGCTGAAGCCACCAGCGATCCTCTTTATCCCTTTACCAATCAAGCTTTTATTCAAACGTATGCAAAAAATCCGGACACCAATTTCTGATCATATATCTTCGGCAATCCGGAGAAACTGCAGCAACATCATCAAAACCACTTTTTATACCGGAACCATACCATCATACCGCTGCCGAGAAAAATGAAAACCGCCCACACCGCAGGGTATGCATACCGCCATTGGAGTTCCGGCATGAATTCGAAATTCATGCCGTACACGCCGGCAAGAAACGTCAGGGGGATAAAAACAGTGGCAATGACGGTGAGCACCTTCATCACCTCGCTCATCTTGTTGTTGACGCTGGTAAGATAGATATCCAGCACGCTCGCCAGCACTTCCCGAAACACCTCCACGGTTTCCACCACCTGAATCGTGTGATCATAGACGTCTCGCAGAAATAACTGGGTTTCTCTTGTTATCAAACCGGATTCGCTCCGCAGTAGGGCTGCGGCGATCTCCCGCACGGGCCAAACCGATTTCCGGATGTAAATCACCTGCCGCTTCAGACTGTGAACCGCCTCAAGAACAGACGGATCAGGATTCACCAGCACCGCATCCTGGAATTCCTCGATCCTTTCGCCCAACTCCTCGAGCACCCAGAAATAATGATCCACGATAATATCAATCAGCGCGTAGCCAAGGTAATCCGCACCGGACTTGCGAATACGCCCCTTCCCCTTCCGCAGGCGCTCCCTTACGGGCCCGAAAACATCCCCTTCATACTCCTGCAATGAAATAACCAGTCCTTCACGTATGACCAGACAGACATGCTCGTGATCGATCACCTGCACATCCGTCCTGTAATCAATCATCTTGAGGACCACAAACAGATGGTCATCATAATCGTCGATTTTGGGGCGCCCGGCGGTATTGAGCACGTCTTCAAGCAAAAGCGGATGCAGGTGAAACATTTTCCCGAGCGTTTCGATGATCTCGGGATTATGAACTCCGGAAATATTGATCCACGTCACCGAATCCCGCTGAATATAGGCTTCACACTCTTCTATCGATAAACCGGTTTTTTCTTCAATCCCTTCGGAACTGTAGTCGATAAGCGTTATGGCTACCGGCTCATGGGAGGCCTTTTCACCGGTATATACCAGCGATCCCGGCGACATTCCGTATTTTTTTGACATTTTTTCCTGCTGAACCATTTCAAATTTCTCCTTGCGGCAGACATCCCGGTGGGCATCCTTGTCTTAAGAAAAGCATAGGTCACTTATACACGAAAAGCTTTGTGGTTGCCGCATTTCAAAAAGAAGATGTCGTGTTCTGTTGATTTGAAAAAACCGATTTCGATTATCCAACAAAGATATTGGGCCGAAAGATAATTTTGAGATAAGTTCCTGGCAAGCACTATCTCAAAAACATTGTGCATGCGAGAACGGCAAACAGGATTCCCGCGGCATCCGCGGTCAGTGCGGCGGCAAGGGTATGTCTGACCCTGCGGATCGAAACCGCGCCGAAATAGACGGCCAGCACATAAAATGTGGTTTCCGTGGATCCCTGCAGCGTGCTTACCAGGTACCCGGTATAACTGTCCGGGCCGATGAGCGGATCATTAATGATGGATGCCAGTATACCGTAGGCACCAGAACCGGAAAGGGGGCGCAAGAGGGCCATGGGCAATGCTTCCGCGGGCAGTCCGATCATGGATGTCCAGCTGCCGAATATCCCCACCATGGCCCCCAGGGCGCCGCTTGCCCGAAACATCCCCACCGCCACCAGTATCGCCACCAGGTAAGGGATGATGCGTATGGCCACCTGGAAACCTTCCTTGGCGCCTTCCACAAAAACCTCGTAGATCCTTACTTTTTTTACCATGCCAAAAAACAGAAAACCGACGACCAGCGATGGAATGATCCAGGGAGCGACAATGTCGCCGTAAATAATCATCAGCGGGATCAACAATACCAGTATGATTACGGCCGTGATGCTGACCCATGGCGGATACCCGGTACCGGATTCTTCGTACAGTTTACGGGCTCCGGCGTCCTTATCCCCGACGCCTGCTTCCCCTGCGGTGTTGGCGGCATCTTGGGCATGGGGCGGCAGGGTCGATTTTTGCACTGGGGGGTTTGGACTTGAAAACCGCTGATACAGTTTTGCTGCGGTAATTCCGACAATTGTGGACCCGATGGTGGCAAAAAGCGTGGTGGGCAGAATGCCGGCCGGATCAGCGGATCCGGCCGCGGCCCGAAGCGCGATTACCCCGGTCGGCAGCAGGGTGACGCTCGACGTGTTAATGGCAAGGAACAGGGCCATGGCATTTGTGGCGGTACCCTTTTCGGAATTGAGCCGGTCGAGTTCCTGCATGGCCCGTATACCGAAAGGGGTGGCCGCATTGCCGAGGCCAAGTGCATTTGCGGACATGTTCAGGATCATGGCGCCCATAGCCGGATGATCCGGCGGGACATCCGGAAAAAGCCTGACCATCAGGGGGCGGATCAAGCGGGATAATACCCTGAGCAGCCCCCCCTCTTCGGCGATTTTCATCAACCCCAGAAACAGGGTCATTACACCGATAAGCCCGATGGCCAACTCCACGGCGCCGCCGGCCGAATCCACTATCGCCTGGGATAACTGCCCGATGGGCATCATGTGGTCTGCGGCAAAATCACCGGTCAACTGGTGAAATGCGGCAAACAGGAAGGCGACCGCGACAATAGCAAAAAAAATGGCATTCATGGCATGTATTTCATCTGTTCAAAGGGTTTGGAGCCCCGACACATCTACACTCCGGCATATTCTACGGTAAAACCGTCTTCCCCGTCTGCATGAACAGCTGCAAGGGGGCGGAAAAAAAGATCCGTTTCCTGCCGGGTCACAACCGGGAACCCGTAAATCCGATTGATGTATTTCATGGGTTTGCCGTCCCGAATTCTCTCTTCGACAAACGTCATATGGCGATCGATGCGCGATTGCATCAGCCTGTTTGCAAAACCGGCAATTTCGCCGGCATGTAAAGACGTATGCAAGCCGATTAGGTCAAAATCCTTTTCGATCTCAACGCTTATACTGCCGCGCCCGCTTGCCATTGCGGCAAACATCGTGGTCCCGATGCCTGAAAACGGATCAAGCACGGTATCCCCGGCAACCGAATACATGCTGATAAGTCGGTATGGCAGGTCAAAGGGAAAGGCAGCGCTGCGCTTCCGCACCCGGCTGTCTGCGAGCTGCTGGCGTATCCCTTTCAGGTCGTACCAGATATCGGAATACCAGTTGTTCCTCTCTTCCCAGAAAATGGCGCTTTCCCGCCGGACCTGCCGCTCTTCGGCCGTTTTGAAAGAGCGCTTCCCCCCTTTCCGGAAAATCAGGATATATTCATGCTCCAGGGTAACGTAGGCGCCTGCCGGAAGCATTCCGGATCCCATGAACTTATTGGGGGCGTTGGTCTGCTTGCGCCACAGGATGCAGGGAAGCGGCGTCATCCCCCTGTCGACCATGGCGCTGAGGATACGAAAGTGATTGGGGAAAAGCCCGAATTCACCGCCGGTCTTCCGGACGGCATCTCCGATATTGACGCAGATGAACCGGCCCGGTTTCAGAACGCGGCATATTTCGTCCCAGACGCCATCAAGCACCCGGTGCATGAGATCAAAGGCCTTCCAGCCATCCTCTGCTTGAAGGGCCGGAAAAACACCGGGATCCTGCCGGACGAAGCACGCATCCCACATTTCGATCATTGGATAAGGGGGGGAGGTCACGACCAGATCAACACTGCCGTCTTCGAGCTGCACCATATTTGAAGCATTCTGCACGTATTTACGGTGGGTGCTCTTCACGTGACCCTGCCCCGACCGGACCGATCTCCCCGGCATATGCGGTTATAGTACAGTTATCATAATCAACGAATCGGTGCGGATTATGGCCATCCTTCCGATCACATGCCGATTGCATTCTTGACGATAGACAGTACCTCTTCCGGATCGTCCGTCAAGTGTATAATATCGAGATCCCCGGGGGATATCAGCTTATTTTCAAGCAACTGCTGCCGAATCCAGTCCATGAGCCCGGACCAGTACCCGGTGCCGAACAGAATAACGGGAAGCGCTTTGATCCGGTCCGTCTGTATCAGCGTGACCGCCTCGAACAATTCATCAAGGGTGCCGAACCCCCCGGGCAGAATCACGTAGGCGCAGGCATACTTGACGAACATTACCTTGCGGACAAAAAAATAGTCGAATTCGATTTTGATGTCGGCATACGGATTGGGCGCCTGCTCATGGGGCAGCACGATGTTCAGACCGACGGATTTGCCGTTCTTGCCGGCCGCCCCTCTGTTGGCAGCCTCCATGATGCCGCCGCCGCCGCCGGTGATCACGCCGAAACCGTTTTCAGCAAGCTTCGCTGCGATTTCAACAGCGGAAGCATAATAAGGATTGTCTTCCGTGATGCGGGCGGAACCGAAAAAACTGACAGCGGGACCCAGATCGTGAAGCTTTTCCACACCCTCTACAAACTCTCCCAGTATTTTAAATAACCGCCACGATTCACTCAACCGAATATCCTCGACCACGTGTTGTTTTTCCATGGGCATTGTCCTGTCCTGCGGGTTTGTTCATTCAAAAAAACACGAAACCATGAAAAATCTATTAATTATGATTTCAAAAGGTTGTATTGTAAGATAACGGGAAAGTAATATCAGCCGGGGTCTTTTATGTCAACAGCAATTCCGGGGGGATCGGCGGCGGCAACGGATCATTTCTCATTCATATATGCCGCAGGGCATCGACAGGATCCATATTTGCGGCTTTGACAGCCACGTTTTCGCCGGGGAAAGTTGTCGTTTTCCCATCCGGCACATGTTTTTTCTGCGCGACAGTTTTACCTTCCAGGCCCTGCGGCGGCCACGCTGCCGGATTCCCCGATGGTTCCGGAACAGGACCCTGATTGTCGCTCAAGGACGAGGCTTTCATGGGTACGGAAGTTATAATCCGGGTCTTTTCAAGCCAACCAGCGTCATCTGCGGCGGTATGGTTTGCAGGGCCCGATAGAGGTAACGTCGGCCGAAGTACACGGGTTTTATCCAGATCCTTCCCTGTCGAATCGCTTGCGATACCGGCACCTGACCGGTTTTTTTGAATAATGACGGTCTTTTGAAAATCCTGACCGGTGATAGGCGCTGCCGTACCCGGCCTGGTTATTCGCTTTGATTCCTTTGCGGTCAGGATCCGGGTGGGTTCCAGATCATGGTTCGGGCCCGAATCGAGGGGGGAATCCGCCTGCGCCGCTGCGGCGGAAGGCTCTGTTACCGCAGGGGATTCCCCCGTTTCTGCCTGCCAGCGGCGCAGTATGCGCTGTAAAACAAAAACAATGCCTTGCGGTTCTCCTTCCGGCGAATCCTCTTTTTTGGGCGCTGCTTCCAATGAAGTGAGTGCTTCCCCGGATTCAAGCTTTTTGAGGTCTTCTTCGGCGATCTTGTCCGCATTGAAAATCAGCATGTAGAAAGGGAAAAACGAAAAAACCAATATTCTATCCACTACAAGGCTTTCCGGGCCAAAACAGGTTTTCCATTCGCTGCAGTCCGGACAGGGCAACGGCGTTTGACCATGAATCCGCCCTGCGTTGAGATGTCCCATTTTCCGGATCAAATCGTCTTTTTCAACTAAAATTTCAGGGTCATCGTGTTGTTTCGCCAAAACATAGAATTCCGCAGCTTCCCCGGAACGGATGCAGGAACCGCAAAACAAATGGCGCGCGAGTGTTGTCGAATATGGCGGCAGCCCAAATTTGTTCAAGACCGTGTCGTCTCGGCAAAGATGAAGTTCATGCCCGCAATGGGGGCAGACCGGCGGGAAACAGACCCGCCGGAACTGGCAGAAAAATATTGACTGAAACGGCAGAAGCCTGTTGTCATGGCTGACTTGGTCCTTTAAAAGCAGCAACGAGGATTTTGCTTCCGACCGGTTATGCCGGGAGAAGATTTTTTGCCATTGTTCATCGACCAGGGGATTACGGTTAAAAAGGGAAGGCGGGTGTTCCGATTCGTAAGCATCCTTCTGGGAGAACAAAACGAGCGGAAGCAAGGACGGATCCGCATCACTTGCAAGCGCAGCGGAAAGAACCATAGAGAAAGGACCGGTACCGACAATGACCGGAAAAGGGGGAATTGCGGTTGATGGAGCATAATCATCCGGGCCCGTCGAAAACAAGCGTAAATAAAACCGGCTTTTCTCCGGTGCAAGGTAAGGAAGCAATGAGACTGAGTCAATAATCGTTGTCACAATTTTATTTAACTCAATGTGGGATGATTATCTCAAAAAATCTTGCATTCCGACAATAATAGCATTATTTAGTGGTGTTTGGCTGTGTGCTTGAAAATCGTTCCTGAAACATTTGTTTCAGATGATCATTAATCAGGGCTCGTCAGGAAGATAATTCTGTCTATTTTGCAAACCCCTGCCGCGAGGCCGGCAAAAGGATGTATGATTGTTTCTATATGTTTTTATAATAACTATGCAGTAAATGTCCAGTAATAATTAAAATGACATTCGATGGAGTACCGCACTGACTTTTTCCCGGGAGCATTACCGAAGATCGCGTCTTCTGAGTAATTCTTCTTGACAACATATATAAAAAATCGTTTAATAGTAAGATTTAAAGAAACACCTTATCCTTGCTCCGGCGGCGACACATAGCCGGGGCTGAATGAACCGAAAGGAGTAGGAATGAACAGGTACGAAACATTTATTGTCTTTGAGGCGGATCTCCCGGAAGAGGACAGAAAGACGCTTCTTGACCGTGTCGAAACGCTGATCTCCACGGACAGCGGAACCCTCCTGGTATTTGACGAGTGGGGCAGCCGAAAACTGGCGTATCCCATACAGAAAAAGAACCAGGGATACTATGTGCGAACGGATTACTGCGCAACCGGGCAAGCCGTCGAGGCGGTCGAAAGGATTCTCAGCCAGGACCATCGAATCCTGCGATTCATGACGATTCGCCTGGAAGAAGATGTCGACGCCGATGCCCTGAAGGCGGAAATGACAAAACCGGAAGAAAAGCCGGCAGCCACAGAGCCGGAGGAAAATATCGCCGAAACGGAAACAGAAGCCGCAGAAACGGAAACGGCAGCGGCCGAAGAAGAAACTTCATCACCCGGGGAACCCGAAAGCGCCGATAAGGAGTAACTGATAATGGCAGTAATGACAAAAAGACGTTTTTTCCATCGGCGCAAAGTATGCCGCTTCTGTGCCGACGGCAAACTTAAAATAGATTACAAGGAACCCAATACACTCAAGTATTTCATCACCGAGCGGGGCAAAATCATACCGCGGCGGATATCGGGAACCTGTGCAAAACACCAGCGTCACCTTGCCCTTGAAATCAAGCGCGCGAGAAAAATAGCCCTGCTGCCGTACGTGGGAAATTACGAGCAGTAAGCAGTTGGCCGGATGATACAGGACCCGGTTTTATCAAGCCGGCATGTAGGAGCACGGATTCGATTGACCAGAACGCCATTTGACGCGACAGCGTGGGATTTGATCGCCGGTACGGCAATCATTGCCCTGTGCTGCGCCGCAGCCGTTTATCTGCCGGTACTGGGCTTTGTATGCTTCTTCCTTCTGCCGCTTCCTGTTATTTTCTATCATGTCAGGTTCGGCGCACAGACGGCTTTCTTTGTATCCGTTCTGGGAATTCTGATATTCTACGGCCTTACAAGAGGGTTCAATTCGGATACGATTCTGATGGCTGGGATGCTGGGGCACGGCTTTCTGCTGGGCAAATATGTAAAGCGCCATACGCCCATTGAAAAAACAATTGCGTATTCGACATTGACGATCCTTGGAGCTGGTTTTTTATTTGTTGTTCTTGCGGGAAATCTTGCCGGGACCGGGGCTTTCAGCCTTGTATCAGAACATATCAAAAAAAATCTGGATGTAATGATTTCGCTCTACAAGCAGGTGGAAACATCCGATGAAATGATACGGCTTCTTGAAGCGTCCGTCGAAAAGATACATTATGCCCTGCTTGCCATATTGCCGGCATTGACTGCATCGATGCTTGCAATTGCGGCCTGGATAAACCTGCTTCTTGGACGTATCATACTCAGGGCCGCGGGTTTTCATTCACCGGCTTTGGGCCATCTGAACGTATGGCAGGCGCCGGATGGACTGGTGTGGGGGGTTATCGGATGCGGCCTTTTCCTGCTTTTCCCGTTCCAGGCGCCCCGGGTGATTGCGCTGAACATTTTGATAGTGGCAATGATGGTATATCTGCTCCAGGGATTTGCCATTATTTCGTTCTATTTTGACAAAAAAGAGGTCCCTTTATTTATCCGTGTACTTGTTTACGGTGCGCTTGTAATTCAGCAGTTTCTGCTGCTTTTCGTCATCGGACTCGGTTTTTTCGATACGTGGTTCAATCTGAGGCGGATAAATAGCGGCGACAAGGACCAGTTATCATCATAAGACAGGAAAACACATACCGGAGGGTTACACGATGAGAGTCATATTAAAAGAAACCATTGACTCCCTGGGAATTATCGGTTCCGAGGTGGATGTTAAAAACGGATACGCCAGAAATTTTCTGATTCCGCAGGGCAAAGCGGTTTTCGCTACAGACCGGAGCCGGAAACAGATGGAGCAGGAAAGGGTGAAAATCGAACTGCAGATGGCAAAGGAACGTGAAACCGCATCCCAGATGGCGGAAAAAATCCAGGGCGTGATCTGCCGCATTACCGCCAAGGTTGCCGATGGGGATCGCCTTTACGGCTCCGTAAACACGAAAGACATTGCAGAGGCCCTGAGACAGAAGGGCATTGAGCTTCCAAAAAGAATGATTTTGCTTGCCGAACCCATCAAGCAGACAGGCTCGTTCCAGGTACCCATAAGGGTATACGAGGGCATAAGGCCGGAAATCACCGTTGAGGTTGTCTCGGACAAGGCGGAAGAAAAAAAAGAAGCATAGAGAAGGGAGGAGCCGCAGGCTCCGTAAGGGGCACGGCCCGCCGTGCCCCTGCACCGAACGGATTAATCACGGTTTTTACCGATGCCCATGAAAAAACAAGGCTCCAGAGCTACAAATGACCCCTCCTTCCAAAAGCTGCCGCCGCAGAGCATCGAGGCGGAAGAATCCATTATAAGTGCCGTCCTTCTGGACAACAACATCCTTCTGGATATCATTGAAATCGTCACACCCGATGATTTTTACAAGCCCGCCCACGGTAAAATATTTACCGCCATCACCGAACTCTTTTCGGAAAACGAGCCGGTTGACCTGGTCACCCTTGCAGAACGCCTGAAGGTCAGCAACCAGCTCGAATCGATCGGCGGTGCGGTGTATCTGGCAAAAATCGTCGATACGGCACCTGTGCCCGCCAATGCAAAACATTATGCCAAAATCATTCACGAAAAAGCGGCTTTGCGAAAAATGATCACCACGGCAAACGAAATCGTTGTCCGGTGCTATGAAGAAAGCGGTGACGTCGAAGAAGTGATCGATTATGCGGAAAGCATGCTCTTTGATATCGCGGAGCAGAAGGTCAAGCAAAACATTTTCCCCCTGGGGAAAATAATCGATTCCAACATCGATGCCCTGGAAGAACGCCAGGGCACGGGGTCCATGATGGGGGGCGTCCCCACCGGTTTTAAGAAACTCGATCAGTTGACCACGGGTTTCCAAAAATCCGATTTGATTATCATGGCCGCCCGCCCCGGAATGGGGAAAACGGCTTTCGCCCTGAATCTCGCCCGCTATGCGGCGGTAGAAGCAGAAATTCCCGTTGTCATTTTTTCCCTGGAAATGTCAAAAGAGCAATTGTCGCTCCGGCTGCTTTGTTCAGAGGCAAGGATTGATTCTGCACGCGTTCGGGAGTGCTTTTTCAATGAAGACGACTGGCTCAGCCTGACAAATGCCGCCGGCGTATTGTCCGGCGCCCCCATTTTCATAGACGATTCAACCAATCTGAGCTCCCTGGACGTCAAGACCAAGGCCCGCAGGCTGAAACGTGAAAAAAATATCGGGATGATCATTATCGATTATCTTCAGCTCATGCGGCCGGCAAGGGCCCAGGAACGACGGGATCTGGAGATTTCAGAAATGTCAAGGACGCTCAAAGGGCTGGCCAAGGAATTGAGCATTCCGGTAATCGCCCTGTCCCAGTTAAACCGCCGGCTTGAGGATAGAAGCGACAAGCGCCCCCAACTTTCCGACCTGAGGGAGTCCGGTGCCCTTGAACAAGACGCGGATCTGGTTATATTTATCTACAGGGATGACGCATATAATACAGAGGAAAACAATCCCAACAAAAATATAGCGGAAATTCACCTGGCAAAACACAGAAGCGGGCCGACGGGAACGTGCAGCCTTGTGTTCAAAAAGGAATTCACGCGGTTTGAAAACATGGCGTACGGCGATTACGGCCAGGGGTTTGAAACAAATTGAAAAACGGTATGAAAGGATTTGTCCTGTAACAGTAAATGAAAAAACTTTATGGTAATACCGGCGGGCTGAAAGCAACCCAGCTTCGCCGGATTGAAAATCTGCACCACCACCGCATTTCTCCCGAATCGGTCGTTTCAATGCAATTGACGGAAGAACTCTGCGCACTTACGCACGAAATCCGGCGGCAGATCGGTCTGCTGATCGACCGTTCCGGAAAACTTGTTACGGTCATCGTGGGGGATCACCGCAAGATCGACATTCCCGATACCAGCGATTACAAGGCGCCCCCCGGCAGGCTGAAAGGTATACGGTGCGTTCATACACACGTCAAGGAAGAAGAACTCACAAAAGACGATCTGACCGACCTTTCCCTTCTCCGTCTCGACTTGATGGCGGCAATAACGGTAGCACCGGACGGGAAACCGGGATTTATGCATATTGCCCATATTCTTCCGCAACCCGCAAAAAGTGGGGAGCAGCATCGTTTACTGACACCGACACCTCTTTCGGGTCCGGCGTCAGGTCCGGCTGCCGACGTCGACTGCCTTGAACTGATAAGGGCAATAGAAGATGAACTGTCCCATTACCAGGGGCTGCGACGGGTCGATACGGGCAAGGAAAGGGCCCTGCTGGTAAGCGTTACCACCCAGCCGAAGCACCACGCCATAGCTTCCCTGGAAGAGCTTACGGAGCTTGCCCGCTCGTGCGGCATTGAGGTCATCGACACCGTGCTGCAGTCAAGAAAGAAAATAAATCCACGATTTGTCGTGGGAACGGGCAAACTGGAGGAGTTGACCATTCATGCCATGCAGTGCGGCGCAAGCCTCATTATATTCGACCAGGAGCTGAACCCTTCGCAGATCAAGGAAATTACAGACCTTACTGAATTCAAGGTCATCGATCGCACCCAGCTCATACTGGACATATTCGCCCAGCGCGCCACGTCCCGTGATGGCAAGATACAAGTCGAGCTGGCACAACTGAAATACATGCTTCCAAGGCTGGCAACGAAAAATACGGCCATGTCCCGGCTGACCGGCGGTATCGGCGGCCGCGGCCCCGGTGAAACAAAACTGGAGATCAACCGGCGGCGCGTTCGGGACAGAATCACACGGCTTGAAAAATCCCTGGAAAATGTAAAAAAACATCGGGGCCGTCAAAAAGCCAAACGAACCCGAAACAGGCTTCCCGTCATTTCCATTATCGGGTATACCAATGCCGGCAAATCAACACTGCTCAATACCATGACGAACAGTGACGTGCTGGCTGAAAGCCGCCTGTTTGCCACGCTTGATCCTTCGAGCAGGCGGCTCAGGTTCCCCAGGGACACGGACGTGATTATCACGGATACCGTTGGATTCATAAAAGATCTCCCCAGGGAGCTTAAGGTGGCCTTTCGCGCAACCCTGGAAGAACTGGAGAATGCGGATATCCTTCTTCATGTCATCGATATCAGCAATCCGGCGTATGAATCCCAGGTGGAATCGGTGGAATCGATTATCGAGGAACTTGGCCTGGAGGATATTCCGCTTATACTTGTTTTAAACAAGGCGGACAAGCTGGCGAAAACCACCGTCGACCAAGTGGCTGCGCAGACCGGCGGATTCCCGATCTGCGCCAAAGACAGCAAAAGCCTGCATCCTTTGATTGACAAAATGGAAGCAATGGTTAATGCTAATGCCAGTGTCGGCACCGTAACGGTGGACCGGTCGCCGGGACATCCGGAAACAACCGTTTACCATTGAGCAATGACCGGGAAACAATGCTTCCTGGCAGTGGAATCTGCATGACGATTGATCTGGAACATGTAAAAAATGTAGGTATCGGTGCGGCATATGGCAGCGCCGGGATATTGAGAAGACACCTGGGACGGCTCAAGGCGATTCAGAAAAAAGGGCCGAAAGACCTGGTTACTGAAGCGGATCTCGAATCCGAAAAACATATCGTGGATGCCATTCGGGAAAAATTTCCGGAACACGACATTTTTGCCGAGGAAAGCCGGGAAAAAAACCATGTGGAATCGAATTACAGGTGGATCATTGACCCTCTGGACGGAACCACCAATTTCGCCCACCAGGTGCCGATATTTTCCATTTCCATCGCATTTGCCGTTTCCGGAGAAATCCGTGTGGGAATCGTTTTGCAGCCGATAAGCGGAGAGCTTTTTGCAGCTGTAAAAAACAAGGGGGCATGGTTAAACGATCATCATATAAATGCTTCGGAATGCCGGAGCCTGTCGGATGCGCTTCTTGTAACGGGCTTTCCCTATGATGTCAAAAAAGACAGCAGACAATACATGACCCGTTTCGAAAACATGCTGAATGCATCCCAGGGAGTCAGGCGCCTGGGCTCCGCCGCACTGGATCTTTGCTACGTGGCCTGCGGACGGTTCGAAGGGTTCTGGGAAGAACATTTGCAGCCATGGGACACCGCGGCGGGCGCCCTGATCGCGGAAGAAGCCGGTGCTGTGGTAACGGACTTCTCGGGATTTCCCTATACAATCAATAAACGGGAAATTCTCGCGACAAACCGTCATCTGCATGACGAAATGCGCACGATATTGAACTTTTAAAAGAGGTGATATGGAACAATTTTTCAAGGACATTGAATATACTGACACGGTGGATTGCTACGGCAGTTTCGATTTCAGCGCGACACTCTGCAGAAAATTCTGCGCTGTACGGCTCAGATGTGCCGTGGAACAGTCCGAACAGTTAAAAATTGAACAGCTGGAAGACATGATCAGCGCATATGAAGTTTCACAAAAAATTCAGTAACCCAATCTCAAATAAAATAGCACGGGCAGCCCATGGGGCTGCCCGTGCTATTTACACCCTATCATCCATTTTCTTATTAGCCATCTTTTACAAAAGCATTTTCCCAGGGTTTAATATACCGGCCGGATCAAATGCCCGTTTGATCCGCTTCATCAAGGCGAGCACATCGCCGGAAACTTCCTTGTCCATATAAGGCGCCTTTGCAATTCCCACGCCGTGCTCACCGGAAAGCGTGCCGCCCAGGGCCAGGGTATAATCAAACACGGCATCTACCGCTTCAAGCGCCAGGCTTGTCTGCCGGGCGTCATCCCTGTCAAACATGACGTTGAAATGGATATTGCCGTCCCCGGCATGACCAAAACTGACCATGGTCAGCCCTGTTTTTTCGCTCAACTCCCGTATTTTCGCCACCATATCCGGAATCCGGCTGCGGGGCACAACGATATCCTCATTGAGCTTTCCGGTCCCATAGCGCCGCAGGGCAGGCGATATGGACTTTCGCGCTTTCCACAATAGTGCGGCTTCTTCCTTGCTGCCGGCTGCGTGGATACTGCGGCACGGTGTATCGCCAAGCACGGCAACAACCTTGTCCATCAAAAAACCGGCTTCGGTTTCCGTTCCGTCGATCTCTATAAGGAGGATCGCCTCCGCATCCAATGGGAGCCCGGCGCCAAGATGCCCTTCCACGCATCGAATCGCAGCATTGTCCATATATTCAATGGCTCTTGGAATGATCCCCCGGCGGATGATTTCGGAAACCCCTTCGGCAGCGTCTTCCATTTTGTCATAAACCGCCAGAAGGGTTTTCGATGCTTCCGGAAGCGGAAGCAGGCGAAGGGTCATCTCTGTAATCACCCCCAGGGTGCCCTCTGAGCCCACGATCAACCGGGCAAGGTCATAACCGACCACACCTTTTGCCGTCCGTACGCCGAAATGCACGATTTCACCGGTCGGCAGCACCACTTCCAGGCCGAGCACGTAGTCCCGGGTTACGCCGTACTTGACCGCGCTGGCGCCGCCGGCACATTCCGCCAGGTTGCCGCCGAGTGTCGAAAAGTCGGCGCTCGACGGATCCGGCGGATAAAAAAGACCCTTGCGTTCAACCGTCTTCTGAAAAACCCCGGTGATCACCCCCGGCTGCACAACGGCCACCAGGTTGTCCGTGTCGATATTCACAATCCGGTCGAACCGGGTCATCACCATTGCGACGCCGCCTTTCACCGGCAGGGACCCACCGCTCATGCCGGATCCCGCACCCCTGGGGGTCACAAAAAATCCGTGTTCGTTTGCAAGCTTCAAAACAGAAGATACATCCTGCGCATCCTTGGGGAAAACAACGGCTTCGGGAGGATAAAACCTTCGGGTGGCATCATATGCGTAGCATACCTGATCTTCGGCAAGACGGGAGCAATGATCCCTGCCGACGATACTGCAAAGCTGATCAAAAACCTTCGAAGAAAGCCCCATATGCCCGTTCATCTCTCTGGTAATTATTGCGGCATCGTTTCGGACCTGCCAACGGCGGGTTCAGTGCCGATCTTCGATATCCAACCTAAAACTGCCCGGATTCGATTTTTTTCTCGATAATCCCAACCTGCTGGTATACCTCGCCCTTGCGCTTCATTTCCTTTTCCACGCTATTGATGGAATGAATCACTGTACCGTGCAGTCGATTGAATTTCTTTCCAATATCCGACAGGGACTGATTGGTGTGCCTTCTGGACAGAAAAATAGCGACCTGCCTCGGCCTTACAATGGATTGCTTTCTGGACTTGGAAACCACATCCTTTACGGAGACACCGTACTCTCGCCCCACCAGGCGGGTGATGGCCTCCACGGTGATGCTCTTTCTCTGGGCAATGATATTCTGCACCACGTTTTCGGCGAGTTTCAGATCAATGGGAACCCCCATCAGACAGGATCTGGATATCACGCTGACAAGCCCGCTTTCAATCTGGCGGACATTGTCCGCAAGCTCGCTTGCCATGTATTCGGCGACATCTACCGGAATGTCCATTCCCCTGGAGGCCGCCTTCTGGCGTAAAATTTTGAGACGGGTCCGGTAATCAGGCGCTTCGATTACGGTAAGCATGCTCTGGGAAAGCCGTGAAACCAAATGATCGCTCATTTTGGGAATTTCAGAGGGGGCATAGCAACTGGAGAAAATGAGCTTTTTCCCTGACTCCAGCAGGTAGTCAAGCGTCAATGCCAGTTCCATCTGCGTTCGGGTGCGTCCGGAAAGCAGATGCACCTCTTCAAGAAGCAGCACGTCACAGTTTTCCCGATATCTTCGCTTAAAGCTTTCAATGGTGTTGTTGCGAAGGCTGTGTACCATGTCATTGGTAAAATCCTCCGCGGACATATAATAGACTCTTTCCCGGGGCTGCGAGGAAAGAATTTTGTGGCCTACCGCCTGTGAAAGATGGCTTTTCCCCATCCCTGACTTGGAAAGCAGAAACAGTGCATTCGGCTCGGACATTTTTTTGGATGCAAGGGAAAAGGCCGCACGGTATGCCAGGTCGCTGTTATTGCCGACGACGAAATGATTGAAGGTATAATCCTTGCGAAATTTGCGGCCATTTAACGGTTGCACCCGGACCCCCGGGAGCAAAAGCTGAGAGGTTTCGCCCTGTTCCTTTATCTCTGAGGACTTTTTTGACCCACCATTGCCGTTTCCGTTAATCTTGAAACAAAAAGTCAAAAGCCTTCCCGCAGCGCGGCTGAGTTCATTATTGATCAGTGATTCGTAATTTGCCTGTATTCGTTTTTTAATAAAAAAGTTCGGGCAGGATAAAACGATCTGGTTGTCCTCGCCGGTTTCAAGAAAAGCAATGGGCTCGATCCATAGCCGGTAGAGATTTGAAGGGATTTGTTCTTTAATGGCAATTTTAGCTTTTTTCCACAGGGTTTCCATGAAGCAATCTCCATTTTCGTAAAACCGGATGAACAATGAACAAAAATATATATAGATTATCTGCGAGTAACCCGCTTGCGAAAAACCGAAAACAGCCGAATCATCTGATTGCAATATGTGCAACCTGCTCAGGTATAAAAACGGAAGGTTCTAAGACGCAACATCATTTTTTGAAAGGAATCAAATAAAAGGCAACGCTTACCAGAATGACTATTTAAATATTCCGGATCGCGATAATGGTCAAATCAGGTACGCTTCGGTTTGAAGCGGTTTTGAGGATCAGACCTCCCGATTATGAACATTGTTATATCTAATGGAATACAAATGCAATTTGAACATCAGTAGTATAACTATTGAACAAATCTGTAATATGCAATTGCCACAAATTTGTAACATTTCCGGCATTATTTTTTGCTTTTGGATTTTTCCGGAAATGTCTGTCACCAAACCCTTGCTTTCATTTTCTTCAATTTTCTTTTTTTTTTCAACCCACACATGAGAATTTCACGCAAATTCGGGCGAAACAACACCCGCCCCCTTTATATAGTAGTATGAAATAAAATATAGGCACATATTGGGGTCCGGTACCATCCAACCCTTTTACCAAAAGGACAGGAACGCATATGACCGGACCTGTATCGCCGCTGAAAAGATGGTGCGCCTTTTCAGGCGGCATAACAGATTGCATTGCTTTGCCGGGTCGTGGTAAACAAAACAACGCACACATTCCATTTGCGCAGCCGGACATGAAAAGCTATTGAGAAAAACATTGAACAGGGTATTTCAGGAAAGATCACATGAGCATGATACGCACAGGACTCGAAAATCTTGCAAAATCCCCGCCCGCGTGTCTTGAAGGAAAGCGACTTGGGCTTCTCTGCAACCCGGCATCCGTGGACAGCCGGCTTACGCACGCCAGGGATATACTTTACCAAATATATGGAAACGGGCTTGCGGCCCTGTTTTCACCCCAGCATGGCCTGTATGCTGAAAAACAAGACAATATGGTCGAATCAGAAGACCTTTACGATCCGGAGCTTGCCATTCCCGTTTTCAGCCTTTACGGGAAAACCCGCCGCCCCACGGGCGAAATGATGGATCTGATTGATGTGCTCATTGTGGACATGATCGATGTGGGCACCCGCGTTTACACCTTTGTAACCACGCTCGCATACTGCCTCGAAGAAGCGAAAAAAAGGGACATAACCGTTGTCGTGCTCGATCGGCCGAATCCAACGGGCGGGATTCAGGTGGAAGGGAACTGTCTCAAGGCTGCATATACCTCCTTTGTTGGACGATACCCCGTACCGATGCGGCATGGCTTGACAATTGGAGAATATGCAGGTTGGATCAATACGCATTTCAGTATCGGATGCAATCTGGAAGTGATTCCCATGCAGGGTTGGCGAAGAAGCATGTATTACCGGGATACGGGACTCTTCTGGGTTGCCCCGTCACCCAACCTTCCCACACCGGAATCCGCACTGGTATACCCGGGCCAGGTCATATGGGAAGGCACCAACATTTCTGAAGGGCGGGGCACCACGCAGCCTTTTGAGCTTTTCGGAGCGCCTTTTCTTGATACAGACAGGATACTGTCCTTTATGGGCGGCAACCGACTGGAAGGCTGCACCCTTCGCCCGGCGGTATTCGAGCCGACTTCCAACAAATGGAAAGGCACCCCGTGCCGCGGCTTTCAACTTCACGTCACCGATCCCGCCCGATACAAACCCTATGAAACTTCGCTCAAACTTCTTGCAGCGATCCTTTTTCACCATAAAGACCGGTTTGAGTGGAAGACGCCGCCTTACGAGTACGAATTTGAAACGCTTCCCATTGACTTGATTCTCGGCGACGGAGAGCTCCGACAAAAAATTGAAGCAGGCGGAAATGTAACCGAAATGTTGCGAAAATGCCGGCCGGAGATTGATTCGTTTATTGAATGCAGCCGACCCTTCCGGCTTTATGAATAAAGGGTGACGGGACAATAGGGCAATAAAAAAAACCCTGCAGAAAAAATTTCTGCAGGGTTTTACATCCCGCCAAAAGATTTCGGGAATTCGATTCTTTATTATTTCGCCTTGAGGGCCTCGAGTTCTTTTCTGAGCTCCTCATTTTCCTTTTTTAAATGGTTTGCATCTTCTGCGCCACCGCCTGCAGCAGTGGGTTCAACCGGGGTTTCTTTCTGCCAGGTATCTTTCAATTCATCAAATCCCAGATACAGGGCAAGACAACCGCCAAGGAGCAACATTACGGGAATGGCACCGGCCAGAAGCGTAAGGAACTCGGAAAACCAAACCGCCAGACCAATCACACCAATTACGGCTGCTACTGCACCGCCAACTAAAGTCTTCATAAAGCCACGTCCTCCTTTAATTTAAATATTCATCCGCATAATTTATAATTCGGGGCTCCCAAGGGGGATTACTTACTTATTGAATATAATATGAAGTTTCATCTAACACAACCCTGATTGTAAAGCAAGGAAAAATCAATTGCCAGCCGTCACGGTTGCAACTTGCATTTTCTATTGCCCGTTGCTATTGTAACCGGTATTGAAAGACGTTATCGTTCATTGTAGAGATTTGCACGGACACAGTTGGGACGAACCCTATACGGACTTCCATGAAGGTGCCATCGCATGCAAAACATCGCTCGCCATACTGTAATGAGCCATAAACTTTAAAAAACAACGATATCATGGCCCTATTAAAACGACCCCTGCCGGAATCAGGATCAACAAAAATGCATGCGGAACCGCAAAATCAACCACCTGAAAAGCGGAAAGAGAATAGGCCTTATTTCTGCTATATCCCCTCAAAAAAGGGGTTTTTTGTCGGTCTGTTGCTCAAAGTCCTTTTTTTCCGGATCAAACTCGACCCTACACTTACAAAATCACTCAAAAATCTAGAAAAATCAGGCATTGTCGTATTTGTAAACAAATATAAAAGCAAGTTTGACTTTCTGTTTTATCATACACGCCTCAAGCATGAAAAACTGCCATATCCGGTTATCGGCTTTGATTACAGGTTTATTTTCTATCAGCCTTTCCGCCGGCTTGCAAAGGGCGTTCTTTTTTACGCACGTCACCTTTATACGCACCGGAAATTCCCAAACCCGTATGCTGCACATTTTTACAAAAAAAGCCTTTTAAACGGGGAATCAGGAATAATCTCACTGATCGAGGAAAAAGGGCTTCACCGGCGCATGGTGGAATCGAGAACCGATCCTGTCGATTATCTCATCGAAATGCAGAAAACCATAAATGAGCCCATTTATCTTGTTCCACAGCTTATTCTTTACGACAAAGCCCCTCAATCAAGGCAACTGCCTGTCATCGATCTCCTGTTCGGCACAAAGGAACGTCCGGGAAGGATACGGCGGCTCTACATGATACTGACCAATCCGAAAAAAATAATCATTGAAGCGGCCAAACCCATAAACCTCAGGGATTATCTTGAACAAAAGGAGGTTCGGGAGCACAGCCAGAAAAATCAAGCGGTCTTCCTCCGCCGTCATCTGCTTGCCCAGATAAACCGGCACAGACAGTCCATTACCGGCCCGGCGCTGAAATCAAGAGAAGAAATCATGGAAGAGGTATTAACCAACCCGGAAATGCAGCGTACAATCATTTCTTATGCTGCTGAAAAACAAAAACCGATCCATGACGCCCAGAAGGAGGCCGCGGGATACCTCGACGAAATTGCATCCGACTACAGCCAGCGAATCGTTGAAATGTTCGACATGGGACTTCGGTGGACCATGAGAATGATGTTCGATGGAATGGTCATCGACTATGACGGATTAAACCGCATCAAACAACAATCCCAAAAAGGGCCCACCATCCTGATCCCCTGCCACAAGAGCCACCTGGATTACCTTATTTTGTCATACGTGTTTTACCACAACAACATGCCGACCCCCCACATTGCGGCAGGCAAAAACCTTTCTTTCTGGCCCCTTGGCCCGATTTTCCGTGGTGGCGGCGCCTTTTTTCTCAGGCGGTCCTTTAAAGGGGAACCGCTTTATCCAAAAATCTTTTCAGCGTACCTGTATAAAATACTTGATGAAGGCTTTCACGTTGAATTTTTCATTGAAGGCGGCAGAAGCCGGACCGGAAAGCTGCTGGCGCCAAAGATCGGCTTTCTCAATCTCCTCTGGGAGGCATACCTGAAAAGCAACTGGGACGACATGTATTTTGTTCCGGTTTTCATCGGATATGACCGGGTTCTCGAGGAAAAAGCCTATGTGCACGAGCTTAGCGGCGGGAAAAAAACCCCGGAAAACCTGAAAAACATATTTAAGGCGCGAAAAGTATTACGAAAAAAATATGGCAAAATCTATATTAATTTCGAAACACCGATTTCGTTAAAAGAATATTTCGAACGACTGGAAATCGACTTTTCGAAACTCTCCAAAGAGGATCAAAAGGAGAGATGCTACCGGTTCGGCGAAAAAATCATCAGCGCAATTAACGGACAATCCGTTATAACCCCCTATGCCATTGTTGCCGGTGCACTGCTCAACTGCTCACGCAAAAGAATTTATTACAAGCAGTTGATGGAAACGATGGAAACATACATGAACTACCTCGAAAACAAGCGGACAAAGCTTGCCGATACCCTTTTTATCGATCGGCAGAGCACCATTGACTACGTAATGGACACCTTTACCGCAAACAAATACATTGATCGAAGTGCGCCCCACAAAAATGCATTTCCGCCGCCAAACCCGATAATAAAGGTGCATGAAAGCAAACGCCCCAATTTGGAGTTTTATAAAAACAACGGCATCATACACTTCATACCGGGCGCATATACGGCGCTGGCCATTCTGGCGCTCGACGCCTTTCAGTTTCAGTCTTCCGGCGTCCATCCCCATTACGCTTTTTTGAAAGACTTTTTCCAGCTTGAATTCATATTCGATCCCGATGACGAGATAGAAAAGGCGGTAAGGAAAAATATCAAGGCCTTTATCGACGATGCCTTGTTAATGCCGCACCCCGTGATGCCGGATACGTACAACCTCACGTCATCCGGTTTTCGAAAACTGCAGTTTTTTGCCGAATTTCTTGCGGCCTATTTCGATTCATACTGGGTCGTTCTGAATTTTTTCATGCGGTATACCGACAAATCCATATTTGACATCAAGGACCCCATTAAAAAAATTCAGGCCATGGGAAATCGGATGTTCAAGCGCCAGGAAATCACCCATATTGAGGGGCTCTCCAGAATCAACTACAAAAATGCGGTTTCCTATTTTACCCAGCACGGCCTGATAAACCCCGAAACAGACAGGGAAAAACTGGACTATTTCGTCAAAGAAACGCAGTTTTACATGCGTCTTTTATCACACTGACCGGATAATGCAGCATGGCCGCAATCGTTGGACAGAACGGCACTGCTGAAAAGGACAGACGAATAACCGCATGAAAGCGCTTGTATTATCGGCAGGATTCGGTACCCGCCTGAACCCGCATACCCATAAAATTCCCAAACCACTGTTTCCTGTGGGCGGCCGCCCCATTATCGATATCATCATAAGGAGACTCGTGCGCGCCGGCGTGACCGATATCGCCGTAAATCTCCACCATCTGGCGAATACAATCGAATCCTTCCTGAAAAACCAGCATTACGGCGTTGATATCACCATCCGGTACGAACCTGTTCTTCTGGGTACAGGGGGGGCCGTGGGCAATTTTTCGGATTTTTTTTCTGACGGTCCGTTTATCGTCATCAACAGCGATGTCCTGACCGATATCGACATCCAGAAAATCTATGGCGCCCATGTTTCCCGAAAATATCCGGCAACCCTTGTCATGCACGATTATCCCCTGTTCAACAAGGTGTCGGTTGATACGGACGGGCTGATACATTGTTTTTCGGGCAGGGAAAAACCCGGCCGCAAGCTGCTCGCGTTTACGGGCATCTCCGTGATCGACCCGGCCATATACCGATTTATTTCGCCGGGAGAGGCCTGCTGCATTATCGACATATACAGACGAATGATACGGTCCGGGGAAAAAATTGCGGCCCATACCGTATCCGGTCATTACTGGAACGATCTGGGCACGCCGGAACGTTTTCGGGATGCCGTGGCAGACCACATGACACCCGTGGTATTTGAAAAAGTTTACGGAAACGCTTTTACGGGGCCGCTGCAAAGGCTGAAGCTCGCCGGGGACGGGTCCGACCGCAAATGGTACCGGGTGGAAAAAGACGGGAAGACGATCATAATGGCCGACCACGGTATTCACGCGGATGCGTCCACGGCCCAGGTCGATGCCTTTATCGCCATCGGACGGCATTTGGCTGAACATGGCATCCCGGTGCCGGAGATCCTTGATATGGACCGGTTTTCCGGACTTGTTTTCATGCAGGACCTGGGAGACACCCTGCTGCAGGAAGTCGTTTCAAACCAGCCGGACAGTAAAAACGGCGCTGAGAAAACCCTTGCCCATTACCGGCGGATCATCGACATCCTCGTTGAAATGTCCGTGCGCGGAAAAAACGGATTTGATACCACGTGGGCCTATGAGGGCGCATCCTATGACCGTAAAATGATCCTCGAAAAGGAATGCCGGTATTTCACGGAATGTTTTTTAAAAGGATATTTAGGCTTTTGGGCCAATTCGGAGTCAGCACTTGCAGGGGCGTTTGAACACCTGGCCGACGCCATCCTTGACAATGCATATACCGGTCTGATGCACCGCGATTTTCAATCCAGAAATATCATGGTAAAAAAAGACCGTTATTATATTATCGATTTCCAGGGGGCACGGCTCGGCCCCTTTCAATACGATCTGGCCTCGCTGCTGGCAGACCCCTATGTGAACCTCAACCGCGAAATGAGGGAATCCTTGCTTGTCCATGCCGCAGATGTCATGAAAAACCAAATCGGCCGGGGCGATCTTGACACCTCACGATTCGTCATCGGTTATCGCTACTGCTGCATATCAAGGCTGATGCAGGCGCTTGGGGCCTACGGGTTTCTGAGCCGGGTCAAAAAGAAACCCCGGTTTGAAAAATATATACCGATCGCCCTTGCCGGTCTGTCATTTGAACTGGAAGCGCTGCCGGACACCTGTGCCGATACCGGCCTTGCCCCGCTTGCCGAAATCGTTTCCAATGCAATGATCCGTTTGGAGGCAAATATGGCCAAACGCGGCCTCACGGCAACCGGCAGCCTGCGGGAAACCTGTTGAAACAGCCGGCAGATATTGATAATGATAAGGTAACTGGATTTGCCACGCTTTATCCATAAATAAGGATGCATCAATGGCTGCACAAAAAGTTATGATCAACGGGCTTCCCGGAAACGTCGCAAAAATGCTCGTTTCCCACGTCCTGTCCGACAACCGTTTTGAACTGGTGGAATACTCCCTTACCGGGCCTGAAATTACCGATGACACCTGCGGAATCGCCGGCCGGTCGATTTCCCTTTTGCGGCCCGCCGGCCGGGATGCGGCCATGGAAAGCATCAAACAGGAAACGGGGGATTTCATATCCATTGATTTCACTCACCCCACGGCGGTAAATGAAAACGCTGCCTTCTACTGCAGAAACGGACTTCCTTTTGTCATGGGTACCACCGGAGGGGACCGGGATGCACTTGTGCAGGCCGTGGCGACCTCTTCCATATGCGCGGTCATCGCGCCCAACATGGCAAAGCAGATCGTCGGGCTTCAGGCCATGATGGCCCATGCGGCAGAAAACTTCCCCGGCCTTTTTGCCGGGTACAGCCTGTCCATACGGGAAAGCCACCAGGCAACCAAAGCGGATACCAGCGGAACCGCCCGGGCCATGGTCGGATACTTCAACCAATTGGGGATCGCTTTCAACGAATCAGACATCATCAAGGTCCGAAATCCGGAGGAACAGAAAGCAATGGGCGTCCCTGAAGCGCACATCACTGGTCATGGTTGGCACACGTACACCCTTGTCTCCCCTGACAAAAGCGCCGTTTTCCAATTCGTCCACAACATCAATGGCCGTGATATTTATGCCCAGGGCACTTTTGACGCCGTATTGTTTTTATCCCAAAAGACCCGCGGCAGACAATCCGGAAGAGTGTTTTCCATGATCGATGTTTTAAAAGGTATTTAGGTCAGATACATGCAGCGATTTCTCATCATCTGCACATTGCTTATATTTGCGGGCATTGCCCTTGGAGCAGTTTCAAAAGCCTCTGCAGAACAGGTCTTTCCGGACAGCTCCTGGGAGGACCGGCCGGATCCCATCGCAAGCGCTGACGCACGACCCGGGGGGGAGATCGTCGTCTTCGGCGGGCAGTATCCCAAAAGCCTGAACTATTACCTGGACACGAATGTACTTTCATCGGAAATCTTCGGCGTAATGTTCGAGTCGCTGTTGGGCATCAACCCGGTCAACCTGGAATATGAACCCGCCATCGCCAGTAAATGGATGATTTCAGAAGACAAGACCACGTATACGTTTCACATCGACAAAAAGGCCCGGTGGAGCGACGGAAAGCCAATTACGGCCGGAGATGTCAAGTGGACATATGATGTCATCATGGATCCGCAAAACATGACCGGCCCCCACAAAATCAACATGGAGCGCTTTTATTCACCGCAGGTGATCGACACGCACACCATCCGTTTTACGGCCAAAGAAGTTCACTGGAAAAACCTGCTTGCTTTGGGCGGTTTTTCCCTTCTGCCGGAACATGCCTACGGGGATATGAATTTCAACACCATCGTTTTTGAATTTCCGGTCGTCTCCGGTCCCTATCGGCCGGGCCAAATTCAAGAGGGTTCATGGATCGCATTCGAGCGCAGGGATGACTGGTGGCAGCAAAACCGGCTGCGCCACAAAAACAAATTCAACTTTGACAAGGTGACGTTCCGATTTTTCGCCGAGCGTGAAAATGCTTTCGAGGCCTTCAAAAAGGGGCGCATCGATTTGTTCCCGGTATACACCTCCCGCATCTGGATCAATGAAACCACGGGAAATGCGTTTTTCCAAAACCACATTGTCAAGCAGCGCATTTACAATCACCAGCCCATCGGCTTTCAGGGATTTGCCATGAACATGAGGCGCTTCCCGTTTGATGATGAAAGGGTACGAAAAGCCATGGCAATGCTGCTTGACCGGGAAAAAATGAACCAGACACTGATGTATAACCAGTACTTCCTGCACCGGTCGTATTTTGAGGACCTGTACTCCCCCGATCATCCATGCCCCAACCCGCTTATTGAAAAAGACAGCCGAAAAGCCAGAAATCTTCTTTTCGAGGCAGGATGGGAGGTAAACCCGGAAACCGGGTACATGGAGAAAAACGGCAGAAATTTCTCCTTCAAGTTTCTCACCCGCGCTGCCGGTTCCGGAAGGTTCCTGGCCATTTATGCCGAAGACCTCAAAGATGCCGGCATTGAAATGGTTGTTGATCAGAAGGACTGGGCGTCATGGGCCAGGGACATGGACGAGTTCAATTACGATATGACATGGGCGGCGTGGAGCGCAGGGATCTTCAAGGATCCGGAAAGCATGTGGTCGACGGCCGAAGCGGAGCGCCAGGGCGGATCGAATATCACCGGGTATAAAAACCCGGAAATCGACAGGCTCATTGAAGCGCAGAAAACCATTTTCGATGCCCAAAAGAGAAATGACATATACAGGAGAATGGACCAAATCATCACGGCGGCCTATCCGTATGTGCTGCTCTGGAATATCGACTACATCCGGCTGCTTTACTGGAACAAGTTCGGAACGCCCGAAACGGTGCTGTCCAAATACGGCAGGGAAAACAGCGCGCTCTGGTACTGGTGGTCTGATCCGGATGCAAAAGCCGCTCTTTCAGACGCTGCGTCCATGAACCTGCCTCTCCCCCCCCGGGAGATGAACATCCATTTTGATGAACGGTTTAAGGACGCATCCAAATAATGCCTGCTTTTCCTTGTTCTATCCTCCTGCCGCCTGCTGTATAACCGCCCAGGCTTTTTCAATGGCCCTGTCGAGTTTTTCCGGCTTTGATCCGCCCGCCTGTGCCATATCCGGCCGTCCGCCGCCGCCGCCGCCGACTTCCGGCGCGATTTCCCGGATGATGTTTCCGGCATGAAAACGATCCGCCAGGTCTTTTGTCACCACCACCACCAGCATAGCCTTATCACCGCTAGGCGCCCCGAGCACGACAACCCCCGACTTGAGATTGTCCCGGAAACGATCCGCCAGGTTCCGGAGTGCACCCGGGTTGTCTGCGGAAACCGTCTTTGCGATCACTTTTACCCCGTTGACGGAGCGGATATCCTCCCCCATCTGCCCCGCGGAGGCAGAAGCCAGTTTCAGTTTCAACTGTTCCAGTGTTTTTTCCAGCTGTTTATGGCCGGCCATAAGGGTTTCGATGCGCCCGGTCAGCGCTTCGGGGCGATCCTTGAACAGCCTTGCCGCATCATTGAGCATCCTGTCCATACTTTGAATATGCAAAAACGCAGCCTCACCGGTAAAGGCCTCGATACGGCGAACACCTGATGCGATACCGGTTTCTGAGAGTATTTTGAATACCCCGATACTGCCCGTCTGGTCCGTGTGGGTCCCCCCGCAAAGTTCACTGCTGAAAGGCGCAAGGGAAACCACCCTGACCCGATCGCCGTATTTTTCCTCGAAAAGGGCTACAGCACCGCTTTTAAAGGCTTCCTCCGCATCCATTTCATTGGTTTTCACCTCGACGTTTTCGCGGATCTTCTCATTGACCAGCCTTTCAATGCGTTCCCTTTCGTCTATTGAAACCGGGGAAAAATGGGTGAAGTCAAATCGCATGCGATCCGGCCCCACAAAAGAACCGGCCTGCCGGACATGGTCGCCAAGGACTTTTCGCAGCGCGTAATGCAGCAGATGTGTGGCCGTATGATTATTCGCCGTCGCCTTCCGTTTTTTCTCATCCACGGCGAGACGGACGTTCGCCCCCTTCGAAACAGTACCGGAAACCACTTTGCCCCGGTGAATGATTAGACCGGTCGGATCCTTGAAGGTATCGTGCACCTCGATTTCAAAACCATCGCCGTAAATAGATCCGCAATCCCCCGCCTGGCCACCCGATTCGGCGTAAAAGGGTGTTTTTCCGGTTACCATCTCTATTTCCTGCCCTGTCGCCGCACTCTCAGCGGCGTTGCCGTCAACGACCACAAGCAGCAGTTCCGATTCGTCCTCAAGGCGATGATATCCCGTGAACGCAGGCAAATGCGTCATGGCTGCCGAAAACGACCGGTATGCGTCGCTGATACTAGAAAAGGCGGAAACCGAGCGGGACTGCTCGCGCCGCTGTGCCATGGCCTGCTCAAAACCCGCCATATCGATGTCCAGATTTTTCTCCCGGACGATATCGGAGACAATGTCGACCGGGAACCCGTACGTATCATAAAGTTTGAAAATTACGTCACCCGGTACAACCGAAAGGGCCTGTGCCTCCATTTTCCGAAGGGTTTCCTCAAGCAGCTTCAGCCCGTTATCCAGGGTTTCAAAAAACCGGATCTCCTCGTTTTTGCAGACATTTGTTATAAACGGGGCTTCTTCTGCCAGCTCCGGATATCCTTCCTTCATCATTTCAAATACCGATTCCACCACCTTGTAAAGAAACGGCTCCGTCAGGTTCAGGCTCCGGCCGTAACGGATAGCCCGGCGCAGAATGCGGCGCAGCACATATCCCCTTCCCTCGTTTGACGGCAGTACGCCGTCACCGATCAAAAAGGCCGCGGCCCGGCTGTGATCGGCAATAACCTTCATGGCCACGTTGGTTTTCCGGTTGTCACCAGCCTTGCGCCCGCAAAGCGATTCAATGGTCCGGATAATGGGCACAAAAAGGTCAGTGTCATAATTGGTCGCCACCCCCTGGACAACCGATGCAATTCGTTCAAGCCCCATACCCGTGTCGATGCTCGGTTTTGGAAGGGGATTCATATTTCCGTCGGCATCCCTGTTGTACTGCATGAAAACGAGATTCCAGAGCTCCAGGTAACGGTCGCACTCGCACCCGACAGCGCACGCAGGCGTTTTGCAGCCGGTTTCCTCCCCGCGGTCGATCAGAATCTCCGTGCAGGGGCCGCAGGGGCCGGTTTCACCCATGGACCAGAAATTGTCCTTTTCCCCGAGTCGGACGATCCGGTCTTCCGGGACCCCGATCTGCTTCGCCCAGATATCATGAGATTCATCGTCATCAAGGTATATGGAGACCCACAGCTTTTCAGGAGGCAGCATCATCTCGTTGGTCAAAAAATCCCAGGCGTAACCGATGGCTTTTTCCTTGAAGTAGTCGCCGAATGAAAAATTGCCGAGCATTTCGAAAAAGGTATGGTGCCGCGCGGTATACCCCACATTTTCCAGATCATTGTGCTTGCCGCCGGCCCGCAGGCATTTCTGTGAAGTCGCGGCCCGTGAATAATCGCGTTTTTCCTCCCCCAGAAAAACCCGCTTGAACTGCACCATGCCGGCATTGGTAAACAGGAGGGTCGGGTCATCTTGCGGTACCAGCGATGAACTCCGGACAATCTGGTGATCGTTGACCCTGAAATACTCGAAAAACTTTTTTCTGATTTCGTTTCCTGTCAT
>JAABUA010000018.1 GCA_011389515.1 Desulfobacteraceae bacterium
AAACTGACGCAGCCCTACAGGCAAGACGGTGCATATCTATATCACACCTCACCCCGGCAGGGGTGACATCGTACAGCCGGTGGTTTCAACCACCGGAAATGGTGAGATCAATGGTTGCATCGGAGTCCTGAAGGGACGGCATTAAACATGTGCCGTCCCTTCAGGACTCCCGTTTTATTGCGTTATTCATTACCGGTGGTTGAAACCACCGGCTATATTATCTATCCCCTCCGGGGATGATGGCTGGAATGGTTTTCCAACAGCAAACTGACGCAGCCCTACAGGCAAGACGGTGCATATCTATATCACACCTCACCCCGGCAGGGGTGACATCGTACAGCCGGTGGTTTCAACCACCGGAAACAGATCCGGCAAAACAGGAAAAAACTTACTTACGGTACAAGAATTCGATCAACTTGACTTCCGCCCACGTGTCCATGGTGCAGTATTTGCGCAAGTCCGTAAATATCTGCTTCTTTTCCGGCTCGGTGCACTTTCCGGAAATGCAATGCAGGTACATGTTCGAGGCCGTAGTGCCGTCCGCAATTGCAAGGCCATCATAATCGAGTTCCGGGACAAGCGCCGGAAGCACGGCTTTCAGAGAGGCCGACCCGTTCATTGCAGGGTGGTAAACGATCCGGGACCGGAATGGGGCCAGCAGATCGACCATCCGGGCATTGATTTGATCGAGCGCCGTTTTATATTCAGGGAGCAGCGCGCCCAGCTCCCTGTTAATGCGTGATTCAAACCCCTGGTTGTATACGATGACCGATCCTGTTTCCCCGCAGGCGTCAACCAGGGCCGCTGCAAAGCCCGTCCGGGGATCGGTTGGCTCTGTGTGGAGATATTCGATATGTTTTACGCTCCCCCCGGGCGTTTTCTGGATATGGAGCGAAAATTGAAAGGGGATCTGCTGGTACGGCGATGATTCATCAAACAAGGGGACCGCAGGAAAAATGGTTTCATAATCCAGGAAATAAAGCGGGTATTGCAGGGTTTTGAGAAACACGTTGATGCCGGATGGGTCTATATGCGATTTTCCGTTTTTGTGGGCATCCAGCAGAATTTGCTGCCGTTTCGGGCCGGCATAATCGGGGGGAACATCGAAAATGTCATGGATTTCGCGTTCGAGAAGCGCTTCCAGCTGTCTCCCTGTAAAAAAGCGATGTACGGCAGTTGCAGGGATATCCTGCCAGCAGTAATTTGAAAATTCGCACTCAAACGGCGACGAGCAGTGCGGTCCGATGGCGCGGCAAGGCTCTTTGGATGTACGTATCATTTTTTTCAGGGCCGCCAGTTGCAAGGGGATTTCAGGCAATCTTGCCGCAACCGGCGCATTGCAGTTTTCCAGCGTAAAGAGCTTGTCATATTCAAGCGGCCCGCGTCGGACGTAGGCGTTGTTCAAATGCATCAGGAAGGAATCCCCGATGGGAAAGCCGGCGCTTTCAAAAACATGCCGTTGAAACGACATATCGTCCACATGGTAGTCTTTTACACCGGTGGACTGCTTGATCTCGATCAAGTCCCATTTTTCTGCCTTCTGTTTTTTATGGAGGATGTCAATCCGGCAATAGGCGCCGGAGGCGGAGCATGCAGTGGCTTCATAGATGGTTGTTGCCCCCTGATCGATCATTGCCAGGGTGGATGCAATGGCCTTGTCGATTTCATAATACGGGTCTGTTATTTCCATGCCCGCCGGAAAACACTCCCATGCCATCCGTTCCACCGCATGACCCGAATCAAAAAGGCGATGCTTAGCGTCCGTGACAGGGGCTGCCAGGTCGGGCCGGTGGCGATAGAGCCACAAGGCTTTTGGACACTGCAGTCCTTTGATGTATTGGGATTTGGATATGCGTACCTGCCTTTTTTCCGGCAAGTTTGTGCTTTTCCGGCGTTCGTCCATTTCTGCTGATGTATCCATTATTCTCTTTTCTTATTGAAAAATATGTGCCCGGAATCAACCAATAGGGCGCTTCAATAATACCATGGATTTGAAAAAACCAGTTTCGATTTCGATAGCGATTTCGATTTCGATTTCGAAATGCAAAAATATCAAGTTAATGAAAGCCGATGGGCCGGGATCCCTTTTGGGCATCCTTGATGGCGGCCTCTTCCTGCAACGCGCTAAGAAGCAGGTCATGGCCCAGCTCTTCGGCCGGGAAAAAGGCGTACCGGTCCCTTACCGTCCTGAAATCACCGGGTGCCAGGTTGTCCAGTTTCTGCAGCGCCTTTTCCACCTTCTGCCCCATGGGCACGTTGATCAAGGGCTGCAACAGCTTCTGGTAAAAGATTCTATTTCCGTCCGGCAGAAGGAAACCGAAGCCGATTTTCTGGTTGAACCGCCGGATGGCGGCGCTGTCCATTCCGGTAAGCCGGTTGGTCGTGCAGATAAGAATGCCTTTGAAGCGTTCCATCCGGGTCAGAAACTCGTTTGTGAAGCTGATCTCCCAGGAGCGATGCGCGCTTTCACGGGGAAAGAGCATGGAGTCCACTTCATCCATCACCAGGACGGCTTCTTCCTGTTCGGCCTGTTCAAACGCCTTGCGGATATTCTTTTCGGACATGCCCACATAGGGGTCAAGCAGATCGCTGGGGCGCCTGCACAGAAGCCCCCTGTCGAGGTGTTCGGCAATGTAGCGGGCCAATTCGCTTTTGCCGGTGCCGGGAGGCCCGTAAAACAGGAGGTTCAGGTTTCTGACATCCTGCCCGGCGCCGTTTCGGAGATACCGGTCAAAACGGTCCACCTGGGTAAAAAGGGACGGCAGATCGCCGGTAATATGCAAGCCGTCCAGGGAATAGGCTTTTTCGATGCGGTCTTTTTGGGCCGGTTTTTTGTCCGCATGACACAAATCCTGGTGCGCTTCCAGGCCTAGTTGGACGGCCTGGTGGATTCTGCTTTTGGATGCGGGCTTGCGCTGAAGCGCTTTTTTTATGGATAGATCAATGGCGCCGGGGCTGGCATCGTGCGCGCCGGCAAAGACGGCAATATCTTTTTCGCTGAAAAACGTTTTGCACCGGTTTTGGGAGACGATATTGCGCCACAACTGGATGCGCTGCCGCCGGTTGAACGGCTTGAATGCCAGGCTGAAGGCAAAGCGACGCAAAACAGACTTTTCAATCCCTTCAATGTCATTGGTGATCCATATCATCCGGTTGTTCGGCTCATCTAACAAATGATTGAGCCACCCCTTGTCCTGGGTTTCCCCGCGCGCAAACCAGGCGGAGTTGGTATTCAATATGTTGTCCGCCTCGTCGACAATGATAAGCGATCCGCCGCCGCCGTTGGTCATGCCCAGGCAGGCGGCAATGGCCGTGCGCCTGTCTTTGCTTTCATTGCCCTCCCCTTTTGCGATTTCATATGCCGGCGCGTCCAGCATATTGGCCAGTCCATGGGCAAAGCTGGTCTTGCCGGTGCCCGGGGGGCCGTAGAGCAGCAGATGGGTAGGGGCGGCCGTTTTTTCCGCCAGTATAGCTATGGCGTGTTCAATTTTCATGGGCTCCACAAGATGATATGACATGGGAATGGCTTTTTTCGGGACGGACGAGAAAAACGTCGAAGCAAGATCACGTTCCGGGGGTGTCTGAAGGGCGCAGGCGACTTCATGGTGGAGCTCCATTTTGTATCTGCCCGTCTCTACCATGCCTGTTTCTGTGAGGGTGCCGTTTAACACCTGGCTGAGTTCGTAATGGTCCATTGCCAGGATGTTTTTCAGGTGCTTCCTTCCGGAGAACCGGCTGCACTCCAGGTGGCGGCTGAAAAAATCCTCCGGCTGCTCATACATCGACGAAATAAAGAAAAAAATGAGCGCCTCTGCTTCACTTTCAGAAAGAGTGAATATTTTTTTCACTTTTTTGATATTCTGCTCCAGGTCAGACCGACCACGGTATTCGGCGTTTTTCGCCTTTTTTTCAAGCATGCCCATGATGGCCTTGCCCAACTCGGTGCGATGAATGAACCGGATGTGCCGGATCGCCCTGAATGCGACCCCTGCAAAGCTATCTGCATCGCATGTGGAAAAGTCCTCTGCCATTTCGTCCTTGTATCGTGCGGCAGCGAATTCGATCATTTTTTTCGACAACCGGACTTTTTCCTCCCCCAGTATCCAGCACATGAATTCCATGGCCTCTTCATCCAACACAAAATGCCGGCTCAGGTAGCGATGAAGATACGTGGCGCATTTCCGGACAACAAAAAGATCGTTTTTATCCGGGTGCGTCTCGCCTGCAGGCATCAGCGGATGCATGACAAAGTTGTTCTGGTTGTTGTACCTCAGTCTTCCGGTCATGGTGGGCCTCCTGGTTATTTTTGTTCTTGTTTGAAAGCATAATCGCATGGTAGCGTTCCATTTGACGGAACGATAATCGATTGTTTCATAAAAAGCGCTTTTATCCCGTCGCCGGCACTGTCACCGGCCAGTTCCCATACTTTCAAGGACAAAGGACAATTTCCCCCGGTTGGCACCGGGTTGCCCTGGCAACTGCAGGAGAACGCTGATTTTTCCATGGCTCGCTTCGACGCGCCCCGTGATAAACGGCAAAGCCACAGGGCGCCTGTCTGCGCTTCGCCAGGAACTATCAGCAACCCCCTGCAATTGTTGCTGCGGGCAACACCCGGTGCCAACCGGGGGAAATTGATCATTTTATATGGCCGGAGATCAGGGGAGACGACTTTATCAGCGCGGGCTTTTGACTTGATATAATTGACCAATTTCATTTTACATGGGGTGAGGGTGCCGCCTGAAGGCAACATTGGGAGGGATTGGTGATCACTCTTGGCGCAGTGGAGCAAAACATCCTGTATTGTTTGAGTCCCGCCACCGGCGGGACGAGTTTACAGGATGTTGCGGAACAAGCCGTAGAGCGATCCCAAGGCCTCACAGTTGTCGCGGGCGGCTCCCCACCCCCATGTAAAATGAAAGTGAACCTTTTAAATAAACCGGGGAACCCATGCCGAAAAAAATCAATTCCGACAGCAAATACGGGCAGAAAATCATCACCCTTTTTGCGAAGCTGATGTTTTCCAACGAAAAGCACTCGCTGGTGGATCTTGCCCGGACGCTGGAATGCTCCAAGCAGTCCGTCATGCGGATGATCGATGACATTACGATGTTCTACGGGGTCCAGTTGACGGAGTCCTACGAGGGGAAGCGGAAGTATTACCAGATCGCGCAGAAGCCGGGCGCCGTGCCCCTGGTGAGCATGTCCGAATCCGAGTTCCATGTGCTCCAGATGTGCCGGGCTTTTACAGAGCACTTACTGGGCCGCCAGCTCTTCGGGGAGGCCGCCCAGGCCCTGATGAAAAGCCAGGCGCTGCTGCCGGATGACAATGCCGTATCCGGCAAGCACTTTGCATCGCTTATTCCCGGCAACATCGACTACACGCCTCATCACCGGAACATCCGGACGCTCATCCGGGCGATGGATGAAAAAAAGGTGTGCCGCATCGCCTATTTGTCGCTCACATCGGAAAGCACGAAAACCTTTTACATCAAGCCGCTCAAGATTTTTTCCCACAAAGACACCGTATACCTGCATGCCCGCATGGCGAAATCTCCGGGCAAACCCTACAAAGAGCCGAAATATGACCCGCTGCTGGCCATCCACCGGATAAAAGCGCTGGAAATCACGGACAGGGTCTACGATTTTCCGGCAAACTACGATTTTGAAAAAACGTTCAACCAGAATTTCGGGGTGATCAAGGAAAAAGCGTTTGAGGCGGTACTTGAATTTCAGGGCTACGCGGCAAAATACGTGGCGGAACGCACCTGGAGCCCCGGCCAGGAAATCGCCCAACTGCCCAGCGGAAAAATCAGGCTCACTTTTGCCACGTCCTCACGGCCGGAACTGGTCTCCTGGATTTTATCCTTTGGTGCGGAAGCGAAGGTCCTTGCCCCGGACTGGCTGGCGGAGGAAGTCTCTTCGGTGATCAGCGAAATGTCGGGAAAGTATCAGGTAAGGGGTTGAACGGCAGCGCCCGAATAATATGAAAAACAGAACTTGAAATTGGCCGGATTTAAATGTATAGTCCAAGTATACATTTAAAAAAAAGGGGGGGGTTCTGAATGAAGGCAACCATTGTTGATTTACGATATAAAATGAACGACGTGCTCAGGGCCCTGGACCGGAACGAAAAGGTGACGGTATTGTATCGGGGCAAAGTCAAAGGCGTCCTGGTGCCCGCCGGGGAAAAAACGACCATGAGGATCAAGGACCATCCGTTTTTCGGAATATCCCGGGAAGAGGAAAGGTCCGTATCGGACGAACTGAATGACCTGCGGAAGGGCAGATACGATGATATTTGATACGGATATATTCATCTGGGTTCAGAGGGGCAACGAAAAAGCCGCCAGGCTCATTGAGAATGCCAAAGAACGCTATCTCTCCGTGCAAACCTACATGGAGCTGCTGCAGTGCGCGAAAAACAAAAACCAGCACCGGTACATAAAGGATTTTTTAACAGCATTTGGTTTTTTCATCCTTCCGATGACCGAAAACATCGGTCACCGCGCATCCATATACATCGAAGAGTATACGTTAGCCTCCGGAATCAGATCGGGTGATGCCATTGTGGCGGCCACCGCCGTGGAAAACAACCTGCCCCTTGCTTCAAGCAACGCCAAACATTTCAAAAGCATCAAAGAACTGACGTTGAAAAATTTCAGGCCCTGATGCCATTGCAAGGAGTCCTCCAAATGAAAAAAATGATTTTATCAATTGCAATACTGCTTATGGTGGCCGGCTGCGTCCGTGTCCCCCAGGGTGTTGAGCCGGTTACCGGTTTCGAAGTCGAACGCTACCTGGGAGACTGGTATGAAATCGCCCGACTGGACCACTCCTTTGAACGGGGTCTCCACGAGGTGAGCGCCGCGTATACGCTTATGGATGACGGCGGGATAAAGGTCGTCAACAGGGGGTACAACCCGGAAAAGGACGAATGGAAAGAAGCAACCGGCAAGGCATACTTTGTGGGCGACCCGGGAACCGGCCGGCTCAAGGTTTCCTTCTGGGGCCCGTTTTACGGCGCATACAACATCATCGCGCTGGACAAGGCGGACTATTCCCATGCAATGGTATGCGGCCCGACCCGGTCCTATCTCTGGATACTGGCAAGAAACCCGGACATGCCCGAAGCCCTGAAGAACGAACTGGTTAAAAAGGCGGAAAACCTGGGGTTTAAAACAGGCGAGCTGATTTTTGTGACGCATACGTTGACGACATCGCGCTTTAAATAGACATAATTATCCGGAGAACCTCGTAGGGGCACCCCTACGGGCCCATATTCCTGTGGGAATCTTTTTCGTGTCTATACAAGAATGCAAAAATTATTGCAATTCTTTGCAATTATCAAAACCAGACCCCTTCAAGAACGTGAGGACAGTATGCAATCCATTTCCGGGCTCATAGCCCCGTATCGAACGGTTCGAAACCGCCTGCAGGGTTTTCCCGGTAAAAAAGTGCTGGTGCTTGAAGGCGGGGGAATGCGCGGCATATTCCTGGTCGGTGTGCTGCAGGCATTCGTGGACCGGGGATATTTCCCATGGCACTATATTATCGGCACTTCCGCGGGCGCACTTACGGGGACGGCATACGCAGCCCGGCAGATTTACCTTGCCCGGGATGCCTTTTTTTCAGATCTGCTCTCGGGACGTTTTATTCGCGTGACCAACATTTTCCGGCGGGAAAAACATATTCTCAACCTGGACTGGATGGTGGACAATTTTACCGCACAGGAAGGAGGTTTGAATCTCCGGCGGCTGCGCACCACCGCGTGCCCCGTGATCATTGTTGCCACCTGTTTCTACCAGCACGCGCCGCTTCGGCCGCTGTACCTGGACAGCCGGTTCGATGACGTTCCTGTAGCGTTGAAGGCATCGGCTGCCATTCCGGTCTTGTACCGCAATTTTGTACCGTATCAGGATGAAATGCTCATGGACGGCAGCGTATGCGATCCACTGCCTTACAAAAAGGCCCTGGGAATGGGATACAAAGAGCAGGACATACTGGTGGTGACGACCCGTCCACGGGGTTACCGGAAAGATCGCGAATCTTTCTGGGTCCAGAAGCTTTATGAAGCCTATTACAAGGATGATCAATATGCGTTTCTGGTTTCCGCACTGAACGACCATTACAGCAGGTACAACCTTCTGCTCGACGAACTGGAGCAGGACCACCAGGGTATCGAAGTGATTTATCCTCCCGGGGATTTCAAGGTCAACCGGCTGACCCGCAGTGAGGATAAGATCCTGGAAGGCTTTGTGCAAGGGGTAATTGCCGCCCGAAACTACCTGTACCCACTCGGAGAACAGGAGACGCTGCAGACGGATTGACATGCCCGGCATTCAATGAATCCTCCTTCGAAAAAACTTCCATAAAAAGATGTATTTGTACTATATTAATCCTGAGATGCAGGCCCGGATATCATAAAGAATACTGAGAGCCGATGTGCATTTCGTACAATACATACCCAAGTCCAGTCCTTTACGAAAAATAAAGAAAGGTTGCGTATGAAAAAAGGCTTATCGCGCAGGGATTTTTTACTGTATATGGCCGCACTGTCATTGGCGGGGTGCACTGCAAGGGACATCGAGCAGGGACTCGGGACCGCCGGCAGGGCAATCTCCGGGGATGTGGCCACAGCGGTCAGTAAATACATCCCGGTTACCGGGGTGCCGGAGATCGACCGGCTGGTGCGGCAGCAGGTGCAATCCCTGGTCAACGAGATCCGCAAGCGATGGAAAGACGAGAAGGTGGCCACCGAAACAGAGTATGTAAAATACACCAATCACTACGAAAGCCGGGCCATCGTCAACTTTGATCGCGGGGAAATCCGGGTGGAGACATTGCAGGAGAAGGACGCCCGGCAGGCGCTGAAATCAGCGGTTATTACGACCCTGCTGACCCCGGAGGACCCGAGCACCGTCAACCTGCTCAGCGACGAGGAGATCCAAATCGATGGCACCCCGTTTCTTTACCAGCTGGTAGTGGATCACGAGGGGCAGTATATCCGGGACAGGATGCGGGCCGGCCGGTATGCCGATCATCTTTTGCAAACGGCCTACCAGTATGAATCGATAAACGGTAAAACCGTCCATTTTGTCACTTTTGCCATGGTCAGGGAATACAAGGACAACCAGCAACTGAAATTTCTCGATTCCGTGCGGCAGAACTCCCGACGATTTGATCAGCCGCCCCCAGTGATTTACGCGATCATGGAGGCCGAAAGCAGCTTCAACCCGTATGCAATGAGCCATGTGCCGGCATACGGCCTGATGCAGATCGTGCCTGGTTCTGCGGGGCGCGATGCCCACCAGCTCCTGTATGGCCGGGATGGCACCCCGACGCGGGATTACCTTTTCGTGCCGGAAAACAACATTCGCATGGGCGTGGCATACCTTCATATACTGGACACCCGCTATCTCAAGATGGTCGAAAATCCTTCCAGCAGGGAATTCTGCGTAATTGCGGCGTATAATACCGGAAGCGGCAACGTTCTGAAAGCCTTTGACAGAAACCGCAGCCAGGCGGTGGACAAGATCAACCGGATGTCGCCGTCCGGCGTTTACAACCATTTGGTCCGGAATCTGCCTTACCAGGAAACCCGGACCTATCTGCCAAAAGTCGTCGGCTTCAAGGACAAGTATAAAGGGGTGGCGTAATTATCAAAAAAACGGACAATGACCGGAATGAAGGACAATCAAACTCTAAACCGGAGTGATTTGTGAAAAACAGAGTATGCATCATTTTTGCCTGTCTTGTGATGACCGGCGGCATTTTTACTTTTTCGGCAAGCGCTTCGTCTGAACAGGATTTATTCAACAGCGGCATGAAATTTCTTGCCGCAAACCAGCTTGAAGAGGCGATTGCGTCATTTTCCCGGCTGATATCGATTTCCCCAGACAATGCAAGGGCGTATATGAATCGCGGGGAAGCCTACATAAAAAGCAATCAGTATGATATGGCAATTGCAGATTTTGAAAAAGCATTGCAGCTCCGCCCCGGTCTTAAAGGGATTTACAGCAACCTTGGCGTGGCATGGTATTATGAGGAAAAATATGAAAGAGCCATTGAAAATTACAATATGGAAATCCAACAGTTCCCGGACAGCCACATCGCCTTTTTCAACAGAGGGCTGTGCCACCTGGAGATTGAAGACTATGCGAGCGCCCTTGAAGATATGCAAAAAGCCCTTGAATTAAAACCGGATTTGTACTGGGCAGTCTGCTACAAAGGGGATATTCTTGCCATTATCGATGAGACAGATCAGGCAAAGAGCGCCTATGAAACCGCTCTTGCGCTGGCGCCGGAACAGGACTACGCCAGGGAGCAGCTGGCCGCTTTGCAGGAAACGGCCGCTGTGGTTGCTGCCTCCGCCCCTGTTGATGAACCCGACCCTGTTGCTGAAACTGATGCGCCCGAACTTGATGTCGTTGCGGAAAAAGGGAGATACCACATCCAGACCGGCGCATTTCTGCAGCGCAGAAATGCGGAGCGACAATATCGTTCGCTGACGGAGAATCAGTTCGACGCGGCGATTGTTTCAAAAGAAATGAAGAACGGAAAAACCTTTCATATTGTCCAGGTGGGTCAATTTGAAACCATAACGGAGGCCCGGAACACACTGAGCGCCCTCAAGGAAAAAACCGGGATTGTTGCATTTATTCAGAATACCCCGCCCTGATAAACACCCCCTTATATTTCTGTATAATCTTTTTTGTTTAAAAACGGATTTTCTGTTATAGAGACGCCATCCCCTGCTTTTCTGCATGGAAATATCATAAATATCAAAAAATAATAAGCAGGCAGCGGAAAGATCCCGCCGCCCTGCAAGGATATGTGTACATGGAAAAAGCCATACGCAGCGCCGCCAATAATGATGAAATAAAACGGCGCCGCACCTTCGGAATCATAAGCCACCCGGATGCGGGAAAAACAACGCTTACGGAAAAACTGCTGCTGTTCGGCGGCGCCATCCAGATGGCCGGATCGGTCAAGGCCCGCAAGGCCAGCCGCCACGCCACCTCCGACTGGATGGCCATCGAGCAGGAACGCGGCATTTCAATCACCAGCGCGGTAATGAAAATCAGCTATAACGGCTATGAGATCAACCTGCTGGATACGCCCGGCCACGAGGATTTTTCCGAAGACACCTACCGGGTACTCACGGCCGTGGACAGCGCCGTCATGGTGATTGACAGCGTCAAGGGGGTCGAGACCCAGACCCGCAAGCTCATGGAGGTCTGCCGCATGCGCAACACCCCCATCCTGACATTCATAAACAAACTCGACCGGGAAGGAATGTTCCCGCTGGACATCATGGCCGACATCGAAGAAAAGCTGCAGATCGAGTGCGCCCCCCTTACCTGGCCCATCGGGATGGGCAAGCGGTTCCGGGGCACCTACAACCTGTACCGCAGGGAACTGACCCTTTTCCGGCCCGGAGAGGATCACCGCCCCGAAGATGCGATAACCATTTCCGACCTGAATGATCCGCTTTTAGAGGACATGATCGGCTCCCAGGCAGACGATCTGCGAGAAGACATCGCGCTGCTGGAAGGAGCGGCCAACCCCTTTGAAATGGAAGAATTTCTCAAGGGCAGCCAGACCCCTGTTTTTTTCGGCAGCGCCATCAACAACTTCGGCGTCGGTGAGCTGCTTGATACTTTTGTGGAAATTGCACCCGCCCCGCTGCCGAGGGAAACCGCCACCCGGATGGTATGGCCGGAAGAAGAAGAATTTTCCGGTTTTGTTTTTAAGATACAGGCCAACATGGATCCTGCGCACCGGGACCGGATCGCGTTTCTTCGCGTCTGTTCCGGCCGCTTCCAGCGGGGGATGCGGGTCCGCCACCACCGGCGGGGCAAGGATATCCAGATCGGAAACCCGATTATTTTCATGGCCCGGGACCGAAGCTTCGTGGAGGAGGCATGGCCCGGCGACATTATCGGGATTCACAACCATGGAACGATCAAGATCGGCGACACCCTTTCGGAAAAGGAGCCGCTGACTTTCACCGGAATTCCGAATTTTGCCCCCGAGCATTTCCGGCGGGTGCGCCTGAAATCGCCGCTCAAGTCCAAGCAGCTTAACAAAGGGCTGATGCAACTGGTTGAAGAAGGGGCGGTGCAGTTGTTTCGCCCCCTTATGGGAAACGATTTTATCCTTGGCGCAGTGGGGGTGCTGCAGTTCGACGTTACCATGGCCCGGCTCAAATCCGAGTATGGTGTTGATGCGGTTTATGAACCCGTGGAATACGCCGCTGCCCGGTGGGTGAGCTGCGAGGACAAAAAGCGCATGGCCGCCTTTGAAAAGGCCCTCCACCGAGACCTTGCCATCGATGCAGAAGGGAACCTGGCATACCTGGCATACAGCGAATGGCGGCTCACCTTTGTCATGGAGCAGTGGAAAGAGATCACCTTTAGGAAAACCCGGGAGCTTCAATGACCGGCAATACGCGATCAGACCGCTGACAAGACTTCCCGCAAACATTACATGGGGCCTTAGGCACATCGCCCGGGTGGATGGTACAGTATCCCTCTTCTGGTCCGACATTTTTCGTTTCTATGGATCGTTCTCCATGCTTGGAATAGCGTTACGGGCATTCACCACTTTTATCCCGTCGAAGCGGCCGAGGGCTTCTCAGAAGATGTCTTCGCCTTTTTTGCAAAATGACCCGGGGCAACCGGTCCGAACTGGATCGCATTTGCAGGGCACGCACCAGCACAGCTCATGCACCGCATGCAGTCGGCGGACAGGGTTTCCGGTTTATGGTTTTCTTTTACCCGGCTGATGGCCGGCTCCAATATCCCGCCGAGGGAGCAGGCGGTAGTGCACGTGCCGCAGCTTCTGCAATTTAAATTGATCGTCATCTGGTATGCCGCCCTGCGCCCCAGCAATGAGCCCAGTATGCCCCATGGGCAGACGTGCGCGCAAAATCCCCTGGGATAATAGATCGCCCCCAGGATGGTTCCCAGGGTCATCTGCACCGCCATCATACCGATGGGAATGGTCCATACCCACGGTGCATCGGTGATGAAAACCCGGAGATAGATGAAAATCCCCAAAAAAACGACGGTAAAGCTATAGCCGAACCATCTGCTCACAAGGAAACCGGGCATTTTCCGGTGCAGGGAAAACCGTTTTACCACGTGATCCATCCAGGCGCCGTTCGGGCATATCCACCCGCAAAAAACCCTCCCGGCAAATACAGCGGCCGCAAGCGCGCCGATGACGTAGAGGATATTGAAATAATATATGCCCATTCCGAGCAGCATGGCCGCCAAAAGTATCCCGAAAAGCTGGGTGGTGTTTCTGATGTTCTGGTACATGGATTTGGCCTGGGTACAGCTCAATCCCTTTTTCATGTCTGTTGAAACGGTCATTTTTTCCTTCCCTGCGCTATTGATGTGTTTCCAACGGTTGGTCGCCGGATAATACGGGCATTCCACACGCCCGCCATTCATTGACACCCTCTTTCATGCGCCTTGCCTGAAACCCCATTGAACATAGGAGATTGACGGCTTCCGTCGCCAGGAGGCAATACGGTCCCCGGCAGTAGGCAACCACGTCCCTGCCCTTGGGCAGCGTTTCTAAATGCCGCTCGATTTCGTCAACCGGGACGGACAATGCGCCCGGTATATGGCCTGCCTGGTATTCTTCGTGGGGGCGGACATCGATAATCGTCACCTCGTTATTTCGCGCCCGCTTCATCAGCCCTTCCCGATCAACAGGCTCCATGTCTTTTCCTGTTCCGGAAAACTGCCGGACAATCTTCTCGAACTCTGCCAAGCGGGCCTCGGCCAGCTTGCACATGGACATGAAAAATTCGCATACGCACCGGTCTGCGATATGATACGTCACATAAAGGCCCTTTTTTTCCGAGGCAACAAGTCCGGCACTGCGAAGAACCTGCAAATGGCGTGAAACGTTTGCCACACCCAAATCCGCCGCCTTTGCCAGACATTCCACGGTTCGCGCTCCGTTGCGCAAAAGATCGAGGATCTCAAGGCGGGTTGGACTCGACATCGCCTTTCCAATCCTGGCCAGCTGCTCATATGCGAAACGCTTCATTTCTTTTCTGTCATCCATATTTTTTCCAGCCACAGAATCAATTATTCAATTGATTAGTAAAATAATATCGACAAAAAGGCCTGTCAAGCAATTTTTATTTCGCCGGCTATTTTTATTTGCTTTTATTTGCGCCAGAATTCCGGGACGAGGAAAATAATCACGGTATAAATTTCCAGCCGTCCCAGAAGCATGCACCAGGAAAGCAGCCATTTCCCCATGTAGGGAATATCCGCATAGTTTTCCACCGGGCCTACGGCGCCCAGGCCAGGGCCGATGTTCCCTATGGCAGCGGCAACAGCAGACATGGAAGTGACAAAATCAACGCCCATGCCCGCGAGAAGAATCGTGCTCAAGGTGAAGATCACCATATAAAGACCTAAAAACCCCAGGATGGACCCCATGATGTCGTCGGATACGGTTTTGCCGCCGATTTTGACGTGGAATACGCCATGGGGATGCAGCAGGCGGAAAATTTCCTTGTAGCAGTATTTGAGCGTGCACATGACGCGCATCATTTTCATGCCGCCGGCGGTGGACCCCGCAGATGCCCCGGCAAACATGCATAGGAAAAGGATTATTTTGGACATGGACGGCCACTGGTTGTAATCCGCCGTTACATAGCCCGTGGTGGTAATAATGGACACGACCTGGAATGTTCCGTAACGCACCGTATCCCCGATCGTGTGATATACCGTGCCATAAATATCGAAAAAGACCACCGCGCATAAAACAAGCACTGCCGCCAGGAAAAACCGGCTTTCCGGATTTTTGAGGTACACGAGGGGCTTTCCCATAAGCATTTGGTAGTGCAGGGAGAAATTGAGCCCCGCAATGATCATGAACAAAATGATGACCCCGTCAATATAGGCACTGTCAAAATAGGCCGCGGACAGATTTTTGGTGGAAAAGCCGCCGGTGGGCATGGCGGTCAGTGCATGGCAGATCGCATCAAAGAAGCCCATGCCGCCCAACATCAACAGCACCGCCATCAAAAGCGTGAAGGCCAGGTATACTTTCCAGAGGATTTTGGCGGTGTCCCTGATCCGGGGCTTCAGCCGATCGGGCATGGGACTTGGCACCTCGGTCTTGTAAAGCTGGTATCCACCGACACCCAGAAGCGGCAGTATGGCGATGGACAAAACAATGATCCCCATACCGCCGAGCCATTGGATAAAGGAACGCCAGAACAGAAGACCCCGGGGGACCGCTTCGATGTTGGTCATCACCGACGCTCCGGTGGTGGTAAAACCGGACATGGACTCGAAAAACGCATCTGCAAAGGTTTCAAACACCCCTGCAAGGTAAAAGGGAAAGGCCGAGAAAAGGGCTACTGCCGTCCAACCCAGCGCCACAATGGCCATTGCCTCGCGCTGGCCGATGTAGTCGCTTTTTTCGACGTTTTTGGTCAAAAAAAAGCCGGCTGCGCCGACAGAAAGCGTCAAGGCCATGGATATCAGAAAGGCATTGGCATCCCCGTCTTTATAAAAAAAGGCAAAAGCAAGGGGAAAAACAAAGGTCAGCCCGAGAAAAAAGGTGACGATGCCCACGTACCGGGCGACAAACAGCCAGCGCATTTATAAGAACTCCAACTTGACGGTCAAAATCTTTTCGATTTTTTCCACCACCTGGCGGCGGGCAAAAATAATCACCCGGTCTCCCACTTCGATGACAGACTCGCCCGAAGGGATGATGACCTCATCGTTCCGGATAATGCCGATCACCAGCGAGCCCTTGGGGAAAAAATTCTTCCGGAGCGGCTTGCCCACGATATCTGAGGTTTCAAGGGCCTCTGCTTCGATGATCTCTCCCTGCTCACCGGAAAGGGAGCGGACGGAGAGCACCTTGCCCTTTCGTATGTGCTGCAGAATCGTGTTGATGGCAGACATGCGGGGACTGACCACCTGCTCGATCCCGATGACCGGCATCAAGGGAAAATAACTGAATTTGTCAAGGCGGGTAATGGCTTTTTGCACGCCCATCTTGCGAACCATCAGAGACACAAGGATATTGGTTTCCTCGTCGTTGGTGGCCGTTATGACCGCATCCATCTCCCGGACGTTCTCCTCGATAAGCAGGCGCTGGTCCGACCCGTCGCCGCATATAACAACCGCCTTGCCAAGCTGGTCAGCCAGCTCGCTGCACCGGGATGCCCGGCGCTCGATGATTTTGGTGTATATGGGGCGATCTTCAAACACGGTGGCCAGGCGTGTGCCGATGCGGCCGCCGCCGATAATCATCACATTTTTGACGGGTTTTGCGTTGCTCTTAAACATGGCGAGAATGGGAGAAAATTTTTTCTCCTCGCCGACAAAATAGATCAGGTCGCCGAAATGCAGTTTATGGGACCCTTCCGGTATGATGAGTTCCTGATCCCTTATAATTGCCGCAACCAGGAAATGACTCCCGATTTTTGCGGGCAGGTCCATCAGCCGGATGCCGATCAACGGGTTTCTGTCGTGCAGGTAAAAACCGGCAAATTTCAGGAGGCCGCCGGCAAACTCGCTCACATCCGCGGCGCCAGGCACGCTTAACAGCTGCTCGATGCTTCCCACAACCTCTATTTCCGGGTTGATCACCGAATCAATGTGCGGCGACTGGTTGCGGAACTCCTCGTGATATCTGTCATAATCGCCTTCGCGTATTCGGGCGAGTTTTCTCGTGGAAGGGGAAAGAATATCCGCCATGAGACAGGCAACCAGGTTGGTATCATCACTGTCCGTGACCGCAAGCAGGAGATCCGCATTCTTTACCCCCGCAGCCCGGAGGATCTCCGGGCTGCTCCCCGATCCGCAGATGGCTTCCACGTCGATGTTGTCCGTAATCCGTTTCACGGAGTCCGGGTTTTTGTCAATAACCACCACTTCCTTGTTCTCTGCGGCCAGTCGCCCGGCAATGTGGTAGCCGACCTCCCCTGCGCCTACGATAATGATTTTCAATTGGACTGTCTTCCCGCAATTGAGATGTTTTTGCAAGGCCCTTTCCAGAAACCTTATCTTTCAAGGACGGCCACCGCTTCAATCTGGTTGAAAAACCAGTTGTTTTCAATTTTCACAAGCAAGGTGACGATTTCGTGGGTTTCCCGGACAAATTCATTCGGAATCATTACCGCTTCCACAACCGCCGTAAATGCGACCCGGGCGACCCTCTCCTCCGGGAATCGGATGTCAAGATCATGAAATGTCAGTAAAATCTCCGAATACCGGGAACGGGCCCCCATGACCTGGGCTGAAATATCCTTTTTGGCATATGTTCTGGAAATGTTGCGGGCAGGTATCTCGATCCGGCAGGTTTCGGCAAACATCTCGCTGATTCTGCCGGCGTTGATCGCGGCGGTGAATTCATGTTCATCTGCGTCCTTGGATGACAGCTCCGCAATGGTCTTGAACCGTTTTTTGATTTTCGCCTCATCGCTTTGGAAAAACCAGTAAAACGCGGCAACGCCTGCAACAACGACAACCGCCGCAATGATGATATTCCGCACATTTACCATAAGGGTACTCCGACAATGCGGTTGACAGGGGTTTGGCCGAAGTCATGGATGTGCATGGGAACCCTTCGGTTGTCGCCGACCACATAAACATAACCGGGTGCGACAGCCCGAGGCGGCAGATTCCAGTCCAGGGCGCCCGTGACATACGGCTCGGCAAGGGGATTGCCATCGACGAAAAACTGTCCATTTTTGAATTCCACCGTTTCCCCCTCGAACGCAAGGATGCGCTTGAGGAGCATGACCCGGGTGCCGACGTACCGGATGGCCACCACATCATGGCGCGACGGGGAAGAAACAAGATATTTCAGCCGGTTGCAAAAATTGAATTGACCGTCCTGATAGGTCGGCGCCATGCTGTGCCCATGAATCCGGAACGGGATCAGAACCCAGGAGAAACAGACAAACGCGACAGCCGCCACCAGCCCGACACGGACCAGGTATTTCAGGTTGATCTCCGGAAACAGAAATGCTTTCAATCGTTTCATGGGTAAATGATAGCCCTGTTTCAGTAGTTTGGGAAGTTTTTTGGTATCTTTTTGCCCTTTTATATACTAAAAATTTCATTTATCAATCCTTATCAAGGACATCGACATTTTTACTTTCATTTTTCTACTTGGAGGAAAGATGACAAATCAGCCGCCCTCACGGGACGAAGCATTGCAATTGCTCAAAGAATACAACGCAAATCCTTCCCTGATAAACCACGGTCTTGCCGTTGAGGCAGTCATGCGGTACATGGCCCGCAAGTACAATGAAGACGAGGAAAAATGGGGCATCATCGGCTTGATCCACGACCTGGATTATGAAAAACACCCCGATGAACACTGCGCAAAAACCAAAGAAATACTTGAAAAACACGGATGGCCGGATGAATATATCCGGGCCGCCATCTCGCACGCATACGGTATCTGCAGCGATGTGGAGCCCCTCACTCTTTTGGAGAAGACCTTGTATGCCATTGACGAGTTGAGCGGCTTCATCGCGGCCTGTGCACTGGTCAGGCCATCCAGAAGCGTAATGGACCTGACGGCCAAATCCGTCCGCAAAAAATGGAAGCAAAAACACTTTGCCGCCGGCGTGAACCGGCAAATCATTGAAAACGGCGCCCGAATGCTCGATGCCGATCTCAATGACCTGATCTCCGATACGATCATGGGAATGCGGGAAGTGGCCGATGAAATCGGTCTCAACGGATAAAAAGGAGAAATCTCATTGTGAAAATCCCCTCCGCGATATTAAACAAGCCCTTGTCGCTCCCCTGCGGAGCGATTATTAAAAACCGTCTGGGCAAATCCGCCATGAGCGAAAATTTTGCATCGGCTGACCACTCCCCCGGCAAACGGTTCCAACGGCTCTATAAAACCTGGGCAAAGGGGGGTGTCGGGCTGTGTGTTACCGGCAACGTGATGGTGGATGAAAGAGCGCTGGGCGAACCGCACAACGTCGTTATTGCAGATGAACGTCACATGGAAAAGCTTGCCGCATGGGCCGAAGCGGGCACATTCGACAACACCCAGCTCTGGGTGCAGCTGAACCATCCGGGCAAACAGGTTCCAAACATCCTGGTCAAAGAACCAGTAGCCCCATCGGCCATCGCATTTACAGGAGACCTTGCACGGTTTTTCAATCCACCGCGCGCTCTTCAGACTGATGAAATCGATACCATTATAAGACGGTTCGCCGCTGCCGCTGGCATCGTGAAAAAAACCGGCTTTACCGGGGTGCAGATCCACGCCGCCCATGGCTATCTGGTCAGCCAGTTTCTTTCTCCCCGGCAAAACCGGCGCGATGACCGCTGGGGCGGCTCCCTGGAAAACCGGATGCGATTTTTGCTGGAAATTTATCGCGCCATACGAAAAAAAGTCGGGACAACATTTCCTGTCGGCGTAAAGCTCAACTCGTCCGATTTTTTAAAAGACGGGTTTTCCGAAGAAGAATCCAGCCAGGTGGCCATATCCCTGGCCGAAGAGGGGATCGACCTGGTGGAGATTTCCGGCGGCACTTATGAAAAGCCTGCCATGTCGGGCCGGGTTCACAAGGCAGAAAAATCGACGCGGGAGGCATATTTTCTGTCCTATGCGGAAACCCTCAAAAGAAAAATCGATGTTCCCCTGATGATCACCGGCGGGTTTCGATCGGCTGCGGGGATGGCCGAAGCGGTCGAAAAAAATGGCATCGACATGGTCGGGCTTGCCCGCCCCCTGGCCGTGGACCCGGACCTGCCCAAAAAGATTTTTTCCGGCATGGATTACTTCAGTCCGGTCAAGCCGCTCATGACCGGGGTCTCCTTTATCGACCGGCTGCCGTTGCTGGAAGTCACGTGGTACGAACAGCAAATGGCACGGATGGCCGATGGGAAAATGCCCTGCCAGGATCGCAGCGTCTGGCTGTCTCTGGGGCAGACACTTATGGAAAACGGCCTTGAAGTATTCCGCAGGCGAAGGGCATAACGGGCAGAAGCAGCTTGTACTACGGCGTGATGAGTCCTCGCCGCATGATATTCTCGAGGTTCAGGCGCAGCTGTTCGAATGCTTCGGGCGTGCCTGTTGCAGGAACGGAAAACGCCTCACCGAACCGCAGCCTAACCCGGGCAAACGGCTTGGGCAGCATAAAACGATCCCAGCTTGTAAAATACCATGCCCGGTCGGCGGACGTATAAAAGGGGACGATCACGGCATCTGCCAGCTGTGCCAGGCGGATGACCCCCGCCTTGATAATGCCGGCAGGACCCCGGGGACCATCTGCGATATGCCCCGCGATCTTTCTCTGCCTGAGTTTGGCGACCATTTCGTCTAAGGCCTCGCGTCCGCCCCTTGAGGACGACCCCCTTACGATATCCCACCCCGTGCGCGTGGCGATCCCGGCGATCAGCTCACCGTCTTTGCTCCTGGAAATCATGAGCGGCGGCCTGTAATGCCTGTAATTTCTGAAATGCTTGATCGCGGAGAAAAACTGCTGGTGCCAGCAGCACAGCACAACAGCCCTGCCGCTTTCTACGGGGTCCATCCAGGCCCGCTCATTTTCCACGGTTAGCCTGAACGTACCGGCATAGGCCCGCACGGTACGGTACAAAATTGAAATAGTCGAATCAGCGGATAGAATTCTCCGCATATTGTCTGACATGCATGTTCCTTTTTTTACGGGCGGATATCAAACCAGGGGTTTGCCCTTTCCAGCTGCCCGGCCAAGCGGAAAAGGGTGGCTTCATCCCCGAAGGGTCCGACGAACTGGACGCCGATGGGCAGGTTGTCGGCGCCCCAGTAAAGGGGAACCGACATGGCCGGCAACCCGCACAGGTTGGCCATCTGGGTAAAGGGCATTTTCGACAGGCTTTTTTCCGCCATCTGGTCCACGATGCCGGAAAGTTTCAGCAGCCCCCCAAGCCTAAGCGCATTGACCGCTTTTACGGCAAAAGCCTCCACGGCGCTTGGGTTCAGTTCCCCGATTCGGGGCGGCGGCACTGCTATGGTGGGGCAGAGGTACAAGTCATACTTCTTGAAAAATACGCCTATTTTACGGGCCGCTCTGTCCCACTGCCGCATGGCCTCGACAAAATACGCCGCTGAAAAACTCCTGCCCAGCATACCCAGCGTCCAGGTCAGCGGTTCGACATCAGCGGGGGTGGCCTTGCGCCCCAATATATCCGCCATTTCGCGAATATCCGCCCCGACCTCTCCGAAATATAGGGTCATGTAGCTTTTGGCCAGCGCCATCCCGTCAATATCGGGCTCCGCAGACTCCACATGATGTCCCAGGTTTTCCAGTATTCGGGCCGTCTCTTCCACGGCGGCAATGCACTCTTTGTGAACCGGCGTCCCGATTGGGGAACGGGTGTTGAAAGCAATGGTAAGCGCTGTCGGCTCTGTTTCCGCCTCTTTCAGGTAGGATCCTTCAGGCGGACGGATTTCATAGGGCGCTCCTGTATCCGCTCCGTTTGTCATGTCGAGCATGGCCGCGCTGTCGCGGACCGATCGGGAAATTACATGCTCCTGCACTGCGCCCTGCCATACCCGGCCGTGATCGGGGCCGGTAGGGTTGCGCCCCCGGGAGGGCTTTATACCGAAAAGCCCGCAGCACGATGCAGGGATGCGTATGGACCCGCCGCCGTCCCCGGCGGATGCCATGGGCACCATGCCCACAGCGACTGCGGTCGCTGAACCGCCGCTCGATCCTCCCGGGGTGTGCTCCCGGTTCCATGGATTCCTGCAGGGGCCAAACACCTCCGATTCTGTCACCCCGGTCAGGCCGAACTCCGGGGTGTTGGTCTTCCCGAGAATGACCAGGCCGCTTTTCTTGAACCGGACAACCATTTCACTGTCATTGGCAACGGGGATGTTCTTTAACACCCGGTTGCCGTAAGATGTGGGTACGCCCGCATAATCCGCCATGAGATCCTTAAGAAGAAACGGCACCCCGGTAAACGGCCCTTCCGGAATGGGCCCGGATGCCGCCTTGCGCCCCTGCTCATCCATTCGGGTGACTACCGCGTTGAATGCCGGATTAAACTGCTCGATCCTGTCGATGGCCTCCCCGCAAAGCTCTGCCGGGGTGACCTCTTTTTTTTTCACAAGTTCGGCCAATCCCATTGCATCATACTGTTCATACTCGGCAAAATTCCCCATACCACCCCCTGCACCAGTTTAGATTAACCCATCTCAGCCAATACTACTTTTTGTATTGTTGTATAGACACGATAAATATTCCCACAGAATATGGGCCCGTAGGGGCACCCTGATCATCATCTCTATTGATAAATGCAAAAAATTGTATTTCAGGATGCCTTTTTTTCCGCAAGGGCGGCGTGCGCCGCCGCCAACCGGGCAATGGGCACCCGGAACGGCGAACAGGAAACATATGTGAGGCCCAGTTGATGGCACAGATGTATCGATTTCGGGTCCCCACCATGCTCGCCGCAAATGCCGCATTCAAGATCAGGATTATACCCCCGTCCCTTGGCGACCGCGATTCGCATCAATTCCCCCACCCCTTCGTCGTCAATGGTGGCAAACGGATTGAACGGCAGAATTTCCGTTTCCAGGTATTCCACCAGAAAGCCGGCTTCGGCGTCATCACGCGATATGCCGAAGGTTGTCTGGGTAAGGTCGTTGGTTCCAAAGGAGAAAAATTCGGCCTTTTCCGCGATTTTGTCCGCCGTGAGGGCGGCTCGCGGGATTTCAATCATGGTGCCGAACTTATAATTGATCTTGGTATTCTGCTCATACATGACTTTCTGCGCTTCGGATTCGAGCCGCTCACGCTGGACCTTGAGTTCGTTGACATGGCAGGTCAGCGGAATCATCACTTCCGGAAAAACCTGGACCCCTTCCTTGGCCACCTCGCAGGCCGCCTCGAAAATGGCCCGCACCTGCATCACGGTCAACGCAGGGATACGGATGCCCAGACGAACGCCGCGCAGGCCCAGCATGGGATTGGCCTCGTGCAGGCTTTCGGCACGGTGAAGAAGCTGTTCCTTTTCACGGATCGCTTTGAGGATGTCATCGATTTCCGTCATATTCGCGGCATGCATCAGGCGGATTTTCAAATCGGAAAGATCATGGATGAGTTCGAAGGAGTTCGGCAGAAACTCATGCAGGGGAGGATCAATCAGCCGGATGATTACCGGCAGTCCGTCCATTACCCGGAAAAGTCCGGCAAAATCCTCCTTTTGAAATGGGAGCAGCGCATCCAGGGCCTCTTTCTGCTCCACCGGCCGGTCCGACATGATCATTTTCTGAACGATGGGGAGGCGCTCGGACTCGAAAAACATGTGCTCGGTGCGGCACAAACCGATGCCCTCGGCGCCGTATTCACGGGCCCGCTGTGCGTCCCGGGGATAGTCGGCGTTGGTCCATACGCCAAGACGCCGGAAACTGTCGGCCCATTCCAGGAGCTTGATCAACCAGGTGTCCCTGATGTCAGGAATCATGGTTTCAATAATACCGGTGTAGACCTCTCCGCTGGTACCGTCAATGGAAAGCCAGTCGCCTTCGTTGATGATTTTCTCCCCGACGATCATTTTCCGCTTGTTAATCTCGATATTCAAACCGGAAGCTCCGACCACGGCGGGCTTTCCAAACTGACGGGCGACCAGTGCGGCGTGGCTTGTGCGCCCCCCGCGGCTGGTAAGGATGCCTTCGGCCGCTAGCATGCCGTGCACGTCATCCGGCTTGGTTTCCGGACGCACCATGATCACCTTCTTGGATTCCTTCTTGACCCAGTGTACCGCCATGTCCGCATCAAAAGCCACGACACCGCATGCGGCACCCGGGGAAACATTCAAACCCTTTGCCAGCAGCCTGCCTTCGGAGCGGGCCGCTCTCGTGGCGGAGGGGTCAAACTGGGGATGCAGAAAAAAATCCACCTGCTCCGGCGTCACCCGCATGACAGCCTCCTCGCGGCTTATCAATCCTTCTTCGGCCATGTCCACGGCGATGCGCACGGAGGCCCTTGCCGTTCGCTTGCCATCCCGTGTCTGCAGCATCCAGAGTTTCCCTTTTTCAATGGTGAACTCCACGTCCTGCATTTCCCGGTAATAATTCTCAAGCTTTCGTGCGATGGTTTCAAATTCTTTATAGGCTTCCGGCATCTCGTCATGGAGCTCTGCCAGGTCCTTTGTCATGCGGATACCCGCTACCACGTCCTCACCCTGGGCGTTTATCAGGTAATCGCCTTCCAGCTTGTTATCCCCGGTGTATCCGTTTCGGGTCATGGCAACCCCTGTGGCGCTGTCATTGCCCATGTTTCCGAAAACCATGGTGACAATGCTGACAGCGGTGCCCAAATCGTGGGGGATGCCCGCTGCATCCCTATAATCCGCAGCCCGCTTACCGTTCCAGCTTTTGAAGACCGCCTCCGTGGCCAGCTTCAACTGGATGGTCGGGTCCGTCGGAAAATCGTGGTGGGTATAATGCCGGTAGATTTCCTTGAACTCACGGGTGACGGCCTTCCAGTCATCCGCCGTCAATTCGGCTTCGTTCTCAACATTCGCCCGCCTGCGGGCAGCCGTCAGAACATCCTCGAACACTTCGTCATGGACGCCCATAACCACGGAGCCGAACATCTGGATCAACCGGCGGTAGGAATCATAGGCAAAACGCGGATCATTGGTTTGCCTGGCCAGGCCCTCGGCGGTTTCATCGTTCAAACCGATATTTAAGACCGTGTCCATCATGCCGGGCATGGAAAACTTGGCGCCGGAGCGGCAGGAGACCAAAAGCGGCCGGTCGGGATCCCCCATGACCTTCCCGGTGACTTTCTCGACCTGTTTAAGCGCTTCGAGCTCCTGGTCCCACATGCCTTCCGGCAGCATGCCGCCGCGGGAAAGATACTCGTTGCAGGCTTCAGTTGTTACGGTAAAACCGTGCGGAACCGGTATCCCCAAGCGAACCATCTCCGCGAGGTTGCTGCCCTTTCCTCCCAGCAGCCCCTTTACCTTGTCCCAATCCCCGCCGACATACGCTTCGACCTCATCGAGATCTTCAAACAGATACACGTATTTCCTTGTCATGGATAACCTCCGAAATGCTGAATGTCTTTTTTATATTTATCCTCATTCTTAATTTGATAGGGATACGCCGCGATTCAGACCGCAGGACAGTTGAAAAACCTTTTTCACACCCGTTCCGCGGATTATATAAAATACCGTAGTGTAGATAACTTTTTGCGACGCGTCTTTCAAGGAAAAATATAATTCCTTGTAAATTATAGATAAATATAATTCGGAATCCATGAAAGCAATTTCCCCCCCTTATTTCCACGGTGGAGCTGGAAAACACCATCTACCAGCATCCCGACGTAATGGAAGTGGCTGCAAGCAGAATCTTGCCCGCTTCAAGCCGCCCAAGCAGGTGGTTTTCGGAGAACTGCCAAAAACCGCCACCTTCAAGATCCAGAAATACAAATTGCGCGAACAGGAGTGGGGCGACCGGAAAAGCCGCGTGGTGTGATATTACAGATCACTGCGGCGCTTTTTTCTTTTCACGTTTTCGGCGAAGTTTTCAAATGCGCTGCGTGAATCATACCGGAATTCATATCCGGTCTTTTCAACCAGCTTTCGGGAGGTTGCGATCCAGGGAAAGCGCAGGAGGGCAAGGCCCGCGCTGGGAAACTCCGTGAGAAAACCGGCCCGCAGGCGCCAGAACAGGCTGTTTGCCGGGTACAGGAGCCATTCCGGAAGGTATACTGGAATATTGCCCAGCATTTTGACCATCTCCGGAAAAGTGATCGTCCCTTTTCCGGCGACGTTATAAATGCCGTCTATTTTCTTCCCAAGGCATTTTTTGATCACTTCGGCCAGATCGTCTTCGTGAACAAATTGAAACGGAGCGGTTTTGCGGGGCAGAACAACCACCTTCTTCCGGAGATACCTCGAAATGGGGTTGTCAATGCCGGGGCCGATAACAACGCAGGGGCGGAGAACGGTTATCACGATACCCGGATGCCGGATACGGAAATCCTCAATCAGGGCTTCGATTTCCTTCTTGTTTTTTGCATACGTAAAATCATCGTTTCCCCTAAGCGGGCTGTCTTCGGTCAGGGGCACCGGGTTGTCAGGGTAAAAGCCGTATGCGGTGGTCGAACTGGTGTACAGCAGGTGCGATACGCCCCCTTTGGCGCAGGCGTCAAGAACATTCAGGGTGCCATTGACGTTGATATCCTCCATCAATGTATTGTCATGCATCGGCGGCAGCACATAGGCGGCATGAACCACCGTATCGATGCGGTGTGTTTTCACCAGATCCAGCAGCGGCGCCCGGATATCCTGCCTCACAAAATACAGATTGCCGGGCGCGTTTTCAGGCGGGTGAATGTCGATGCCGACAATTTTCGATACGGCACTGCTCTCTTTGAGCATCCGCGTGATTTTCATCCCAATATAGCCGGAAACACCGGTTATCAGTATGTTTTTCAAATGTTTCTCCCATGGGACTCCCTGCTGTGCAGCAAAATGTTTTCCAGAAACTATTTTTCCGAAAAGGGAAGAATGCGGCAAGCCGATCCCGGATTTCCCGACGCCCGGCCCCGACAAAATCTATCCTGCATTGTCGTTAGAAAAACGTCCGCTACCCGGCCTTCTCCAGGATATGGATGCACATGGCCGCTTCCTCGACACCGATGTTGCCACCCCCGTTTTCCGCAAGACCGATCCGGGCGTTTTCCACCTGGCGCTTGCCGGCCGCACCGCGCAACTGGACGCCCAGTTCATAAATCTGCGCCAGTCCCGAAGCGCCGATGGGATGACCGCGGCACTCCAGCCCACCGCTGGTATTGACCGGCTGCTTGCCGCCCAGCTTCGTGGCGCCGGTTTCCGCGTACGGTCCGCCTTCCCCCATGGGGCAGAACCCCATGGCCTCGGTCTGGTGCAGCTCGCCGTAGGCCGTGGCATCGTGCAGCTCTGCAAGGCTGATGTCTGAAGGGGCAATTTCGGAAACCTCGTAGGCCTGCCTGGCCAGGCGCTCCCCGATATCCTCGCCGTCCAGTGTCCGGTCCGTGCCGGTACCCAGAACAGAGGCCCGGACTCGCAGCGGCCGTGCGCCGGTAATTTTTTTGAGGAATTTTTCAGAACAGACGATCGCTGCGGCAGCCCCGTCACCCACCGGGGAGCACATGGCCCGGGTCAGGGGGTAGGCGATCGGCTTGTCGGCAAGCACTTCCTCCACGCTCATGTCCTGCTGGTACTGGGCCATGGGGTTTAAGGCGCCATGCCAGTGATTCTTGGCACAGATCAGTGCAAGCTGACGCTGGGTGGTGCCGAAGCGGTTCATGTGCCACCTTGCCCCCATTGCATAGGCATCCATGAAGATGGAGCGCCCTTCTCCCGGCGGGGTCTGCCCTTCGGGGATTGCAAGGTCCAGGGACTTGTTGACCTCTTCCATCATTTTCATGTGGGCCTCGAAATTGCCCACATCCATGCAGGTGGCATAGGCCGAAAGGGAAAGCATCTTGTTCGGGTTGGTGATCTTCTCCGAGCCGATGGCGATTGCCGTATCGTACATGCCGGCGCGGATGCCGGTATAGGCCAGGTGAAGGGCAGTGGATGCCCCGGCACAGGCGTTTTCCACGTTGACGACCGGAATGGCTTCAACACCCATGGACCGAAGCACCACCTCCCCTCGTATGGAGTGCTGATTGGAAAACATTCCCCAGAAAGTATTGGAGAAAAACGCTGCTTCAAGCTGTTTTTTGTCCAGCCCCGCATCTTCCAGGGCAAGGCGCGTTACTTCATGGGCCATATCCCGGACATCCCTGTCCGGGTATTTGTTGAACCGGATCATGCCCAGCCCGATAATATACACATTTTCCATTGTTTCCCCTCTTTTGCAAAAATTGCATTATCGATTCAAATGTCCGTGCGTCCTCCATCCTCGCGGTACCAACGCCGAATTCAGTTTCGCTTTGCCCTTACCGTCTACCGCACACCGTCTACCGTCTACCGCCTGCCGGTCTCCTGCTTCCGGTTCTCCTACAGGTGATGTGCACCCGTTATCATCAGGCTGTCATTGGCGCCGTCCTCAATCATGCCGGCGCGGGCATCGCGGAAAAACTTTTCCACCGGGTATTCCCGGCTGACGCCGTTGCCCCCGAAAATCTGGATCGCCTCGCTGGTCACTTCCAGCGCCATGTTGGTGCAGAACACCTTGGCCGCGATGGAGTATTCGATTTTCGGCGGCGTGTTGTTGTAGTTGTAGATCATGGCCGCCCGGGACAGGGCCCGGCCGGCTTCGATGTTCATGAACATTTTGAACAGCTTGTGCTTGATGAGCTGGTGCTGAAAAATCGGCTTCCCCCCCTGGATGCGCTGCTTGCTGTAGGCCAGGGCCTCTTCGTACGCTGCCCGCGCCACGCCAACAAACATAGCCCCCATGGCGGCATTGGCAGTGGAAAGGGTAACATCGAGCATGGCGCTGTAGCTTTCCTCGTCCACCAGCATGTATTCTTTCGGCACGCGCACGCCGTCAAAATAGATCTCCCCCTGGTTCAGGGCCCGCTGCCCCATTTTGTCCAGGGGTTTCCCTTTCCGCACGCCGGGCAGATCCAGGGGAACGATGCATATGCCGCCGCCTGCCATGCCCTGAGACGGGTCTATGGTCAAATATACCAGGGAATGCGTGGCGATGCTGCCGTTGGACACCCAGGCCGCCTTCTGCCCTTCCACGATGTAATGATCCCCGTCGAGACGGGCGGTAACCTGTCCGGAGATCTTCGGATCGGTAAACTCCGGCGTGAACGGACAGAGGGTATCGGTGCCATGGTCGGGCTCGGTGATCCCCCAGCAGCCGATGATGGACGCATCCTTGCAGTCGCAGAAAGGTTCTATGATTTCCTCGATCAGCCGGTCCGTAGGGACCATGGAGGCGAAAAAGGCCGGGAAGCAGGAAACGCCCAGACCGATGGCGAAGTCAACACTCCCCCACGCCATCTCTTCCAAGACGATATGGGATTCGATGGGGTCCGTGGCGATCCCGCCGTAGGTATCGGGAATAAAAATTGTATGGTACCCCAGGTCGTAGCCTTTCTTCATGGTGTTCCAGAATATATCGCTTTCAATGACTTTGTCGGGCGGCATTGCGTCAAGCGCAATACTTGCGGGACGCAGCACATCTTTGGCGAAACGGTGGGTTTCCTCCTTGATGGAAACCTGTTCCGGGGTGAGTTCAAAATTCAAATCCGTATATAATGCCATCCTTATTTCCCTCTTGTTTGAAGTTCGCAAAAACGAAGCCGGATTTTACTACGCTTCCATCCCGGCGGTTATTTATACTTTTCATAGGAGAAAACGTTTTTTGCATCCGGCAAAAATTCGGTTTTCAGCAGGCGGTCCAGGGCTTTTTCGGAAACGGTTTTGGGTATTTCTTCCACAACCTGAAGATACGAAGGAATAAAATTGGGCTCCAGGTCTTTTCTGCATTTTTCGTATATCCGGGCGGGGTCCGGCGTGTTTCCCGGATGCGGCGCAACAGCCGCGACCAGATCGCTTTCCCCGGGCGCACCGGATGCAGCGGGAACGCCGTATACGCACACCTCGCTGATCTCCGGAATTTCGCCGATAACCTTTTCGATATAATCCGGCTGGATAAAATCGCCTGCGCGCCGGAGCTCGGAACCTTTCCGGCACTGAAAATAATACCAGCCGTCCTTGTCCTTTTTCACCAGGTCGCCGGTTCGCAGCCAGCCGCCCCGGGTTTTTTCCTCGGATGCGTCGGGCAGGCCATGGTAATCCACCTTGGTCTCCCCCCGGGTCATCCGGATGATCAACTCACCGGCCTCACCGTCGGGCACTGGGTTGTCATTGTCGTCAACGACCTTGAATTCCATCATCCCCGGCAGCGGCTTGCCGAAGGAACCGATGGGCCCCTTGCCCGGCGGCTTGTATGCGAATCCGCCCTCTACAGCTGCATACCATTCGAGTATTTTCACATCGAAGCGTTTTTCAAAGTCTTCCCAGATGGATGCGGGCGTACCTGCGCTGATCACTGTCTTTACCGGATTGTCAGCGTCGTTTTCCTTTTCCGGCTCATTGTAGATGCCGGCCATCATGCCGCCAAGAACGGAAAACGAGGTGCACCCGTATTTTCTCGTGATATCCCAGATGCGTGTCTTGGTGAATTTGGCGCTCAAAACAGCCTTGGTACCTGTACTGATACTGGGAAACAGGGTCACCGCCTGGGCATTGCCGTGGGTCAGCGATAAACCGGTGTACAAAACATCGCTGGGCGTGTATTTCCATACCAACCGGGTAGCGATATTATACAGCCCGAAACGGTTGTTGCGTATCATGACGCCCTTTGGGTCGCCCGTGGTGCCGGATGTATATATAATTTCCATGGGATGCCTTACGTCCATAATCTGCTGCGCAACGACATCCCAGGCGTCCTTTTCCAGGGTTTCATTGAGCGCCGGGTAGTCCGGCGACACGACCGTATCCTGTTCCGGCCGGTATGCCACGGAAATCAGACGGATATTGGGGACCTGACCCGCCACTTCCGTGAGCTGCCCAAGCAGTTCACCGGAAACAAAAACCGCCTTTGCCCCGGAATTGGCCAGCAAAAACCGCAGCCGGTCCCCGCGGCTGCGGGGATCGATGGGAACCATGACGGCCCCGATCACCGGCCCGGCCAGCATCGCGTATACAAATTCCGCGTGGTTGCGCATAAATACCGCGTAGCTGTCCCCCTTGCCGATTCCGTTATCCAGAAACAGGCGGGCAATCTTGTTGGACTGCGAATAAAGGTCTTTGTAGGTAACGATGTCTTCGCCGTGCACGCCGTTTTCAAAAACGAGCACTTCCTTGTCGGGCTTCTCTTCCGCCTTTATTTCCACCAGATGGGATGCAATCGCCTGATTCAGGTGGGCTTTCGTACTCATTGTCTGCCTCCCTTAAAAAATGATATACCATGGGCGCTAATCCTCGACCGCGCCGATAAAACCGCGGTTGTACGTCGGAAACTCCTTGTCGAAGATCTCATCCCAGTGCTCCTTGGTCCAGTATTCATGGCGGTCAAAATAGGGATTTTTCTTGGCTGCGCTCACGGATACGCTGATGGCGATATCCACATCCGTGATGATTTCCATGGCCATGGCGGCAAAAGCCAGGGTGGAAAACACCCGGCAGTGCAATCCCAGACGATGGGCCACGCTGGCTGCCGCATTGGCCGCGATGTTCAGGTTGACGCTTTTGAACATGCAGACGGGGCCGTTGGCGGTGAGGGATTCCACCTCTTCGGCTTTGTTCATCTCGGCGCAGCTTCGATACCCGCACGCACCGCAATTGTAATTGAAATCCGACTTCCGCTTTTCTCCCATGATCATCAGCGCGCAGGGCTCCTTCATCAACTGGATCAGGTTTCGCCCGTCCCTTGCCGCAAGGGGGGACATGTCTCCAAGGGAGAAGCAATATTCCGCGATCTGCTCGAGATCGTCTCCCTGCACGGTGATAATTTTTGTGGTATTCCGGTCATTGAAACGGAAGCTGTTATGGGCCTGCAGCGCCATCAACTCAACGGCCCTGTCCAGACCGTTTTGCACAAGATCCGTCATTTCCCTGATTGGCATGGTTATTCCTCCCGTGGTATTGATTTTACGATCCAAACGGCTTCAGCTGTAGATGGAGCGGAACTGCGGCCATAAGCGCTGAATCATGCGGTCGTTCATGGTCCGCTGGTTAATTTCGTCATACCGTCTCGGGATGTCCCGGAAAGGGCTTTTTTCCGTAACGGAAATGGCGAAACCGATCGCAAAACCGGTTTTCTGGGGCAGCAGGCGCATCCGCATGGCCGCCGCGCCGACCGACCAGTACACGCCATAGTCTATGCCGAGATTGCGCGCCTGGGATATCATGCCGTCGATGGCATAGGCGATATTGGTCGCCCGGAAAATGCACAGCGGCCCATTAAAGGCAACATCCGGGTCAACCGGCAGCCTTTCCGCCTCCTTGAAATATTCGCAGACCAGCTTTCCACACATGTTGCAGTTGATGTCCGCCGGATCGGATACACACCGGAGGGAAGTTGCGATCATGACCGCATCCGCGTCCCGGAGCATGGCCGCATCCCGCCGGAAAAACCCCCAGCTTTTTTTTGCCTCGGCCATTCGTTCGAGCTCCTGGCAGAGGTCCTCGATATCGCAGGGGTCGTCGAACACGTGAATCGTGCATTCCCCGACACCGCCCACCCGGGGGGAGGTCGTTCCGGATGCAAGAATCAAGCGCGCAGCGGCCTTGACTGCATCTGTTCTGTCTGTTTCGAACTGTTTCATGCTTCGTTCCATGTTCACCTCCTATTTGCTTTGGACGGGCAGGCCGTGGGCCCTTGCATGATCCGGATACATCTCGTAGGCCGGCTTGAGCAGCGGCAGCAGCTTCAACACCTTGGGCATGGGGCCTTTTGCCTTGATCAGCCCCTTGGCCAGGGCAACCGGCATGCTGATCTCCCTGAGCCAGAACTTGTGGCAGGTGTCGGCGCTCAGGGTCATTTCTATTGTGGGGGTTTCATTGATATTTCCCCACAGCACCTCCCCCTTTGTGCCGTCCCCGGGGGTCAGCCACAAAAAAGCATCCGGGTCGCTGATATTGAACTTGATGACGATCTTTGTCTGCGCAAATTTCGGACCCATTACGGGGTCTTCCATCAGCTTTTCAAAGAGCTCGCCAAGCACGGTCATCATTTTTTCCTTGCTTTCGAAAACAGCCATGTTTTTTCTCTCCCCCTTACGGTTTTTGTGTTCACTGATTCCCGCACAGAACATCGTTTTACTTCTGCGCACACGGTTACGATCCTTACTCCTGCAGAAGGCTTTCTATTTACCTGCCGGCTTCCCTGTCAGCAGGGAACAACAGGCCCTTTACCGCTTTTTCAAGCGTATCTAAAGCCCACAGGCGGGAATGCCCCCCCGGCGCAAGAAACCAACGGGTTGCGATCCCCTGGTAAATGGCGCTGATGCCTCTTGCGGCACTTTCACAGTCAATGTCGTGAAATTTCCCCTGGTCTACCCCCTGGACAATGGCGTCTTTGAGCAAAACCACCCAGTTGTTCACCCAGTCATGAAATATTTTCCGGTACTCGTCATCATGCACGGCAATGGACATGAAATCGAACAACACCGGATACCCGATAAATCCGTCCGGGTCCTCCGGGTTGTACAGCCAGTCAAAAGAAAGCAGCTTTTCAAGCGGGTCGTCGAACCGGTCCATGGTTTCCTTTCCCCTGGTAAAAATGCGCTCAAAAAACTCGGTGAATGCGGCAAGGAACAATTCCCGCTTGGACTTGTAGTAGTGCGTGAGTCCCCCCTTGGATAATCCCGAGGCCCGGCATATGTCATCAAGGGTAACATTGGCGCACCCCTGCGCGGAGATGGTTTGCAAAGCGGCTTCCAGTATCTGGGACCTGCGGATGGTTTCAAGCGCTATGATGGGGGGCATAAATGGCTCCGATAAATGACTTCGGGGGAACAGATTGCCGGGCATGCCTGACAATCATTGTTTTAAAGAAAAAACAACGTTTTTGAAAATAAAAATAAAACTGGCAGAAAAACTACCGAAGGCAAACCGACCTATCAGTCGAAAAACCGACTGGCCAGTCGGTGATTAATCGATACCCTTTTCCAAAACGCCTTGTCAAGGATTTTTTTCAGTAAGCGCCGCCAGAACAGGCGTTATTTGTCGCATGATTTTTTAAAATACGGTAGAATGATTTTGTTCGAAAATGTGCCCGAAACCTGCAAAAAAAAACAGCATGACACCACCCACGGAGGCATCGTGATCCACAATGTCATCGGCCCGCCGGGCTCAGGAAAGACAACGTATATCCGCAGCCGTTTCGGATTTTCTCCGCCGATAAAGCAAATCGACCCTGAGGTCTTTGATGAATTCGTAAAAAGAAAAGTGTTCGAGCACACCGGTTTGAATCTGAAAATAAACCGCTATCTTGCGGAAAGCGGGGAACCAATCGCCACCATATGGTTTCAGACGCGCATACCGGTATGCTTTTACCGGATACTCAGGGATTTCTGGAAGGGGAAAACGTCTTTGAAGCAGACCAACAGCCGGATCAAAATTTTGTGCTACTACCACAGGAACGCTGAAGATATCTACCTTCCGGGAAACCACGAGAAAAACAATCTCGTGGTCATTCGCACGACAAGCCCGGCCACGGCTTTTGTCCGGGAAAAAATAAAAAAACGATTCGGCTGAAGGCAGCTGGAAGAAAAACGGCTGCAGGATCTACAGCCACGGCGTACGGGAGGTGAAAAAAATGACATCGCAGCCGTTGAGCGCTACCAAGCAAGCCGTTTTTGAACGATTTTCCAGGCACGTATCCTCAGGCAAGGCCGCTTTTTTTTTGCAAACCGGTATACCCCTTGTCTTTGGGAAACGCGAAGGGCCTTACATATGGGACATCGACGGAGACAAACGCCTGATCGACTGCCACTGCAACGGCGGCGTCTACAACCTGGGTCACCGGCACCCGGAAATCATCTCCACGCTGGTTGAAGCCGCCAGTCGTCTGGACATCGGCAACCATCATTTTGTCAGCATGGAAAAAGCAGCGCTTGCCGAAGCCCTGGCAGATGTTTCCCCCGGAAATCTCGAGTGCGTGGTGTTCGGGGTCAGCGGCGGGGAAGCCATTGATACGGCGATTAAAATCGCTCGAAAAGCCACCGGCAGAAAAGGCGTGATCTCGGCTGCCGGGGGATATCACGGCCATACCGGGCTGGCCCTCGCCGCAGGCGATCCGAAATTCAAGGCGCCTTTTCTTTCTGATTCATCCGATTTTTTGCAGGTGCCGTTTAACGACGCGGCAGCACTTGAGGCTGCCGTGGACAAGAATACCGCAGCCGTCGTGCTGGAAACGATTCCCGCCACTTTAGGCATGCCCATGCCCGTGGAAGATTATTATCGGAAGGTGAAACAGTGTTGCGAAAAAAACGGCACGCTTCTGATCATCGACGAAGTGCAGGCCGGACTGGGACGAACAGGGCGGTTCTGGGGAATCGAACACTACGGCATCGTTCCGGACATGATCGTTTCGGCCAAGGGGCTTGGCGGAGGAATCTACCCGGTTACGGCCACCATCATCCGGAAAGATCTGGAATTTGTTTTTCACGATGATCCCTTCATTCACGTGTCCACTACCGGCGGAGCCGATATCGGGTGTGTGGTGGCCCGCAAAGTCATTGAAATTTCAGCAGCACCTTCTTTCCTGGAAAATGTGAATCAGCTTGCAGGCATTTTCGCGGGAGGTATGGCAGAAATTGCCCGGGAATTTCCCGGCCTGTTTACCGGGTTCCGGCAAAACGGGCTCATGTGTGGAATTCAGACCGCCGATCCGGGTTACGGTCCGCTGATGTCCAAGGCTTGCTACGACGCGGGCCTGCTTTGCATTTATGCGGGCAATGACCCATCGGTGCTGCAGTTTCTGCCCCCTCTGATAACGGAAAAAGAGACAGCCGAAGAAATCCTAACGCGCCTTCATGAGGCGTTTTCCATTACTCAAAACTTTATCAATGCCTGATTTTATGACCGATCCTGATCGATTGACCGGAAAAATGATCGTGGTGGACCATAAACTACTGGCGGATTTCGAGGATCGCCTCGATCCGGCGTTTCCGGAAAAAAGCGGCATCCAGCCAACCATCCTTGGCTACGGCGAAATTTCTTCGTCCTTCGTAATCGAGCAGATGCCGGATATCGCGTTCAAACGAATGCCGCCCTTTCCAGGCCGGGATGCTGCAGAAGAATACCGGCGCATTGTTGACATTTACTGCCGGCACCTGAAAGAGGACTGCGGCGTAAAGGTGCTCCCCCACACGACCCACAGGATTGAAAACCGTTTCGGTGAACATATCGTATATGTGGCCCAGCCCCGCCTGGAAGCAGAAACCATCGGCAACCTCCGGCTGAAGCAGAAGGACTTCCGTTACATGGCTGCGATGGTTGCCCGGGTGGCGGATCGCATTCTTGCCGTCGGGCGTAAAAACCGGGACGGTTTCGGTCTCTCGATCGGCATTGACGGGCAGATATCCAACTGGTGTTTTTTAGGGGAGGCTTCCGCCCTGGAAGAACCCCTTTATTTCGATATCACCACCCCGCTTTTCCGCGTGAACGGCTCCGAACAACTCGATATCCGGGTTTTTCTGAAAAGCATCCCGTCTGGCCTGGTGTGGCTGGTCAAGTGGAAATTTCTACAGGAAATCCTGGACCGGTACTACGATACCCGGCAGGTGCTGATCGACCTGGCCGCCAACTTTCACAAGGAAGGCCGTCAGGATATGATTGATGAGGCCATCGCCGTAATCAATGGAAGGGTGGAGCGCGTTGGATTGACCCCTCCCGTTGCCTCCTTGACGCGGGACGAAGTGGACAGCTACTATAAAAACGATGCTTTTATATGGGCACTGCTTTTAAGCCTTCGGAGGGCCGACCGGTTCATTTGCACCCGGCTACTGCGCAGGCGGTATAATTTTATTCTGCCAGGGAAAATTGAACGGTGACAAGGCGGGGTGGACTATGTGCGATACCTTTGTGATCCGGCGAAACGACAAAATGCTTTTCGGTAAAAACAGCGACCGCGAGCCGGGCGAGGCACAGCTGGTGGTACGCATTCCTCCGGTTTCAGGTGATCTGCAAAAAAAACTGGAGGCCACCTACATCACCATCGACCAGACGCAAAGCCGGCACGGTGTTCTGCTCAGCAAACCGTCCTGGATCTGGGGGGCGGAGATGGGGGCCAATGAGCGGGGCGTGGTGATCGGCAATGAAGCGGTCTTTACACGGGTGATGGAAAAAACAGACGGCCTGATCGGCATGGATCTGGTCCGGCTGGGCCTGGAACGGGGCGATGACGCCGAACACGCCCTGCATGTCATTACCGGACTGCTCCAAGCACACGGCCAGGGAGGCATATGCGGCTTCAGGGACAAACGTTTCCGGTATGACAACAGCTTTATCATCGCCGACCCCGAAAACGCATGGGTGCTGGAAACCGCCGGCCGGCACTGGGCGGCAAAAAAGGTGGCGGATTTTGCAGCCATCTCCAACTGCCTCACCATCGGTACCGACTATGACATGACATCGGCCGGCATCGAGGATTTTGCAAAAAACAAAGGCTATTTTAAAGGCAAGGGCCCGCTGGACTTTCAGGCGACCTTCGAGGCGCCCCTGATGCCTTTTTTCGCCCGGTCCCGAAAACGAATCAAAACCACTGAGTGCACCATCCGGGTTATCCCGGAAACAGGCATGAAAGCAGCGCTTGCCGGAGCAATAGAAGTTTTACGAACCCACCAGTCACCGGCAGGCGTTCCGGCATCCGGTACAAATGCCGACATCTGCATGCATGCGGCAGGTCTTGTGCGTCGCAGCCAGACATGCGGGGCAATGGTTTCCCTTTTAAAAAAGGACCGCTCCATCCACCTGCTTACCGGCACCTCCGCCCCGTGCCTTTCGGTATTCAAACCGGTGGAAGTCATTGGCAACGGGCCTTTTTATGTGCTTCACCCTGACGGGCAAACAGTGGAAGACTCATTGTGGCGCCGATTTGAACCGGTTCATCGGCACGCATTGTTTTCTGCGGAAATCAGAGATAGACTCCGGCAATCGGGAAAACGAACGGAAAGCAAACTGCTCTCCGGCCTGGAGGCCGGTAGTGATAATTCCGGCGGGCAAAGCCGACTTTACACGGCCGAAGAAGAGATCCGCGGTTGGACGGAAAAACAGATCGAAACCTTTTCCAGAAGATCCTTTCAATACCCCTTCTCCCCTTACGGATGGTTCTGGAAACGGATGAACCGCATGGACGGTTTCGATCCCGTTTGAAATGCTTATGAAGGAGGAGGCAGGGCCGGTTTGGAAATCAATTGACCCGGACGGACAAACAGACTAATATTTTTTATGACAATTCCGCATTTTTAGCAGCGGCGCTTTATACTTCGCTGCTTGTCGATTTGAGCCCGGATTCACCCGGGGGATCATTCCACAAACACGTGCGCACGCAAAAGGAGGCAGGTATGACAAGCAAGCCGATCATGGGTTTCCCGTCAACATCCCAGAATGACTACCAGCTCAATATCACCAATATCATCCGCCATGCGGCAAGAAGCTTCGGCAGACAGGAAGTGGTTTCCGTTCACCTGGATGGGTCGAGAAAGCGTTTTACATACAACGAAACGTACGAACGGGTCAGAAGACTGGCGAATGCCCTTTCGGATATGGGCGTAAAACCGGGAGACCGCGTCGGCGTGCTGGGATGGAACTGCCACCGTCACCTGGAAGCCTACTACGGAATTCCCGGACTCGGTGCGGTTCTCCTTCTGCTCAACATAAGGCTGTCCCCGCATGATCTGTCTTACGTGATCAATCACGCGGAAACAAAATACATCATCGTTGATGAAACCCTTTTACCCATCGCGGAAAATATCGTTGACCAGTGCCCCCAGGTAAAGGGGTTCATCGTCATGACGGATAAAAACCTCTCCGATATTACGACCCGGCTCGATCCATTATACAGCTACGAGGAATTGCTTCAAAAAGCGGCGCCTGAAATCAAGTGGCCCGTAATCGACGAAAAATCCGCCTACGGCGCATGCTATACGACCGGTACCACCGGCAGGCCAAAGGGTGTTTACTACTCCCACAGGGATGTTTATCTTCACGCAATGACAATCGCAGCCAATGCGGAAATGACTTGCCGGGACTGCTTTTACCAATTGGTTCCTATGTTTCACGCACTCGGTTGGGGGCTTCCCCACGCCGCCTTTTTTGTCGGGGCGAAATATGTGCTCCCCGGCATGTACAACATCGCGGACCTGGGAACCCTTGCCGAACCGATCGTCAGTGAGGGGGTTACCGCCACGGCCGGCGCACCCGCTCTTTTCATGCCCATGCTCGAATACATCCGCAAACTCGATAAAAAACCGGATCTTTCCGGCGCACGATTCCTTTCCGGCGCGTCCGAGCCGTCCCTGACGCTCATGAAGGGCTTTCACGAACTCACCGGCGCGGAAATTTTTCATGCATACGGCGCAACGGAAACCACACCGCTTGTCACCATCAACCGGCTGAAACCCTGGCTGGAAAAATCGCTGACCGAAGAAGAAAAGTGGGACCTGAAACGCAAGCAGGGGTACCCGGTGGTAGGCCTGGACGTAAAGATCGTTGACCCCTTAGGGAAGGAAGTGCCCCATGACGGTAAATCCGTCGGCGAGATCCTGATTCGCGGACCTTGGATCACGGCAAGCTACTACAATGCGCCCGGATCCGAAGAGGCCTTTACCGAAGACGGCTACTGGAAGAGCGGGGATGCCGGAACCATTGACGAGGAAGCGTACGTCAAGATAACGGACCGGGTCAAGGACGTGATCAAAAGCGGCGGGGAATGGATTTCCTCCGTGGATATGGAAAACGAAACCATGGGGCATCCGGACGTTCTGGAAGCAACCGTCACCGGAGTGTTTCATCCGAAGTGGGAAGAGCGCCCACTGGTGCTGGTCGTCCCCCGGGAGGAGGCAAAAGACCGGCTTCGCAAAGAAGACATTATTGAGCACCTCTCGCACAAGTTTGCCAAATGGCAGCTTCCGGACGAAGTCATTTTCGTGGATGCCATTCCCAAGACCAGCGTTGGAAAATTCGACAAGAAAACCGTGCGGGAACAATACAAAGACATCTACAAAAAGTAACCGATGATAAAAACATCAGAATGACGCTTCTTACGGGAGGTATGCTTTGAAAAAAGTGATTTTATTTTCAGTTGTCGTGTGCATGACACTTTTTTTGATTTTTTCGTGCGGAGGGGATACAGGCAAGGAAACCGCCGTACCGGAGCCTGCAACTGAAAAGAAAGAGGAAATCGCAGAAACAAAAGCAGCAAAAGGCTTCCCCGGCTTTGAAACCCTGGCGGAAGCCGCCGATTCGGAAGCCTGGGCAGAATATTTTCCCAACGAATTTGAATACTGGGAAGCCACCGAGGAAATGAGAATGACCACCTATGGCGGCGGTGGCAGGCGGGAAGCAGAAGGCATGGAAATTGAAAAAATGGACTACCTGGAGATGTATCCATTTCTCAAAATCAATTATGCCGGTTTTCCCTTTTCAAAGGGATATTACCGTTCCAGGGGGCATATATACGCACTGACGGATGTCATCGATACCGAGCGGCTGCCCGACTGGGATCTGCGGCCGGCCTCATGCATGTCTTGCAAAAGCACGGATGTCGTGGTTCTCGTGGACAAGCACGGAGATGATTTTTACGGCAAACCCTTTGCCGAGGTGGTGGGAAAAAACACCGTGGGCTGCCTTGACTGCCACGACCACCGGGACGGTTCGGTAAAAGTGCAGCGGGACTGGCTGTTCGAGGCTTTGGCCCATGATTCCTTTAAAAACATCACGCCCGAAGGGCGGGATGATCTCACCTGCGCCCAGTGTCATGTCAACTATTATTTCCACAAAGACACCAAAAAACCGGTTATGCCTTGGAGCATCGGCCTTTCCGTGGAGAGCCAGTTCGAAGACTACAACATGGCCCGCCGTTCCGACGAGTGGGAGCATGAAATCACCGGTGCCCTGGTCGCCAAAATCCAGCACCCGGAATATGAATTGTTCCATGAAGGAAAAAACATCAATATCCATTCCCGGCTGGGACTTGGATGCACGGACTGCCACATGCCGGAAAAAACCGGCGAGGACGGCAACACATACAATTCTCACACCTGGACAAGCCCCCTGCTTCATGTGGAGGAATCCTGCCTGCGATGCCACGGCAACTGGGGAAAAGAGGAAACCATAAGGAAGGCCGAATCGGTCCAGGGGAAAGTATACGAAAAACAAAACCGAATCGGCGCCCAACTTTCCGATTTCATTGTCGCACTGGGGAAAAAGAAGGAAGCCGGCGCCCTTTCAGAACAGGAACTGGAAAAAGCCCGGGCGATTCACCGGGAAGCCCAGTTCTACTGGGATTTTATCTGGGTGGAAAACTCCAACGGCTTTCATAACTGGCAGGAAGCCCACAGGGTTCTGGACAATGCGGAGGCGTTGATTCAGGAAGGCATGGAAATGGTAAAATAGTGCGGGAATCTTGCGGCGGCCAACCGCAGGCTTACAACCGTTATCAAAACAGCTCGTATTTCACCAGGCGACCGTCAAGGCCGCCTGACTTGAGCGGCTTTTTCCATGCAGGCTTCAGCCCGATTTTACCGATATACGCGGGGTCGCCCAGATAGATATACGCGGTCGACCCCGTGCATTTCTGTTTTAAAAAATCTCCCAACTCCTTGTAAAAAGATGGCATGTCCATGTCTTTGCCCATGCGGATGCCGTAGGGTGGATTGGTTACGATAACTTTGTTTTTCAGGTCGGGCAAATCCCTGAAATCAGATTTGATGATCTCCACCCGGCTTCCATAATGAAGCCCCATAAGGTTCGTCCGGGAGGCCTTTACCGCACCGTCAGCAATATCGCTTCCACTGATCATGCCTTGGGGGATTTCCCGGATTTTTCCGTCCTCATTTTCCTTGACCTGTTCCCATATCCCGGGGTCGAAATCCGGGAGATTTTCAAACCCGAACCGATCCCGTAACACTCCGGCAGGAATGCGGCAATAGTGCATCAGGGCTTCGCAAAGCAGGGTTCCCGATCCGCACATGGGGTCGACCAGGGGCACCTTGCCGTTCCAACCGGTCATACGGATGATGCCTGCGGCGACGGTTTCCTGAATGGGTGCGGACACCGACTCTTCCCGGTATCCCCTGCGATGAAGGGCGCCGCCGGATATATCCATGCTGATCGTGGCGATGTTTCTGCCGATATGCAGGTTGATATCGATATCCGGATCAATGGGGGCGACTTTCGGACGTTTGCCCGCATGCTCCAGAAAGTAATCGACGATGCCGTCTTTTATCCGCAGGGCGGCAAACTTGGAATGGGTAATCCGGCTGTCGACGACATTCGCAAACACGGCGAAAGTCTTGTCCTCGTCGAAAAAATCATCCCACTGAAACTGCCTGGCATGCTTGTAGAGCGTGTCCGTATTGAAGCAGTCAAAGGAAACCAGCGGGGCCAGAACCCTGGAGATCAGCCGTGACGTGTAGTTGATCCTGTAAAGTCCGTCCTTGGATACGGTAAAGTATATTCCCCTGAAAGAGGGGGATATGTCGGCCGCACCGAGATATTTGAGCTCCTGGATGGCTGCATCCTTGAGGCTGTCTGAAACCTGGGCAAAGAACCGGTATTTTTTCTGGTAAAGATATTTCAACGGAAAAGACGGTTTCGCCCTGTCCGCTTTTTTGCGTAAGATCGTCACGGGAGTATGTAAACCAATGTAAGGATGATATTAGAAACCGCTGTGCATTCTTTGAGAAAACACTTCTTAACAGATAGCGGAGAAAATGTGTATTAAAAAGAATATCGAAGCCCGGTTCCGACAAAATTGGACCCGCCTTCAACGCCCCCAAACAACCCGAATACACCGGATCGATGATGAACGCGGATGAAACTGCTCCAGGGCAGGCGCGGCAGCACGAACTCCACTTCCGCCATCAGGTAGTTGATGAGCTGCTTGGAGTCGCCGGCATTGCCCGCAACTGGAAAGCAGGCAGATACCGCCGCAGCAACGCACAAAAAAACCAAAAACCGTTTACAGCGCATGGTGTGAAATCAAAGGTAATAAAAACCGGCCGGCAGTATGGCAGTCATTGTGAAAAGCATCATTATTGCCGGTCGTCTAAAGCCGACCGGACCTTCCTGGCCATTTCCTGCAGATGGTAGGGTTTTCCGATAAAAGAGGCAGCGCCGGAGGACAGCGCCTGCTTTGCATGGTAATCGGTGGCATAGCCGCTCGCAATGAGAATTCTGGCCTCCGGGTTCACATCAAGGAGCTTCTCCATGCATTTGTATCCCCCCATGCCCGGCATGTTCAAATCCAGAATAACAAGATCAATTTCCGACATGTTATTTCGGAAAATATCTAACGCACACTCGCCGTTTTCCGCGCAAAGCACCTGGTATCCATAATACTCCAGCATCTCCCTGGCCATTTCACGGACCGTCGATTCATCGTCTATAACCAGTATGCTTTCTTTTCCGCCCATGGGGGCAGCCACCGGTTTTCTGTCCTCTTTTTCAACGCTCTCTTCGGTTCTTGCAGCGGCGGGGATATAAATCTTGAAAACGGCTCCCTGCCCGATTTCGCTGTAGCAATGAATGAGTCCGCCATGCTCCTTGACAATGCCATATACCGAGGCAAGGCCCAGTCCCGTACCCTTTCCGACCGCTTTTGTGGTATAAAAGGGGTCAAAAATATGGCAAACCGTATCCGGATTCATGCCGCATCCGGTATCAGACACCGTAAGAAGCGCATAATTGCCCGGCACAAGTTCAAAGTGATTACTGCAATAGCTTTCATCCAGAACGACATTCCGGGTTTCAATGGTCAGCCGCCCGCCGTCGGGCATTGCATCCGCGGCATTGGAGGCAAGGTTTAAGAGAATCTGTTCCATGTACATCGGGTCCGCATTGACAAACCACAGATGCTGCTCCAGGTCCAGCTGGATTTCAATCATTTTCGGCAGGGTTGGTTCAAGCAGTTTTTTGACGGAGACAATTTCCCGGTTCAGGTCAATACGCCGTCGTTCTCCGGCCACGTTCCGGCTGAATGTCAGCAACTGCTGAATCAGGGAGGAAGCCCTTTCACCGGCCTTCTCCAGCTGTATCAGCTTGTCGTGATCCGGATCATCCTTGTCTCTGTTCAGCAAAAGCAGCTGCGTATATCCGTTGATGGCCTGCAAAATATTATTGAAATCATGGGCGACCCCGCCGGCAAGCGTACCAACCGCTTCCATTTTGTGGGCATGCATCAACTGGGCTTCCAGCTTTTCCTTCTCCGCCTCCGCCTTTTTCCTGTCGGTGATATCCCGCATGATGCCCCGAAAACCGGCGGGATTCCTTGAATGATTCCTGATCAGCGATGCGGAAATCTCGACATGCCTGCTTTCCCCGTCCGGCCTGTATATTTGAAGATCAAACGCTTTGACCGGCCTGCCTGTTCCATATATTCTGCGGAACGTACGGAACAGTCTTTTGGCATCCTCCGGGCTGGTGTACTCCTGATAATTGACGCCCCATATTTCCTCGCATGGGCATGCTGCGATCCTGCAGATGTGCTCATTGAAAAAAGTGAAGTTTCCATGGAGGTCGACTTCGTAATACCCCTCTTCGATATTATCAAGGATCTCCCGGTACTTTTCCTCGCTCTCCCGCAGCGCCTCTTCTTTTTCTTTTTGAACGGTAATATCGCAAACGGTGACCATCCCGGCGGGCCTTCCCCGGTACAGGCAGTTCGCACCGGTAAGGGAAATCCACCGCACGCTGCCGTCCTTGCCCAGTATCTTGAAATCATAGGATGTCGGTTCGACCTTTTCCCCTTCCTGCCATTTAAGGCCCCTGTCTTTTACCATCTGTCGATGATCCGGATGCACGATCTTCCAGAACTGCATCCGGTAGAGGTCTTCGGCAGGATAGCCCGATATTTTCTCACCGGCCGGGTTTGTATAGACCCAGTGGCCGTCCTGGTAAATAAGAATGCCATACGGGCATGCCTCGGCAAGGGACCTGAACTTCTCCTCGCTTTCCTGCAACTGTTCGTATATCTTTTTCTTTTCGTCGATGTCCCTGCTGATGTTCATATACCCGGTGTGCCGGCCGTTTTCGTCCCGCAAAAGAAAAACCCTGGATTCCGACCAGATGGTGGCGCCGTCCTTTTTGTACATTTCCAGTTCAATAAGCCGGGACCGGTCATTGCCGGATTCACCTTCTTTTTCAATTTCTTTGCGGGGAAAAAGCCGTTTTGTTTTCTCAAAAGAACCGGGGGTAATCATCGAGGACAAGTCCCGGCCCACAAGTTCTTCCGGTTCAAATCCGCGCGTATGCTTTACGGAAGGGCTGATATACGTATAGACAAGATTCGTGTCCAGTATGGAAACCACGTCCCGGGTGTTTTCCGAAAGGAGGCGATACTTTTCTTCAATCTCCCGGTGGGCCTTTTCGGCTTCTTTCAGCCGCCTTTTCAATTCGGTGGTATTGTGTTCGGTTTCAGAAGGCATGGTTGGATCTTTATTGATGAATCGTTAAAAAACAACAGCGCGAAGTATTGAAACATACCGCCATACTGCATGAAAAGGGGAAAAATGTCAAATACATTGAAGTACCGTGTGGCCGGTCAATTCCCTGAACAGCAGTTCCGCAGTGGAAATGCCCCCGGCAATTCCGGGTGTATTTTTGGTGGCGGAGACGTTATACAGGTTTTCAGGGCAGTTTCTTTCCTTTATGGACCCTTTCAGTACTTCGTCCACGCTTAACCTGCGGCCGTAGGCGTTTCCAAATTCCCCCCGGGTTTGCTTTTCGGTGTCAACCGTGGATATTATCTCCGCAAAACGGATCCTTGCGGCAATCCCCGGAAAAACGTTTCTTTCCAGGATGCCGGATATGTCGGAAATCAGGTTTTCCTTATACCGACTTACTGCGTCTGCCCCCCGGCCGTAGATCTTTTTTTCCTGAAAATAGTTGCCGGGAAAAAACAATACCAGGCCGTCATTGCCGCTTTGCTCCTCTTTGCCGAAGCCGTTGGCCGTAGGGGAATTGATAAACAGCATACGCGGGGGCTTCGTCATGTCCGGGGCGTTGTAGTCCACCTCTTTTCCGTCCTGCCACCAGTAATTTCTTCCTTTCATCTGTCGCAGCAAGGGCAATTCGCCGTTTATCCCCATACAGCAGGCGCCGATGGCGTGCGACGGGGTATAATCAAAGGGTTCGGATTGCTGCCCCATAAGTGCATATGTCCGTCTCGGGGAAATATCACTGAAAAGAAAATCACACGCATGATATTCGCCGTCTTCACAAAGCGCTCCGGAAATCCTGTTGTTCGCCGTTTCCAGGCGGACAACCTTCTTCCCGGTCCTGACCGTCCCGCCGGCCCGGGTGATTACTCCCGCAAGGGCGTCGAAAAAATGATAAAATCCTTTTTCCGGATACCATGCACCGTTATGGTAATTTCCCGTGCCCACGATATAGGCGATGGCCGACATTTCCGATTCGTTTTCCGCGAATATGCCGCCGTGACCGTAAAGAATCCGCCGCAAAAGGGGGCTGATCGCATATCGGTCAAAAAAATTGTTCACTGTCATGTATATGGTTTTTCCAAGCTTGACTTTCATGGCGGGTGAAATTCTGGTGGTCAGCAGAAATTTCGTCGCATGCAGCAACCTGCTTTCGTGGAGCGAATTTTTCCGGAACAACTCCCTGTAGGCGTCATAAATGGAAATCATGTCGGCAAAAAGGCACTCCAACTGATGCGCTTCTTCCGGAAAAAGAGCGCCAAGCTCGCTTCCAAAGCGATCCAGTCCCATGGGGACGTTGAAATCCATAAAATAATAATTTCCATTGCTTTTTTTGTCGCCGATAAAAATTCTTTCAAACCCCTGCGGGTCCATGGGGACAAACGGGCATTCACGGGAAATGCCCAGATACCGCAGAAACCGGTTCCCTGTTTCCCCTTCCCCAAAATCCCATACATACTGCGGGCCCATGGAGAATCGCATCCCGTTCATGCGAAGGCATCGCCCGTGCCCCCCGATATATTGGTCATTGGATTCCAGGACCGTAACATCATACCCGGCTTTCGCAAAAAGCGCACCGGCCGCCATTCCTCCTATGCCGCTGCCGACAACCACGATCTTGTTCATCATCTCCTCATTACCGCTGTTTTGGAAGGCCCAGGGACCTGACCTTTTTCCCGCTGATATGCCGCAGAATTTTCAGGCCTGTCCGGACTCTTGCCATCCGCCGTTTCCCTTTCAGGATCCTGTCATAGAGTTCCGTCGTATCCAACGGCGGCACATTCTGTTTTGCCCTTTTCACAAGCGTCATGGCCCCTTTTTTACAAGCAGGCACACAAACCCCGCATCCGATGCACCCCATAGGATCGATCTCAGCGATGCTGCCGCGCAACGCAATGGCATCCACGTGGCATTTTTCCATGCACTTGCCGCAGCCCACGCACAATTCGGGATCCGCCTGGGCATGAAAATTGCCGGCTGCAAATTCGGCCCGGTTCGGCACATGCCTGAGCGTGGATAAAATTCCGCAGCAGCATCCGCAGCAGGCGCAAATTGCCTGGGGTTCCTGCTCATTGGTCGCCTGAAGTACAAGGCCTTCCTTCTCCGATTGCGCCAGGATCTCAAGCGCCTCCTTTCGGGTCACTTTTTTCAGCCACCCCTGCCGGCTGTACATGTCAAAATAATCCCGCAAACCGATGCATAATCGCCGGCGTTCCGTAGCCCTGCACGGCTCGCCCGCCAGGTCCTTCCCCCTGCGGCAGATGCAGTCGGCAACACCGATCCGCTCACCGGCATCCTCGATAAGTCGCCGCACCTCGTCATAGGTGGCGATATGCTGCTTTGCAGCGATGCTTTGCTTAATGGGAATCACCCGCATTTGGGGAATCGCCGTGGACAGATACTCCAGTGCATATCCCTCGCGAAAATAGCGGGCAGCCTCTTCATAAAAACCGGGCGAAAGACGCGAAAGCTGAAATTCGAACATCCCCACGACAAAGGGAACCAGTGCGAAATGTTTCCGGCCGTCCATGATTTTGCAAAAAACGCCCCCTTTTTCTACCATCTTGTCTAACAGGGCCTCGCATCCGTCTATGCCCAGCGAACGCGCAGCCTTTTTGTCCGCTTTTTCACAAATGGTTTCCACCGGCTCAAACACGTGGGTCATCCCCCGCGCCACATGCGCCTCCGGAACCGTGAAAATCCGCTCGAGAATACGAAGTTCCACTCCGGACCGGGTCGGGGGATAGCCAACCGGCATCCTGTCCAGATGCTTTCGAAGCGCACGGTATATTTTTTTCTCTTTTTTCATGTGCCCTTGATTTCCTGCCAACATGATAAACCGTTATTTTCTGTGCTTGAATATTCCTGCAAAATATATGAAAATATCTGTGACAGACATCGACGTTCTTTACATTATAGAACCAATTTTTTCCGGAGTCCCTGAAAATGCTGTATTTTCTGCCCGCACCCCTGCGAGGCGCCATCGCGCTTTTGCTTTACGCGTTCAATACAATCGGCTGCTTTATCACGATGCTGCCGTTTATCTTTTTAAAAGTCATTGTTTTTAATGAAAATGCAAGAAATTTTCTTACAACGTGGCTCATAACGCTCAGTTCGGCATGGATCTGTCTGAACAGCCTCATCCTTCGCCTGACCCAGAACCTGGAAATCAAACTCGACATTGAAGATAACGGCGGATGGGAAAATTTTTCCACCCGCAACTCTTACCTGGTGATCAGCAATCATCGCTCATGGGCGGATATTCTTATCCTGCAGCATATTTTCAATAGGCGCATCCCCTTTCTGAAATTTTTCCTTAAAAAAGAGCTGATATGGGTTCCCCTGCTGGGCGTGGCATGGTGGGCGCTCGATTTCCCGTTCATGAAGCGATATTCAAAAGAATACCTGGAAAAACACCCTGAACGAAGGGGTAAGGATATCGAAACCACCCGCAAATACTGTGAGAAATTCAAATATTCTCCCATATCGGTGATCAACTTCCTTGAAGGCACCCGGTTTGATGAAAAAAAACAAGAAATGCAGCAATCCCCATTCCGGCATCTTCTGAAACCAAGGGCCGGCGGAATCGGGATTGTTTTGTCCGGCATGGGGGAGCATCTATCAAGAATCATCGATGTCACCATCGTTTATCCCGAAAACAGGCCCCCGATTCCGTTCTGGCAGTTTTTAAAGGGCAAAATCCCCGTGGCGGTGGTAAATATTCGCTCGTACCCGATTCCTGAAAAATTTGCAGGAAAAAACTACGAAACAGACGAGGTGTTTAAAAAAGATTTCCAAAAATGGATCAACCAGATCTGGATGGAAAAGGACGAAAGGATCGAAAAGATCAATAATCCATAGGTTCGCGTTTCTTCCGATATCCTCCCTACCGTTCCATGCCCCTGATCTGGTCTGCCACTTCCTGAAGCTTGTCGATGGCTTCCTGGAGCCCCCTTCGGATCGCCTCGAGCCCTTCCGCCGGCACGCCTGGTTCACCGGGCGCTGCGACCTCTTCGTAGGCTTCCAGGTCCTCCTCGGTTTCAACCGGTGTGGCAACGGTTGGCCGTTTCCCGACCAGGGCATCAACGGAGGCATCCAGCGTCGGATGCATCACTACCCTGCGGCTGTCTGCGAGAATGATCCGCCTGAGTTCAGGAAATTCCAGCGATTCCGGCTTGAGAAAAACCGGCTCCGCATAGAGCAGGCTGTCCCCCAGGGGAATAACGAGAATGTTTCCGCGCAGCACCTCGGAACCGACCTGCCCCCACAGGGTAAACTGCTCGGAAATGACCGCATCATTGTCGATCCTGGCCTCCACCTGCCTTGGACCGTCAACATGGCGGCCGGATGGAAAGCGGTACAGGATCTTTTCACCATAGTTTTCCCCGTCGCTTCTCGCAGCCATCCATCCCACGAGATTATGGCGCTGATCCGGCGTAAAGGGCTGAATCAGAAGAAACTCTTCCTTTTCCTCGCCGGGGAGCCTGGCCACGATGTAATAGGGCTTCAGGGTGTCTGTTTGTCCGAAGGCGGCATGCTGCGGCACGGACCATTGGTCTTCCTTGTTGTAAAATACCACGGGGTCGGTCATCTGGTACTGGAGCAGCATCCGCGACTGGATGTTGAACAGGTCCATGGGATACCGGACATGATCCCGCAGATAATCCGGCATTTCATCTTTGGATTTAAAAAGCCCGGGGAAAATCTCCATGTACGTCTGGATAATCGGACAGGATTCATCGAACACGTAGTAATCAATATTGCCGTTATACATGTCGACGACCGCCTTGACGCTGTTTCGGATGTAATTGAACCGCTCATGCCAGGG
>JAABUA010000019.1 GCA_011389515.1 Desulfobacteraceae bacterium
CATGTCTCCATAGCGTGTAAACGCTTCAACGTCCGTTTGCATCCCCTCGATAGTGGAATCGGATATCTTGAAATCGCCGGAGTGGATAACCAACCCTTCGGGCGTATGAATGGCGATGCCGACGCCATCCACGACACTGTGATTGACCCGCATGAATTCAAGAACAAAGGGACCCAGGGCAAGGCGACTGCCAGGATGGATGGTATGCAGCAACTGGGCGGAAGCGGACAGGCCGTGTTCTTCAAATTTGCTCCCCACAATGCCAAGCGTAAAGGGCGTTCCGTATACCGGCACGCTGATCTCTCTGAGCAGATAAGGCAAAGCGCCGATATGATCTTCATGGGCATGGGTGAGGACAATCGCCTTGAGCCGGGACTTGTTCTGCAGGATATATCCCATGTCGGGGATTACATAATCGATACCCAGCATGTAATCTTCCGGAAACATCAGCCCGGCGTCGATGACAATCATGGTGTCAGCGCAGTCAAGCACCATCATGTTCAGTCCGATTTCTCCGAGCCCGCCAAGGGGGATGATTTTTAACACGAATAACCTCCGATGACTACAAGCTATCTCAAAATAATCTAGAGATAGCTTGTAAGCACTCCAACATTTTTGCCTTGATAACGGAAGATCCGGAAGAGACCATGATGATTTTCCCGTTTCGGACAAGCAAATTCCGACAGGTTTCAGGTGACAATGGAAAGACGCTCAAAAATGGCATCCACCACCTCGATGAGCCAGTTTCTCTGCTCAAAATCTGCGGTGGCAATACAATCACACCGGACCCGGCTGTCCGTGCGCACCAGAAATTCGCAGCAAAGGGCGTCGGGCTGTAATTCAAGTGAAAAATAGAGGGGGTGACAATCCGTATGGGATAACTGACAAGGTGAATACAATGCGGGATCCATCGGCAGCCGGTAAATACCGTTTAACCGTGCCGGACCGTAATACTCATCCAGATAGCTTTTCAACGCCTTGAAATCACCTTGCCTTATTTCATCGATAACATACTGTTTCATAATCCATGAAAGTACCACACAAGACGGAATTACGCAAGAACTGGTTGCAGCAGGGCGCTTTCAAAAGAAAGAAGTTTCCGCTTCATATCAATGCCGCTTCCGAATCCCCCAAGGCCCCCGTCTTTACGGATGACCCGGTGGCATGGAATCAGAATGGGAAAGGGGTTTTTCCCCAATGCGCTCCCCGTGAAGCGGGATGCTTTGGGACGCCCTATGGCCATTGCGATATCACTGTATGCCGCAGTATACCCGAAGGGAATATCGGCGGTTTTTTTCCACACAAGGCGCTCAAGGGGTGTAAATCCACTGAAGTTCAACAGTTCCCACGGGACGGGTACCGCCCTTTTTTCGAAATACGCGGTAAAAAACCGGTTAATGCATAAAACCTGCTTTTGTGCAGGCGGGCGGATCGGCGCTTTAACGTCCGGATCATCACGGTAGCCGCTCTCCCCCGGCAGAAGTACGCGCGTGAGCACAAACGGGTCAATAACGTACAGGACCACAATAACACCCACGGGTGAGTGAAAATGATACGTATATTCTGGCAAGGTATTTTTCAGGCGGGGAACATGGAAGATATCCCCGGCCCGGACAAGGGGGGGCCGGGGACAATAAAAAAACGTTTTTTTAGGTTTCTTCAACGGTGATCGCACCGGGTTCGCAAACCTCTATGCAACTATCGCATCCAAGGCATTCATCTGCATTCACCGGCACGGATTTGCCGTCTTGCATTTCAAACACTTCAACCGGACAAACATCTACACATTCTTCACAACCCTCACACTTGTCAGCATCTACCGTAGGAATAAAAGCCATGTTGCATCTCCTTTTAATTGTTTTTTACAAAGCAGGCCCTTGGTTATTCATCGTTATCAAGTTTTCTGCCATATACCAAATAAACCTCTCCGTCAAGGGGGGCGTATACAATATTTGCTTTTTTTGCACAATGTTGATGGCACCGTTAAAAGCCCATTATCTGCGTTACGCGCAATTTCTCAGAATTTTATCACGCCAAAGGCGTGACTGCATTCTTCGAAATTGCGCAAGCCTTGATCTTGTCACGCCATGGCGTGATTACGGCGCCATCTAAAATCAGACTTTTACGAGTTCATCAATGTTGTTTTATCAGACGGCTTTCGTTACCAGGCAGAAGAAAGCATGCCTGGGGCCGGTCCCGAAAGGAGATTCACTTTCGGGAAAACCGGTAAACGATTCGAGCACTTTTGCAGAAGAAATCTCCGGTATTCCATATGCCTCCAGGACAAACCCGTCTTCCGCCGGCGGCGCAAGATATGAAAACCGCTTGGCCGATTTCCCGGCATCCGACCATGGCGCATCGGCAATCGACTGGAAACTTCCTGCCAGTTCAGATGCCGCAGAAACCGGATCACCTGCAGCGGAAATCGTTTTCATACGGATAATGGACGGAAACCGCTCGACGACCGTATTGATGACGGCACGGCTGTCGGTAATGAATACATCCGGCGGCGCCGTATCGTTTTTGGCAAGAAGCGACCACGCCGCCAGGCGGGATTCGGTCATGACGGCACATGCATCATCCACTTCTCCGGAAGCGGAAAAGTCTCCGGAAGCCAGCCCTTCCCCCCTGAGCTGTTCAAACAGCTGCCGTGACGCATGGTCAGCCTTTTCCAGGTTTTCCCGGATTTCTGATTCACTGCGATCGAATTCCTGCGCCAATTGCAAAAACATGCGCGCATTGACCAGTGGATCCACCTTTTTATCATTCTCCGATTCAACGCCCTTTTTGTTTTTAAGCACCTCCGTCTTGATTTCCGCGGCAAAATCCTGGTTGTAAAAACCACCGCCGGCCAGCCGGTTCAGGCGCAGGGCGTCTTTCTGGTGCAGATTTCCCCAACTGCTGTACGCCCGGCACAGTTCAAGAAGAAATGCTTCTTTTCCGATCACCGGATGCCGAAGTTCGATGGCATATGTCTCGCTGAGATGTTCCAGCATCCGGGGCGTCTGCCCCATGATCGGCTGGTACAACACGAAACGTCCCAGGCGATGGTTCACGGCCGCAGCGGCTGCCTGAGTGATGAAAGTAGCGGGGAAAAACACCTTGTTTATCATTTTTTATCACCAACCTTTATTGTGTCTTGCACTTGTATGCCCATGGCTGTCAATTGATCGCGTATCCGGTCCGCCCGCGTGAAATCACCCGCTTTTCTTGCATCAATACGTTCATCGATGAGTTGTTGCGCCTGCGGCGGATATAATTCCTGCTCGAAATCGAATATGGCAACGACCGAATCGATGCCTGTGACGGTTTTATAAATTTTTTCCGCATCATCCCTGCCGATCCTGTTTTCGTCGACCAACCGGTTGATGCGCTTGATCATGTCGAAAAGGGAGGCCATGGCACGGGGCATGTTCAAATCGTCGTCCATGGCACTGACAAATCCCTGCCGGAGATCGTAGACCAGTTGATCGATTTCCGGATAGCTCTGGTCCCCCTGAACCTGGCGGAGGGACCGGACGAAGGCATCGATACGCTTCAATGCGCTTCTCGACTGCAACAACCTGTCCTCGGAAAAACTCACGGGCCTTCGGTAGTGCGCGATAACCAGCCAGTAGCGAATCTCACGGGGATCGTATCCCCTTTCAATGAGGGCCTCAAGGGTTGGCAGGGCAGCATCATTTGACTCCCCGTTTTCCTCCGACAAAACGCGTTCACAGTGAACCCAGCACCTGGCAAGGGGCTTGCCTGTCACTGCCCGGGCAATGGCGCGTTCATTTTCATGGTGCGGGAATACCAGTTCACGTGAACTGGCATGTATGTCAAAGGTTTCCCCCAGGGATTTCATGGCCATTGCAGCGCATTGGATATGCCAGGACGGCCGGACGTTGCCCCAGGGTGTCTTGACGTAGAATCCGCGTTTCAACTCGGCCAGCCCTGCCCGTTTGAGCAGCGTAAAATCCCTCGGATTGTTTTTTTCGTATTCATCCAGGTCTACGGTTGCACCCAGTTTTATTTTGTTGAGGTCTATCCCGGATAGCTGCCCGTAATCTTCAAATGCGCTGATATTAAAATAAAGGGACCGGAGTTTTTCATATGCATACCCCTTATCAACAAGCTTTCTGGATATCTCCACCATATCGTCCACATGCTCCCCGGCCCGGGGGTAGTGGTCTGCGGGACGGATCTTCAGCGCAGCAAGGTCGGACTTGAAAAAATCAATATATTTTCCTGTAAAATCTTCAAGCGTCATGCCCGAAGCCTCGGATGCCGCGATGGTCTTGTCATCAATATCGGTAATATTCATTGCATGGTTGACGCGCAGCCCCCGGTATTCAAGATACCGGCACAAAAGGTCCGAGAAGACGAACCGCCTGCATTCCCCCAGGTTGATCCGCCTGTAAACCGTCGGCCCGCAGGTGTATACCGTTGCGCTTCCTTCCCTCAAGGGCTCAAAAGGGATTTTGGAGCGGGTCATTGTGTTGTAAAAATAAATGTCGGCCTTCTTTTTTACGGCAAACAACGTGGTGCTCAAATATCTTTCACCGCCGTCGGGAAATACCGCCACGATGGTGCCTTTTTCCATCTTCTCTGCTTCACGCGCGGCGATCAGCATGGCTGCGCCGCTGCTCATCCCCACAAAGAGCCCTTCTTCCTTGCCGAGACGCCGGGTCATTTCGAACGCGTCTTCATCATCGACATTTATTTTTTCATCCAGAAGGCTTTTGTCATAGAGTTCCGGACGATACGCCTCTTTCATGTTTTTCAGGCCCTGCAGCTTGTGGCCCAGATACGGCTCGACGCCGACGATCTTGATTGTAGGGTCATATTCACGGAACCGCCGCGAGCAGCCCATGAGCGTGCCGGTGGTCCCCATGGTGGCAACGAACATGTCTATTTTCCCGCCGGTCTGGGCGATGATTTCCGGGGCCGTCGTATTGTAATGAGCCATCCAGTTCGCCGGATTGTTGTACTGATCGGTCATGAAAAACCGTTCCGGCGCTTCCCTGACCAGGTTGTAGACTTCCTCGATGGCGCCGTCGGTCCCCAGGTGTCCCGGGGTCAGCATGATTTCAGCCCCCCTGGCCGCAAGTATCTGCCGGCGCTCCATGCTGACCGCCTCCGACATGGCGAGAAGCAGCCGATACCCCTTTATGCTGCAGATCATGGCAAGACCAATGCCGGTATTGCCTGAAGTGGCCTCGATAACCGTCTTGTCCGGCGTGAGCGCACCTGATTTTTCCCCTTCTTCGATCATTGCCAACGCGGGACGGTCCTTTACGGAACCACCGGGGTTGAGATATTCAATTTTGGCATAAATCGTTACGTTGGGATTCGGGTTCAGCCCCTTGATTTCCACAAGCGGCGTATTGCCGATGGCATTTAGGATGGAATGGGTCATTTCGTCTACCGATTACACGATGGTATTTTTATAAAACAATCCGGAAAAAGGATGCAACGCCCTTTCATTGCTTACCTCAACCTTTTATGTATAGAAATTTTCTCAATTCCTCAAGGATTGTCTCTTTGACAATTTCCGGCGGAAGAGACCCGTCGACAATCCTGATGCGCTGCGGTTCGGCTTCGGCCAGAGACAGGTACCCCTCCCGCACCTTTTTGTGGAACAGCATCTTTTCACGCTCAAACCGGCTCTGGGAGGTGTCGCGGCCGCCCGCATTGATCTCTTGCCAGGCACGCAATAACCCGGCTTCCGGCGGTAAATCAAGCAAAAACGTAATATCCGGGGCGATGCCCTTCAACACCAGACGGCCCAGCGCTATTATGGTAGCGGCCTCAATCCCCCGGGCCGCCCCCTGGTAAGCGATTGTCGAATCGTAAAAGCGGTCGCACAAGACGATTTTTCCGCTGTCAAGGGCAGGCCTTATCTTTTCGCTGACATGCTGGGCCCGGTCAGCGGTATACAGCAGGAGCTCCGCCATGGCATCCAGCATATCATGATCCCGGTCCAGCAGTATCTTCCGGATCTTTTCGCCGATTTTCGTACCCCCGGGCTCCCTGGTAACCATGCATTCATAACCGTGCTCCCGCAGATAGCCGGATATGTATGCAATCTGGGTGGTCTTGCCGGAGCCTTCTATCCCCTCCATGGTAATGAACATAATCGGTTTTATTCCTGCTTTTTGGCGCCGCCCTCTGGGGCGGCCTTGTAGAAAAAACGCTCCAGGGGGGCATAAAAACCGGTCCAGTCTGCATCCGGGTCCTGGCTGCGCATGAATTCCCTTATGCCGTTAATTTTTGAATCAATTTCATCCAGGTAATTCAGCAATACCGCTTCCAGTGTTTTGGGTGGCTCCGGTGATCCGAATTCCCGGCACCCGTGATGACTGACGACCAGGTGTTTCAGCATAAGGGCCGTCTTGGGAGGGAAATCCGGGATGGCGGCCATTTTTTCTTCTATCATGCCGATACCGATAACAATATGATTTACCAGCCGCCCTTCGTCGGAATAATCGATCCGGGTGTCGTATTCAAACTCGCGGATCTTGCCGATATCATGCAATACGCACCCTGCCAGAAGCAGGTCCCGGTCGATGCCTTCATAATGATCCGCCACCCGCTCGGCGAGAAGCGCCAGGGACAAGGTGTGCTCGAGCAGACCGCCGATATAGGCATGGTGCATCATCTTGGCGGCAGGAGCCGTCTTGAATCCGGTCACGAATGCAGCATCCTTCCAGAAAAGCCCGATCAGAAGGCGGAGGCTCTCTGTGCGTATAGATTGTGTTATGGATTGCAGTCTTCCAAGCATCTGTTCCGTATTCCGGGCCGTTGCAGGCAGAAAATCCGACGGTTCAATGCCCGTGGTGACCTTCTCAACCCGTTTGACCACCACCTGGGGATTTCCCTTGTATTCGGAAACGCTTCCCTGTATCCGGACATAGTCTCCGGCAGCACACAAGGCGGACAATGCGTCTGCATTATCCCACGCGACCCCCTTGACGCGGCCGGTTTTATCGGAGATGGTCAGGCTCAGGTATGCCTCTCCATTCCGCTTTACCCCGCGGACTTTCTCGGCCAGCACAAAGACATCATCAACTGTATCTCCGGATTGTAATTCATTTGCAAACTTGTTTTTCATTTCTGCAACACTGCCTCTTCTCAAAGCCTTGCATCAGGCGGGGATCGATGTTATTGCCTTGACATTTTAAAGATTTCGGTTTTTTATACTCAAAATTTCATGTGTCTTCAAGGATATTCATCAGAAAAAGACGTTTTACGGCATCACCGGTCTTCATCGCCCCAAACAAGGCATGATGATGAACTCTTAACTTACAAGTCTGATTTCAGATGGCGCCGTAAAAAGTTCTAGATCAAGGCTTGCGCAATTTCGAAGAATGCAGCGTACTTAGCTGTACGTAAAATTCTGAGAAATTGCGCGTAACGCAGATATTGGACTTTTTACGGCGCTATCAAGGCATAACGGTAACAGAAATATGGGATACCGCCGGTTATCCGGACATATTGCACGCCTTATCCTGCTCATCGGCACGGCTGTATGCCTTTTTTTCCTGATTTCAGCTTCGACGCATGCACAGACCCTATCGGGAGGGACAGACAGGGATAACTCCTGGCGGATTCTGGCGGACAGAATTTCTTATGATCCGGTGGAAAATGCGTATATTGCCGAGGGAAATGTTGTTATCACCCATCTTGGCAACCGGCTCGAAGCAGACCGGGTCCAATTTAAAAGCGCGGATATGATCGTCCGGGCATCGGGCAGCATATTTTTCACCACGGGCGAGGATTCTCTTCAGGGAGACCGTCTCGTGATCGACATGGCTGACCAGACCGGAACCCTGTATGCCGGCCGTATTTTCATCCATGAGAACAACTTCCACATCACCGGCGACCGGATCATGAAAACCGGGGAAAACACCTATTTCGTAGAAGATGCCTGCCTGACCACCTGCGAACCGGGAAAACCGGACTGGAGCATTACCGGGACCGACGTCAATGTTACCGTTGAGGGGTACGGAACCGTCCGGCACGCGGCCTTTCGCGTCAGGGGCATCCCGGTTTTCTATGTTCCATGGTTTATCTTCCCCGCAAAAACCGATCGCCAGTCCGGACTTCTCTTCCCGAACATGGAATATTCTTCCAGAAACGGCTTTGAATTCATTCAGCCGTATTTCTGGGCCATCAGCGATCATTCGGACGCCACTTTCTACTACCATCACATACAGCGGCGGGGCGAAAAAGCGGGCTTTGAATATCGGTACGTGGCAAGCGAAAGATCCAAAGGTACGGTGATGTTCGACGGTTTCGAAGACCGAAGGGTGGATGACGACCCGGACGATCCCGACCGGAAATGGGGGTATACCGATGACCGGCTTCTTCGCCCCAACGCCGATCGCTGGTGGTTTCGCATGAAAGCGGACCAAAAGCTTCCGGCAGATGCCATGGCCAGGCTGGATCTCGATATTGTCTCCGACCAGGATTACCTGCGCGATTTTTCTCACGGCTACACCGGCCACCGTCATACCAGCAGCTATTTCGAATCCGAGTTCAACCGGGACATTGATGACCGGAATGAACGAATACGGGACAACCGCGTAAACATCAACCGCAACTGGACGGCCTCGTCTTTCAATGCCGACCTGGTATGGCATGATGATGTGGCTGCGCGTCGGCAGTTTGATGAAAACCCGACCCTGCAGCGCCTTCCCGTGGTAAGCTACAATGTGTTGAAGCAGCCGTTGGTTCAAAACCGCATGTATGGCGCCATAAACACTGAATACAATTATTTTTTCCGCGAAGACGGTGTTTCCGGCCACCGGGCGGATCTGCATCCCCGGCTGTATTTTCCATTTTACCCTGCCGGGAATTTTACCTTTGAACCGGCGGTTGGGTTTCGTCAGACGCTCTGGTACACCGATGCGGACCGATCAGACATATTTGCAGACGACAGCATTGAGGAGGATCTGAAACGCTATACCCACAGGGGGATATATGATCTCAGCGCCGATCTTACGACGGATTTCCACCGGGTCTATCCGGTTTCCGCCTTCGGCATCGAAAAAATAAAGCACGGCATTCTTCCCGGATTACGGTATATATATATCCCCGATGTTGACCAATCCGAATATCCGGATTTTGATGAAATCGACCGGATTGAAAACAAAAACCAGGTGGCTCTCTCCGTGACGCATTTTTTTACTTCCCGGCAGACCCTTACTCGTCCGGACACCGATCCGGAGCCGTATTACAATTTGTTCGCACGCTTGATGATCGAACAGCCATACGATTTCGATTATGAGGAAAAAGACGACGCCTTTCTGCCCCTTTACACAGAGTTCGACTTCACCCCGGCCAGGCTTGTTTCGTTTCACGCGGATACCGAATACAGCCACCGGGAAGACGCCTTCATCAGCAGCAACAATTCGGTACGGCTCAGAGATATACTGGGCACCAACTTCCGCCTTGATTACCGGTATCGCAAAGACATCAACAAAACGCTGTATCTTGAGATGGAAGTGCCCCTCAAAAAATGGCTTACGGCCTACGGCGATTTTGAAAGGAGCCTGATCGATCATACAAATGTTGAACTGAGCGCCGGTTTACGGTATATGACCGACTGCTGGAGCGCCGCTTTTTCATACCGGGTCATGGAAGATCTCGACGGATCAAAGGATGAACGGTATTATCTACTGGTACATCTTTACGGCCTCGGGGAATTCGGGAACTAGGCATCCGGCTTTAACATCTTGACTTTCTATAAATTTACGTATATTGAAGGGGAATAATCGCAATCACAGGTATTCATGGATGAACAGGAGGAATAATGAATAAGCTCGAAATGATTTCTGCACTTAAGAAAGAAGCCAATATATCGAAATCGGAAGCTGCAAAAGTAGTCCAGATTTTTTTTGATTCCATGGCCGACGCCCTTGCTAATGAAGAACGCATTGAAATCCGAGGCCTATGCAGTTTTTTCATAAAAAATTACAAGAGTTATACCGGCAGAAATCCCAAAACCGGAGACAAGGTCCAGATACACCCAAAAAAACTCCCCTTCTTCAAGTGCGGCAAAGAACTGAGAGAACGTGTCAACAAGTAGCAACAGCCGTCCCGAAAAATGCCCTGTCGGTTTTCATGAAATCATCGGTCAGCAGCGGCAAACAGGAATGCTTGCTGTTTCTCTGCAGAAAAAAGAAGTGCCGCATGCCATGCTTTTTACGGGCGAGGAAGGAATCGGGAAAAAATCAACGGCCATCAACTTCGCCATGGCCTGCAACTGCACCCACCCGAGACCTCTGGCAGACGGCGCTGCATTTTCAGGCAATGTAAACCCCTGCGGCGACTGCCGGCCCTGCAGAAAAATTGCATCCGGCATTCACCCGGACTGCTACCACGTAAAACCCTCTGGCGCACATATCAAGATAGAGCAGATACGCATTCTTTGCAGTTCTCTTGCATTGCGTCCGATTGAAGCGTCAATGCGAATGGTATTGATCTCGGATGCGCACCTGATGAATGCGGAATCCGGAAATGCACTGCTCAAGATCCTTGAAGAACCCCCGGAAAAAACGGTTTTTATTCTGACCTCGCCGGAAGCTGCCGATATATTGCCCACCATCGTTTCGAGATGCAGGCATATTCGCTTCAATCCCATTCCTGAAGATCTGCTTAAGGCATATTTGGTGGAAAACCACGGCATGGTCGCTCAAAATGCCATGGTAATTGCATCCATGGCCAATGGCAGCATCGGTCGCGCCCTTGCCATCAAAGATGACCCGGGGATTCTTGTTCATCGCAAACGGGTGTTGGAGCAGATGGAAATGATTTTCAGGAAGCCTTCCGGCCGTGATTTATCCTTTGCAGAAACGATCTCCCAAGACCGGAAAAAAATTGACCTTACCCTGGAAATCATGAAATCATGGTTGCGCGACCTGGCTGTTTCACGGTATTTTCCGGATAGAGTGTGCAACCGGGATGTAAAAGCACGGCTCAGGGATCTGTCCAAAAACATTGACATGGACGGCCTGATTAAAAAAACAAACGCCGTCTGGCAGGCCGAACGCGCTATCAAGGGCAATGCAAATGCTCGTCTTGCAATTGAGGCCCTGGTCATGAAGCTTTCGGAACAATCGAAAACATCGTGAAAATAACTTTTTGCGAAATTATAGAATAAATAAAACATCATGATTAAAGTAATTGGTATCCGGTTCAAACCGGCGGGAAAAATCTACCATTTCAATTGCGGCGCATACGTACTCAAGGTGGGCGACAGGGTACTCGTTGAAACCGAGCATGGACTTGGATTCGGAACAGTGACAACGCCGACCATTGCCATTGAGCCGGATCAATGCCGGCAGCCCTTGAAAAAAATTTATCGCCCGGTGACGGACGATGATTTAAAACAGCTTGAATCAAATACGATTACTGAAAATGAAGCCTACCAATACTGCAGCGAGAGCATTAAAGAACTAGAACTGGCAATGCACCTGTTTGCCGTAGAAAGCAATTTTGAAGGCAGCAAGCTGACGTTCTTTTTTACTGCGGACGGGCGCGTTGATTTCAGGAAGCTGGTCAAGATGCTGGTCAAGCAGTTCCGAAGCAAAATCGAAATGCGGCAGGTAGGAATCCGAAACCAGGCCAAAATGTGCGGCGGTATCGGACGATGCGGCCGCCAGCTTTGCTGCTCCTGTTTTCTGACAAAATTTGACCCCGTCACAATCAAGATGGCAAAAAAACAGGGCCTGTCGCTGAATCCAACTAAAATTTCAGGGGTCTGCGGAAGGCTGATGTGCTGCCTGACCTTTGAATACAATTATTACGACAAGGCAAACAGCGGCGGCCGGGGAAAAACCGAAGACGCGACCGACGAAAAGGCGCCGTCCGGAAAAAAGGATCAAAAACACGCGAACCATAAACAAAACACGGAAAAGACGATAAAATGACCGCACCTTTTTACATCACAACACCCATTTATTACGTGAATGCCAAGCCCCACCTCGGGCATACCTATACCACCATCGCAACGGATGTGGCCCGCCGCTTTCATGACATGAAAGGGGCTGAAACATTCATGCTGACCGGAACGGACGAACACGGCGACAAAATCGTAAAGGCAGCGGAAAAAAGCGGACAGAGCCCCCGGGAGTACGCAGACAGGATCAGCCGCATGTTTGCGGAGCTCTGGCCCGAACTCAACATCCACTGCGACCATTTCATACGGACAACGGATGCGGATCATATATCGGTCGTCATCGGTATCCTCCAGAAAATATATGACAACGGCGATATCTATTACAGCGAGTATGAAGGACTGTATTGCTTTGACTGTGAGCGTTTTTTTAACGAACGGGAGCTCGTGGACGGCAAATGCCCGGATCACGGCAAGGCGCCGGAAACCATAAAGGAGTCCAATTATTTTTTCAAAATGAGCCGCTACCAGCAATGGCTTGTGGACACCATCAAACAAAATCCCGATATGATACGGCCGGAACGATATAAAAACGAAGTCCTCTCCTTCCTGAAGGAACCCCTTGAGGATCTATGCATTTCCAGGCCCAAAAGCCGTCTCCAGTGGGGCATCACCCTTCCGTTCGACGACCGCTATGTCACCTATGTCTGGTTCGATGCACTGATCAACTACATATCCGCACTGGGCTACCCGGACGGTGAAAATTTCAAAAAATTCTGGCCGCATTCCCACCACGTGGTTGCAAAGGACATCCTCAAGCCCCACGGCATTTACTGGCCGACCATGCTCAGGGCAGCGGGCATAGATGTTTATAAAAACCTGATGGTTCACGGGTACTGGAATGTGGAAGATTCCAAGATGTCAAAAAGCGTAGGCAATGTGGTGGACCCCGAATACCTGCGGAAAACTTACTCCACCGATGCCATCCGGTATTTTCTCATGCGGGAGATGGTTTTCGGACTGGATTCGAGTTTTTCCGAATCCGCCATCATCAACCGGATCAACTCGGACCTTGCCAATGATCTGGGCAATCTTTTCTCCCGGGTTTTAGGAATGTTTCACAAATATTTCAAGTCAACGGTGCCCGAATGCGATCCCGGCATGAAAAACGACTTCCAGCTTGACTTGAACGCAGATGCGCAAACGGCCATTTCCGGTTTTTGCTCGGCCATGGAAAATTTTGAATTTCACAAGGCGCTGGCAGCCGTGTGGGAGTACATCGGGAAAATGAACAAGTATGTGGATGTTACAGCTCCCTGGGAACTGGCGAAAAAAAAGGAGGCCAAAACACAGCTTGATTTTGTTATCTGCAATCTTCTGGAAGGCCTTCGGGTGGTATCCGGCCTGATCTACCCCGTAATGCCGGAAACGGCCGCAATTATGCAGAAACATCTGGGAATGGCGCCGGACAAACCCTTCTACCTTATCGACGAAATCCGGAAATGGCCGCAAATTCCAGCAAACCGGATATTGCCGAAATCCATAAGCCTGTTTCCGCGGATCGACCCAGAAACCATCCTTAAGCCGGAGGCATCCGCGAGCGCACAGAAAGTCTCGTCCCCTGTTGCGCCGGAAATCGAATTTGACGATTTTTCAAAAATTGACCTGCGGTCCGCAAAGGTTCTCCATGCCGAAAAGATACCAAAAGCGGACAAACTGCTCAAACTTGACATTGACCTTGGGGGCCACACCCGGACCATCGTGGCCGGCATTGCCAAGTTTTACAGTCCGGACGAACTCATTGGAAAAACCATTGTTGTGCTGGCCAACCTGAAGCCGGCCAAGCTGATGGGCGTCGAATCAAAGGGCATGCTCCTGGCTGCGGTTGAAAACGACCAATGTTCGGTTGCAGTGCTGGATCGGGACATGCCTGCCGGTACGCGTTTGAAATAACTGTTACCGCTCCCCTTGCCCGTTTGCCGGATATCGTCCGTAGGTGAACGGCTTATTTTTTGGATACATCGGTAATAGATTAAAAATACAGAAAACTGAATGGGCCAGCATGTTCAGAAAAAAACAAAATATTGGCGGGTATCGATTTCAAAAACTTGCCACGCCGGACAAAAACTGGCGCGGATACCAGGAAAAAAACCGGATTCAGGACGTACGACAGCAGGCATTACGAAGGATTCCCTGGTATTTTGTCGCACTGGTGATATTTGTGGCACTGATTCAGGGAGGGTTTTATTTCCTGGACCAGCGGCTTTCCATCCCCATCGACACGCAGGTGTCCCTCTACCCTCCGGACGTGGAGCCCCTTGACCGAAGCGGCCTGAGGGAAATCCTCTTATCGGGAAATTTTAACAACCTTACTGAAAAAGACTTTGAGATTGTTACCGATACGGGAAGATACCAGTTCTACACGAGCATCGATACGGACCTGCAAAATGCCATAATCCGATCTCTTGACACAAGGCATGCCAACAGGATCGGAATCGTCGCCATAGAACCCGATACGGGCCGCGTTCTTGCCATGGTTTCCCATAACGCGGATGATCCGGATCAAAACGCCTGTCTTGCGGCCGATTTGCCCGCTGCCAGCCTTTTCAAGATTATTACGGCCGCTGCCGCCCTTGATGCCGGCGGATTCGAATACCAAAGCCGAATGGCATACAACGGCGGGAAATTCACCTTATACAAAAGACAGCTCACGGACCAGAAAAACCGGTACACCAATTACAGCAGCCTGAAAAATGCTTTTGCCGAATCGATCAACCCGATATTCGGAAAACTGGGCAAAAACGTGCTGGGCAAAGACCTTCTTCAAGACTACGCCCAGTCGTATTATTTCAATGAAGCCATTGAATTTGATCTGCCCGTGGAAAGAAGCGTTTTGGAAATCTCCGATACACCCTACAACTGGGCGGAAATCGCATCGGGCTTCAACCGTACCACAACGATTTCCCCCCTGCACGCCGCAATGATATCCGCTTCCATGGTAAACGGCGGCAAACTGATGAAGCCGGCGATTGTCGATGTGGCCGCCAAAGACCACAAGACGGTTTACCGGCACAGGCCCGAAATCACCGCGCGTGTGGTGGAACCCGCCGTGCTGGAAAGCATGAAAACACTCATGAGTGCCACCATAACCCATGGAACGGCAAGAAACCTGTTTGCCGGGTATTCAAAAAACCCTGTTTTATCCAGGCTGGAAATGGGTGGAAAAACAGGGGCGCTCAATAACAATGCCAGGCAAATCCGGTATGACTGGTTTACCGGGTATGCGAGCGATCCGCAGGGCTCCGGGAAAATTGCAATCGGTGTGATCGTAGCGCACAAGGACTATATCGGCAAACGGGCGGCTACATATTTCAGGCAGGCGGTTTCCACGTATTTTAAAAACAGGATGAATCCGACCCAGGAATCACAAAGGATGGACAATGTATCTGGCAAGAACAAAAAATCACCTGCATAAACTTGCGCGCATGATAGCGCTTTATGCTCTCCGGCTGCGTAAGGTAAAGATCTTTTTTGGCGCATCCCCCGCGCATGCCCCTGACGGTGCCATTATTTTTTTCCCGTACCATGCGGATCGTCTTTCCTGCGGTTTTACCGGCCTTATCGCGTATAACCGGACCGACAAACCGGAGGAAAAAATCGACATTCCCGGTTTAAGGTGTCGGTTTGAAAAAATCAGAAACAACGATTTTAAAGCAAGCCAAGCCCTTGCACCGGATGATTTTATCAACCGCTATCTCGGGGGCGAAGACCGTGTCGGCAGGCAGTTCGAAGCCATCCGGCTGTTACGGCAAAATATTTTTTTCGGGCTCATATATAAAGACAAGGCACTGTCTGACGAGCTGAAGAATTTCGCATCGTCCCTCAAGTCCTTTGTTGCGGATGAATCCGGGCATCTGAACGATCAAATGGGCGTCATGCCTGTTGGGCAGTTCGATGCCATGCACATGCGTATTGAAAAACTGAAAGATACCGCATGGTGTCTTGAAACGGAAATCCTTGAAAACATCCAAAGGGTAAAAACGCTTTCCGGCGACGCCAATAACGACATGAACGCCCTGAGTATTGCGGCTGCCAGGCAAATCAACGCCGTTTTAAACAGCATTGACCGGCTGGAAGTCCGCGGGCGAGATTCCGCCGGCATCTCCCTGATGTTTGTTGTCGATAACAAGGCGTACGCGTCGTTTATGGATGATGTTTCATCGGCAGGGCTCTATGAGGCGTTTACCGCGCGTACGAACCAGGGTGTGTTGACCAACGGGGGCATTACCATTAACCGGAGCAACGGCAACACCGCCTTCGCCATGACATATAAGGTTGCCGCCGAAATCGGATCACTGGGCGACAATATCCGTTTCATACGAAACCAGATAAAAAACGACCCTGTCTTTTCGGCGATCATTTCGCGCCCCCGCCTTTTTTTCACAGTTTCGGCCCATACCCGCTGGGCTTCGGTGGGCGCTATCAACGAACCCAACTGCCATCCCGTTGATAACCGGACCATGACTTCAACGCACGGGAATTCCGGCATTATCCACGTCTGCCTGAACGGAGATATCGACAATTACCAGGAGATAAAAGCGGACCATGAAAAACGGGGCATCCGTTTTTTCGATGACATCACGTGCGACACCAAAATCATTCCCGTGCACATTGACTATTATTACCGGCAGGGGCTCACCATGGAAGAGGCGTTCCGGCGGGCAGTCAATGATTTTGAAGGTTCCCACGCCATTTCCATGCACACGGACTGCGCACCCGGGAAATTTTTCCTGGCGCTCAAGGGGAGCGGCCAGGCGATATTTATCGGCCTTGCCCCGGATCACTATATTCCCACATCCGAAGTCTACGGTTTTGTCGAGGAAACATCGGATTTTCTCAAAATGGACGGAGAAGCGGTGAGCCCGTCCGAAACCGGTAAAAACATAAACGGGCAGATATACATCATCGACCAGTCCGGAAAAGGCGGAACAAGCGGCATCAAGGGGATGTTTTACTGCGGAACGGACGTTGTCGTCACTGACAAGGACATCCGAACGACCCAACTTGTTTCCCGGGACATCGACCGCCAGGATTTCAACCATTATTTTTTAAAGGAAATCTCCGAAGCGCCGGGATCTGTCCGGAAAACCATGGCCAACCGCTGGAAAATCGTGGAGGATGAAAACGGGAGGCATTACAAGATTCACCTGGATGACACCTGCGTTCCTGTGACCATCCGTTCATCGCTGGCCGAAAACCGGGTGCGCCGGATTTTTTTCATCGGACAGGGAACGGCCGGAGTTGCCGCCCTGGTATGCGCCAACCTGATGGCGCATTATCTCAAGGACAGCCAAATCCGGGTTGAGGCCATGAAGTCCTCGGAACTGAGCGGATTCATGACGCATGAAGGGCGATCCGGAAGCATGGAAGACACGATTCTGGTCCCCATAAGCCAGTCCGGCACGACCACGGACACCAACCGTGCGGTGGACATGGTCCGGAAAAAAGGGGGCAACATCATCTGCATCGTCAACCGCAGGGACTCGGACCTGACCTTCAAGAGCGACGGGGTCATCTATACGAGCTCCGGCAGGGACATCGAAATGTCGGTAGCTTCCACAAAAGCCTTTTATTCTCAAATCATCGCGGGTGCCATACTGGGCCTTTTCATCGCCGATTTGACAAAAATGCAGGGGCAACGATTTATCTCCAACGAAATCAAGGAAATGATAGGGGTACCAGACCTGATGGAAGGCATCCTGTCGATGAAAGATGAAATAAAGGCATCCGCTTCCAGACTGGCGCTTCTCCGGACATACTGGGCAGTCGTTGGAAGCGGCCCCAACAAGGCTGCTGCAGACGAAATCAGGATAAAGCTGAGTGAACTCTGCTACAAAACCATTTCATCGGACTATGTGGAGGACAAAAAACATATAGACCTTTCATCGGAGCCCTTGATCATTATCTGCGCGGCGGGAACCGGCCGGAGCGTCCTTGGTGACATCGTCAAGGACACGGCGATTTTCAAATCTCACAAGGCGCTTCCCGTGGTCATCTGCGACGAGGAGGAAGACCGGTTTGACGCGTATGCCGAAGACGTGTTTCATGTCCCGCAGGTAAGCGAACACTTCGCACCGATTCTCAACACGCTGGTCGGCCATATCTGGGGGTATTACGCCGCGCTTGCCATCAATGAGGGGTCAAAATTTTTCTATGACTTCAGGGAAGAAATACAGGAATTGATCCGGACATACAAAAGAAGCGACCTTGATATTTTCGAAATCGCCCTCGAGGATACCTTCCGGGAAAAAATTCTGAGATTTTACAGAGATTTCCGCAAACTGCAGCATGAAAACCGCCTTCCCGGGACCATTGGCCTCAAAGGGGCAACCAACCTCATTCTTCTGCTCAAATATCTTGCCGGCCGGCTGCCGGTCAATGATTTTGAATTCGATTTCGGTGTCAAGGGAACGGCAAAAAACATGTTCGCCCTGTTTTTCGAGGCACTTGGCGAAGCGATAAATGTGATGGCGCGGCCGGTCGACGCCATCAAGCACCAGGCCAAAACCGTTACGGTCGGCACCAGCAGGATCGAGGAAAAAGCGAGAGGGCTTCTGTTTGATACCCTGGCGGAAAAGGGATTCGGTATTGATCACCTGACCCTTACCAACGTGATGGTGTTAAGAAATATCCAGAAAATTCTCTCCGGAATCAAGGGGATGACCCTGTACCGTGTATCCGGGGTCAACCTGCTTGGGGAACCGACAGACGACACCACCATAACGGTACTCGAAAAACAAGGCACATCGGCATCCATACCCTCCCGAAGTGAAACCGACCATACCCTTAAAGGCTCCAAACGGATTATCGTGCGCCAGGGAAATATTTTCCTTGGCAAAGGGCGCAAGGACGACCGCCCCGTGATTATTATCCCCGTTATTTCAGGCGACCCGGCACATCCCAACATGATCGAGCACCTGCTGCTGCTGGAAGTGGCCTTCAAAACCGGCGTGGATCTTGCCACCCGGGTCAAAGCGCTTGGCGGCAAGCACGAGCATATCAAAAACATTGTCCAGGAAAATTCGATCACATGGAAAGATGAGCACCTTGATATGATCCCCATGGACGAACTTTTCGGTCGTTCCGCAGAAAAAGTCGCCGAAATGATCGTGGAAAAAGTCCGATAATATGATACTTAACACCCTGTTTCCGATGCAGCGAAGACCCTTTTTCAAACGACCGGATTTCTACCGGCCCAAATATAGTCGAGAATTGGTTGAGATGATTCCGCCATCACAGTAATCCGGCTATTCTTTGCCCAGGCAGCATCGTCTTGATCCGGATAATCTTCCCGCAGGAAGCAGCCGCGACTTTCCTGTCGGGCAAGGCTGGCAGTTAGTATAACTTTAAGCACCCGGGCCATGCTCAACAAATCACAATGAGCCCGAAAATCCTGGGGATCGGCACATTGCAAATGCTGGATTTCCGGTTCTATGCTTTCGAGTTCGGACAACCCCTTGGTCAAGCCAACTGCCTCGCGCACTACACCGGCACAGCCCCAAGCGATATCCTGAACGCTGCGCCGAAGATCCCTCGCCGAACGATTGCATTTTCCGCCGCTGGATTTCCCGAACCGGTCTTTTGACACTACCGGCCATGAGTTGTGGCAGCTATCCAATCCATGGAGGGCTGCATGAAATCCGGCCAAATGTCCAAATACCAAACACTCGGAAAGAGCGTTCCCCCCTTTTCTACAAGCGCCGTGCAATCCCCAGCAGACTTCGCCGCAAGCAAACAGGCCTTCAAGGTCGGTGGCCCCGCGTTCATCAATGCGTACCCCTCCCATCATAAAATGGGCTGCTGGTGATATGGCGACCGGATACAACCGAAAGTCGAAACGACGATGTTTGTTGAGGAGTATCAGCGGGTGCTGTTTCCAAAAATGCGGCGCTACGGCACGGTAATCCATCAAGACCTCGCCATGCTTGGCTTCTTTGGATAGAACTGCCGAAAACCAGTCTCGTCGGTTACGGACCGTGTCGTTCAAATCAGTAATATCGTATTTAAGGCATAAATCTTGACCGGCGGTGTTGACAATTCGGCTACCGGGTGGATGCGGTGGGTTGAGCATCATTGAAGGCAGTCTGTCCTGAGCCATTACCAAAGGATAGTATTGTACAAACTCCATATCCCAAAGGGATAGCCCCGCCTCAAGGGCCAGTGCATACCCCTGCCCCAAAGCCGATTTCTGGTTATCGTTACGCCGGTATAAAGCAGCGGCGCCTCCGCTGGCCAGGACGACAGCCCCTGCTTGAATGACAATCGGCCTGCCCCTATGGTCAAAGCCGCTAACACCGACAGCTTTTCCGTTGGAAACCTCTATCCGTGCGATATGCGTTCCTTGATGAACGGTGATTCCAGACTGCTGACCAACATACGAGGCGACCTGCCTGGACAAATGAGCCCCCGGGAATGGATTATTCTCTCCAGATTCGACAAAGTAGTGGTCTTTCATTTCGGTAATTCTTAAGCCGATATTTCGCAGCCAGGATATCTGCTTTTCAATATCTTCCGCGACGCGTACCGCCATCCATCGCTGCCCAATCCTCTTCCCAATACGATGCGTGTCGGCAAGAAAAGCGTCAACGGAATAACTTTTTGTTGGACCGGAAAAAACCCCGTTGGACAGCGCCGAGTTGGTTCCAAAACCTAAAGAGGTACGATCAACGATACACACTTGGGCTCCTTGGGAAAGGGCGGCGAAGGCAGCTGTCATACCGGCCAATCCTCCGCCGATAATCACAACATCTGCTCGTTCAATTCTATTCATCGCTGTTTCCTTAGGGGCTACTGAATGAATAAAAACAATTCATTACAAGCTATCTCAAAATTCAGATTTCGGTTCATCCACTTGTTTGAATTTCGTTTTTTCGAAATCGAAATCGCTATCGAAATCGGTTTCTAACAATCCTTTGCATTTATCAATAGACATAATGATCAGGAGAACCTCGTAGGGGCACCCCTTGCGGGTGCCCGGAATCTGGGCATCCGCAAGGGGTGCCCCTACGGGTCCACATCCTGTGGAAATATTTATCGTGTCTATACAAGAATGCAAAAATTAAAAGCCACAAAACACGACATCTTTTTTTAAATATTCTTTTCTTCGATTGCGATTTCGATTTCGATCCAACAAATTGCGCCAAAAAACAATTTTGAGATAGGTTCTAATTTATGGGGCTCATCGGTCAGGCAGAAAAATATCGGCAGCGAATCGGATAGCGATTAGTCTTTTAACTTCCGCCATAATGTAGTGATCCCTATACCCAGACGATCGGCAGTTTTTTGCCGGTCATAGCCGCATGATTCCAAGACGTCTTCAATAATCGCCCTTTCTGCGGTCTTCAATCGCACCTTGAGGGGGGGCGTTTGCAGGGTCGACGCATTATTCCTTTTGCCGGGAAACACTTCTTCGCTGGCCGTCTTTTCTATACCATAAAAACAGGCATTCTCAAGATGTTCACTGAAAAGATCCCTGAAAAGGTCTTCATCGTTTGCCTGATCGCCCAACAAAATGAAATAGCTTTCAAGAAATGAATTCAGTTCCCGAATGTTGCCTGGCCAGGAATGTTTTGCAAGATATGATATGATTGACCCGCCGAGGCTTTGCGGATTTCTCTGAAACTGCTTAAACAATGAAGAGGTTATTACCGGTATGTCTTCCGGCCTCTGCCTCAAGGGAGGGATCTGCAAGCTGAGTTGCGCCAGCCTGTAATAGAGGTCTTCCCGGAATTTACCGCTCTCGATACTCTCCCGGAGGTCCCTGTGCGTTGAGGCGATTACCCGCAAATCAACAGGAACGATTCTATCGCCTCCCACGCGCATGACTTCTCTGGCTTCAAGGACCCGCAGGAGCCTGAGCTGCAGTCCAGGAGTTATATCTCCGATTTCATCCAGATAAATTGTCCCTGAATGGGCCAATTCAAACAAACCGACCTTTCCCCCCTTTTTCGCCCCGGTAAACGCGCCTTCCTCGTATCCAAAAAGTTCACTTTCCAAAAGAGTTTCCGGCAATGCCGCGCAATTGACAGCCACAAAAGGTTGGTCTTTTCTGGGACTGTGATTATGGATGGCGTGCGCCAGAAGCTCCTTGCCTGTTCCGGTTTCCCCTTTTATCAGTATCGTCCCCTCGGTGACTGAAAATTTCCTGGCCCGTTGAATCAGTTTTTCCATTACGGGGCTCTGATACCGTATGTCGCCGAAACTGTACCTGGCTGAAAACCCCCGGCAATAAGCCTTCTCCCTGATTTTCCGATGAATGTTCTGAATTGATTCTACTTCCCGGAACAATGCCACGGCTCCGCGGATACGATTTTCGATAAGAATCGGCAGGGAGTTCACGAGAAGATTTTTATCTCTAATGGTCTTGAATTCGTCGATCTGAGGGTTTCCGGATGTCAACACGTCTGTGAGGCCAAGTTCACGGTTCAGGATTGAAAAAGATCTGCCTATGCGGCTTTCTCCCAGTTCATGGCCCAGTATGTCGTTTGCCGCACGGTTATAAAAGTTGAGACGACCTTTTGCATCTATCCCGATGACTCCCTCTGATACAATTTGAAGTGTGGTCCGAAGCTTCTGTGCATGCTCTTCTTCTTTCCGCCTGGCCGAGGCAATGGCCCTTGCCTGCACCAATGCAGCCTGTATATCCTTGGGATTCGGCTGGATAATAACCGCGTGCTCCCCCCTGCCAATGGCTGTTTTCCGGCTGACTCCGCCTCCCACGCATACCGTATACCCTTCATCAATGGCCGCGTTGACTCCATGCTCCAACTCCCGGCCCGAGTTGAAAACGATCTGGCGTATATCGATATCCAGCAAATTTTCAATTATCCTCATCCCTTCCCGGGGTTCCATGAAACTCGTCACGGCGATACGGCGGCCGTATTCCATTGCTTTTTGAATGGCATAGACCTCTTCCAAAAAGGTGGTCGGAATATTAACCACGGAATGGCCTATCTTTTGTGTAATAAGAGCACCGGTGCCTCCGTGTCCGATAATGACCTCATATCCCTCGGCGAGCAACCTGCGCGCTTCAGGCACGGCTCGATCAAGGTCCACGAGGGTCACATTGAGATCTTCAATGTCCAGATCAGAGATGGCCCTGACACTGTCGGCTACCTCAGTCGAATGCACGACCAGTGAAAATTGAAACTTTTCGCCCTTGAATTTCACGACAGGATTCCTTTGGCGTCAGCCGGGAGCGAATACGAATGATAAAAAAAAGGCCCTTTTGAACAAATATATTTCAAAGGGCCTTTGGTTTTCAAGAAAATTGAATGAAAAATCAATCTTCTTCAGTTTTCAACCCGGTTGTCCGGATACTGCCGCATCAGCTTTATGCTTTGCCAAAAATCTTTTTTGGTAAAGACAATATCCAACCAGCAACAGGACACCTGCCGGCCTTGTATATATGCTGGGAATGAAAAGGAGAAAAAAAGCCGCCACCATTGCGAGACGCCCGTACCATTTCAACTTCGTCAACAGGTATCCCTGTGTCATGGCAGACATGGCAATAATACCAAGAATCGCAAAAATCGTGGATACGATGATTTGATGCCAAGGGCCATACAACATCAAGGAATTGTCATACACGAACCAGTAGGGAATGATAAAACCGGAGAGAGCCAGCGGAATTGCCAGCATCGCGGTTGCAAACGGTTTCGCGCCGGATATTCCAGCGCCGGCATATGCCGCAATCGCGACCGGTGGTGTAATTGCAGAAAGAACACCGAAATACAAGATAAAGAAATGGGCGGCCAGTAGAGGAACGCCAAGGTTGGTCAATATGGGAGCGGCCAGTATGGCCAGCACGACATAGCATGCAGAGGTAGGAAGTCCCATCCCCAGGATGATCGATGTCACCATCGTAAAAAAAAGCGTTAAAAAGAAATTGCCCATGGCCAGGTATTCTATCATATTGGCGAACTTTAACCCCATGCCGGTGAGGCTTACGACACCTACAACAATACCGGCCGCAAGAAGAGCGGCTGCTACGGAAATGGCGTTTCTCGCGGCAAGCAGAAGTGCAAACCAGATATCCGAAGCGCCCAGTCGATCCTGTTTGCGCATGCGGAAAAATCCCAGAACCAGGACAAAAATGGAAGCATAAAAGCCCGCTTTTGTTGGCGTCCAGTCTATGACCAGAAGGACAATAAGAAGGATAAGAGGGGCAAGATATTGGCCGCCCTCTTTCAGAACATTTTTAGGCTTTGGCAAATCCGCCACATCAATTTTCCGAACGTCTTCCTTGAGGGTATGAAAATGAACCGACATGAAAACACCTAAAAAATAAAGGGAAGCCGGTATAATGGCTGCAAGTATAATATAAATAAATGGCGTTTCGGTATATACGGCCATTATGTAGGCCGCCGCACCCATTATGGGCGGAACCAACTGGCCACCCGAAGATGCGCAGGCCTCCACGGCGGCGGAATACCGCCTTGACAGACCCGTGGCTTTCATCAGGGGTATGGTGAACGACCCCGAAGTAACAACGTTTGCCACAGCGCTTCCGGAGACGGATCCGATGCAGGCGGAAGCGATAACAGCGGCTTTTGCCGGTCCTCCCCGCATGTGGCCCATGAAGCTGAAAGCCAGCTTGATAAAAAACCGGCCGGCTCCGGTTATTTCAAGGAAGGCCCCGAATGCGATAAAAATATAGACAAAGGTTGCCGATACACCGGCCGGAACCCCCCACAAGCCCTCTGTTGTTATAAACATATGGGAAACGATGGTTTCAATATCAAAACCCCTGTGGTCTAAGGGGTAGGGAATGTGCCTGCCGAAATACGCATAAAGCAGAAACACCATGCAGACAATCACCAGGGCCGAGCCTATGGACCGCCGTGTGGCCTCCAGGACCATTACAATAAATATCGCCCCGAAAAAAATATCCGCCGTCGTCGGCATACCCGCCCGGTTCAGGATTTCGTGCAGGTTCCAGAGAAGATAGAAAAGGCTTACAACAGTAAGGATAACCGGTATGCGGTCAAAAAAAAGATTGGGATTGCGGGGAACTGTTTTGAGTTTGCTGGATGCCGGGAAAAGAAGAAAAACAAGAACACAAAGGAATGTTGCATGGATTGAGCGCTGAGGGATGGCGAACAAAACCCCGAAACCGGCCGTGTAAAGCTGAAATATGGACCATCCGGCCGCAACCGACATTACCAGCCAAAGATCAATCCGATACTTAAATCGGGGAAAAATACCGTCGCGATCAATTTTCATGCTTTCAAAATCTATTTCGCCGCTTATTTTTTTACCCTGCTCTTTAATTTTCACGGATTCGTCCATTTTCATCCCACTTCCTTTATTATTTCATGACACTTACAAAGATTACGTTCGACACTGTGCATGCATTGTGTTGCTCACACGGCGGTCCCGGGGCCGGCGCCCGGCCCGGGGTCTTCACCAAACACCGGAGCGGGCGCCATTTTTCTTCAAAACCTTTGTTTTGAACTTTTTATTCAAGAACCCCTATTTCTTTGAGATATTTTTCCGCTCCGGGGTGGAAGGGGATCGGCGAATTGTTCATGAAATCCTTTTTAATCCACTTTGCGCTTGAATGGACTTCAACCAGTCGTTTCCGATTTTCATAAAGCGTCTTGGTTATTTTGTAGACAACGTCTTCCGGCATCTCGGGATGGCAGATCAGAACAACCGGCGTCTGGATCGTGCGGACCGGGGTGCTGACGCCACGATAGGTATCTGCAGGGATCTCAAACTCGAAATAGTATGGAAAAGTATCGAATATTTTCTCAAGCTCCTGCTTTGAAAATTCAATAAGCCGGATTTTTCTCGTCGTACTCAGGTCCACGAGGGATGCCACCGGAAGCCCGGCGGTGTGGAAAGCCGCATCGATTACATTGTCACGCAGCGACATGGACATCTCTCCAAAGGAAAGAAACGCCTGGTCAAAATCGTCGTAGTCTATATTCAACGCGTCGATGATATTTCTGACATCATTTTCAGTACCGGATCCAGGGGGACCCACCGCTATTTTCTTCCCTTTTATGTCCATTACCCCCTGTATGTCTTTGGTGCTGTCAAGCGTCGCCAACTGGACAGGCGAGGGATAAACGGCAAATATGGCGGCAACGTCCTGTTTTCCCGTCTTCTCATAGACGCCTACGCCGTGATATCCCTCGTAGGCTGAGCTGCCATTGGCAAGGGCGAGTTCAGCCCTCCCGCGGTGAACAAGGCGTATGTTTTCAGCAGAACCGCCTGTTGCCTGAATGCTGGCGCTGACACGATAGCCCAGCAATTCATTCAGATTCTTTGAAAGAACATCTGCCATGCCTCCGCCCAGCGGGTAAAACGTCCCACCCATGCTTGCAGTTGCAATATTTATATATTTATATTCCTTTGCATGGCATTCACCTGCTGAGCCGGCCACGATGAACACCCCAATAAAAATAAAAATCGTAAACAACGTTTTCGTAAATTTCATAACCATCCTCCAAGTTTGGCTTTTCTATCGAAGATCCTCGCCCACAACCACAGTTAGCCGGGGCGGTATCGCATCCATGGTATTCATGGCATATTTGGCCGCCTGTTTCTCACCCGGGCCCAAAACCGGAAAATCTTTGGGCTCTCCGGCTCTCGGGAGCAAACCGGAAAAGGCAGGACCTTCCTCCGGTATAACGCGGACAATGAACCGGGCGGGCTGGTTGGAAACGTTTTTCACCTCAAAGGCGTACCAGACCACATCCTTGCCACTGAACGGCTCGATCATGCATTTAAATTCGGTCAACTGTGCCTTGTCGGTTTCCATTTCAAAACCGACGTCTGATGCGCAATCCATAGATACCGGTATAGTGCTTTTTCCAGTATCCAAAGAGGCGCATGAGACCACGAAAAGTGCCAGAAGAAGCGCTCCTCCAGTCAGAAATTTTTTCTTGCTCAGCGTAATAATTTCCATAATACCGTCCTTCTGTTTTGGTTGTTGGAAGAAATTGACCCCGGAAGATCAATCAAACGGTTGATCTTTTAAGGGGGTCTGCTTTTATTTCCTGCCGCCGGATACCGCTTCCAGATCTTCTTCTGCCATGCCGAGCATCCCTGTGAGTATCTCGCTGGTGTGCTCTCCGAGAAGAGGCGGCCGCCTGGATGGATTTACGGGGGTCTCCGAGAATTTAAAAGGAGAGGCAAGTTGGCGGACCTCCCCTTCCACAGGATGAGGCATTGTGAACAGCATATCTCTGGCCGCTATGTTCGGATCTTCAAACACCTCGCCAATGTCCAGAATCGGGCCACAGGGAATACCGGCTTCGCTGAAAAGCGCAAGCCATTGATCTGCGTTCTTTTCACCCATCTTTTTTTCCAGAATCGGCATAATTGCGTCCCGGTTATCCACCCGAAGCCGGTTGGTGTTGAATCTCGGGTCGTCAATCAGGTTTTCAAGTCCGATCACTTTGCAAAAAGAGGCATACATGGGATCACTGGTTGCGGCTACCTGCACCCAGCGGCCATCGCCGGCCTTAAATGCCCGCGCCGGAACCCTGTGGATATGGTCAAGGCCCCATCTTCCCGGAGGTTTTCCGGTTGCGAAATAATCCATGGCCATTATCGTCAGCAATGAAATGATTCCATCGTAGAGCGCCATATCGATATACTGCCCCTCTCCGGTCTTGAGCCTGTGAATGTATGCTGCGAGAATAGCCGCTACCGCCTGGTCTGCCGACACAAGGTCGGTAATCGGTATCCCTATCTTTACCGGAGGCCCTTCTTTCTCGCCGGTTATTGACATAAGGCCGGTCATGCCCTGTATGATCGGATCATAGGCCCTTTTATCCCGATAGGGGCCGTATTGCCCGAATCCGGAAATAGAGCAATAAATCAGTTGGGCATTTTCAGATTTCAGATCCTCATAACCTATGCCCAGTTTGCCGGCTACTCCCGGAGTGAAGTTTTCCACCACCACATCACATGATGCTGCAAGGGAAAGAACCGCATCTTTGGCCTTAGGGTTTTTCAGATCCAGAACAACGGATCGCTTGTTCCGGTTCAGCACGGAAAAATACCCGCTTTCCCCCTTCTCTAAAAACGGCGGCCAGGAGCGGCTCTCGTCGCCGCCCGGCGGCTCCACCTTTATGACCTCAGCCCCCAGATCGCCCAGGATCATGGTTGCATATGGTCCAGAAAGAACCCGGGTAAAATCCAGGACCTTCATCCCTTCGAGAGCTCTTTTATTCATTTTCTCTACTTCCCCTGATTTTTTGTTTGAACCGTTTCTGGCGGAATTCCGCCCTGAAAAGACCCGTCTATTTGCGGTAATCGAATTTTTTCCTGAACACGGATCTTGCAATCATGTTAAGCTGGGCCTCGGTAGTTCCCCCGCCAATCTGAAACATCCTGACATCCCTGAACATGCGGGCCAACGGAAGCGATTCCGCATATCCTGATGCACCAAACATCTGAAGACTTTTGCTGACCACCTCAAGCGCGGAATGGCCGGTAAAGGCTTTGGCCATGGAAGCTTCGGCCATGGAGGGAAGGCGCACGTTATTGGGCAGGTTACGGGCATTGCATGCAGCCCTGTATATGAGAAGACGCGCAGCGTGAAGCTTTATCTCCCCTTCGGCCATGAGCCACTGAAGTCCTTGAAAATCAGAAATGGGACGGCCAAACTGTTTCCGCTTTTTCATGTGTTCTACGGCAAGATCATGCGCCCCCTGTGCCAGACCGAGGGCCACGGCGCTGGCTCCGACACGCTGGCCGTTATAGCCGTTCATCAGCTTTTTAAACCCTTCTGTACCAGCCCCCATAACCACAACGTTTTCCGCCGGAACCACGCAGTCCTTAAAAATCAGTTCTGTTTCGGGTATCCCCCGCAGTCCCATAGCATCTTCCACCCGGCCGAAGGTGAATCCAGGAGTTCCCTTGTCCACCATTATCCCGCCGATGCCCCGGTCTTCTCCATTTTCAATGAAGCGTAGAAAAATCAGGTTCGTAACCGAAATGCCACCGCCGGTGATCCAATGTTTCGTGCCATTGATAACGTATTCCTCACCGCGTTTTTCAGCGGTAGCCTGCAATTCGTTAAGTGCAGTGCCGGCCTCAGGCTCTGTCATGCCTATTGCGGGTTTGTCTCCCTCTTCCAGGACTCTGTGCGCGACGATTTTACGCTGCGCGTCAGTGCCGTAGGCCATTACACAGCCGAGAGCTCCCATATTTGTCTCAACGATGGCCCGAGCGGTTACGCCGCAGTATTTTGCAGCTGTTTCAATGGCCAGAATGGCATCGATCAATGGCCGTCCCTGTCCGCCCAATTCCTCGGGAATCGTCATGCCAAGGAACCCCAGTTCCCGCAGCAGATGTATATTTTCCCATGGGTATTCGTGGTTCTTGTCCCATCGCGCCGCCTTGGGGGCGAACTCTTTTTTGCCAAGTTCATCCAGGGTTTCAACAATCCTGATCTGTTCATCAGTTAAGGTAAAATCCATTTTCTCTCCTTCCCGGTTATAGTGGCTGGATAATTTTTGCACCTATGGTTATTGAGTCGTTATTGAGAACAGCAAGTTTTGTGCCATTTACTCTGCTTTTAACAGACAGAACTGCTGTCACTACCGAAACACGGTTTTCTGAATACAAAATCGTGTTTCTTGAGCTAACGCATGTTTTTATTTCTTTGCAAATATGAAAAATAATTTTTCAAAAATAAAATATGTTTTTCATTTCTGAATTTATGGCGCGTAAAACAATGCATATTTTCGAGCCCTTCTCCTTCCGTAGCGATGGGAATTCTGTGATGTGCAAAAGAAAATTTCTGGTTTTTTATTGAAACACCGTTTATATTTGTTTATATTGTTATTCCAGGTATTCAATGCATTATCAGGCTGGATCAAAGGGCTTTGGCGAAACAATTTCCTGAAGTTGTGCCCGCAGAATGGATAGGATATGGGTGTACGACCGAGGGACAAAACCCTTTTTACAAAACACCATCAAACGAAAAATTCAGGAGGAACGTTATGAAACAATCAATTTTTACAACACTGCTCGGGGTCTTTATGATCTGTATTCTGGGGTTTTCCCCCACTCAAAGCGAGGCCCAGAGCCCGTTCGTTTCCATAGGCGGCGGTCCTACGGGAGGCACCTTCAACTATTTTGCAAACGCATTTTCCATCTACGTTCCCAAGCAGGTTGAGGGTCTGCGGATGTCCTCTGAAGGCTCCGGCGGTTCTGTGGAAAATGTACGCCGGGTTCACTCCGGCGATTTTGACTTCGGCATCTCCTACGCAGTTGACATCAGCCTCGGTGCCGTAGGCCAACTGCCCCAGGATGATAAAAAGTATGACAAGGTAAGGTGCATTGGCTATCTCTACGGTGCCCCCGCCCAGTTGGTGGTTCGGGCCGACAGACCCTTCCAGAGCGCCATGGACCTGAAGGGTAAAAGGGTTGCGGTCGGCAATGCCGGTTCCGGCGCCGCCACATCTGCGGAGCGATTTTTCCGGCACATCGGTGTGTGGGAAGAATTCAGTCCGCAGTTTCTGGGTTACTCTGCTGCCGCATCGGCGTTCCAGGATGGCAAGATTGAAGCTTTCTGGGTTCTCGTTGGATATCCCAACGCTTCGGTCATCGAGGCCGCAACACAGACGGATATCCGGCTGATCGACGTTGGTGTCGATGCGGAAAAAACCGGTTTTTACGATGCAAAGGCCTATGCACCGACAGTGATCCCCGCAGGCACGTATCCCGGCCAGGAAAAAGATTGCCGTACCTTCCAGGACTCGACCCTGCTGACCACCCGCGCCGATGTGGACGATGACATTGTGTACCAGATCACAAAAACCCTTTGGTCGGAAAAAGGGATCGAAAACATGCGCCAGGCACATGGCGCCGCCAAGGAAATGTCCGTTGAGAACGGCTTCATGAATTCATCAAGACCCCTTGCAAAAGGCGCTGCAAAATTCTGGGAGGAAGTCGGAAAAGAAATTCCGCCCCAGCTGCAACCCATCGACTAACCCGAAGAACCGATTCGGCAATTCCTGTTGAATCCAGTAATAATTCCTGATAAGGGGGGTAGGAAATAAGATTTTCTCCCCCCTTACTTGCTCTTCTGGAGAATCGTATCTATGCAGCGGGAAAACGACAAAGAAAAATATCCGGACAGTTCTCAAACTCAAAAAACAGATGTCGATTCTGAGCCCAGGTCTCCGGCAGTGGAAAAGATCGACGATGAAAAAGCCACCGCGCGCACGCTTACAGGCTTCTGGTTTTACCTGGCTTCGGCGCTGTCCGTTTTCATGGTTTTGTTCTATATGTACAACGCCGGCGTGCGGCCCGTATCGGCCCAATATCACAGGGGTGTTTACGTTGCCATCACCTTTGTCCTTGTTTTCCTTCTGTTTCCCATGCATGGCAAATCCCGGACAGACCGGCCCAGCATCATCGATATCTTGTTGTCCCTGACGGCCGCTTTTGTTGTCTGCTACTGGATGGTGGAGTTCGAGGCCTTAAATTACAGAATGGGCAACGAAAACCAGATGGACTTCTTTGTCAGTACCATTGGCATTTTCATTTCCCTCGAGGTCTGCCGAAGGGCCCTGGGCTTGTCCCTGACCATTACCGGGGCCGCGTTTTTGCTGTATTGCTACTTCGGGCAGTACATGCCGGATGCCATCGCTCACCGGGGTTTTTCATTCGAGCGCATTGTCAATCACGTCTACCTGAAGCAGGAAGGCGTTTTCGGCATCATGGCCGATGTCCTGGTCTCCTATGTCATATTGTTTATTTTTTTCGGCGCATTTTTGAAAAAATCCGGCGCAGGCCAGTTTTTCCTGGATCTTCCCATGGCCCTTGCAGGCAGAACCATCGGCGGACCGGCAAAGGTCTCGGTTCTGGCTTCCGGATTTTTCGGTTCGATTTCCGGCAGTGCCATTGCAAACACGGTTACTACCGGGTCTTTTACAATTCCTTTGATGAAAAAGGCCGGATTCAAGCCGCATGTGGCAGGCGCTATTGAACCTGCGGCATCTGTTGGCGGGATGTTCATGCCGCCGATAATGGGTGCAGGCGGCTTTCTGATGGCGGAAATGACCGGTACCCCGTATGTAACGATCATGAAAATAGCCGTCTTTCCGGCACTTCTGTATTTCCTTGCCGTTATGGTCATGGTGCACTTCGAGGCGAAACGCCACGGCATTTTCGGCATCAGCGATCCTGACCAGCCGACCGTGAAGCAAATACTCAAAAAAGAATGGTTCATGGCCCTGCCCCTTATCATGATCGTAGCGCTCATGCTTATTGGATACTCCCCGGGCTTTTCCGCGGTTATTGCAACGCTCTCCTGTATTTTCGTCTCCTGGCTCACCAAAGACAAGAAGATGGGGCCCGTTCAGATATGGGAAGCGCTGCTGGAAGGGGCAAGAAACACCCTGGTCATCGGGGCGACAGTCGGCGTTATCGGCATCATTGTCGGCTCCATCGCACTTACGGGGATCGGGCTTCGGTTTTCAGACCTGATTTTCAACCTTTCCGGTGGGATCCTTCCCCTTGCCATACTGTTTATCGGGATTGCAAGCCTGATTTTAGGGATGGGCGTGCCGGTGACCGCCTCGTATCTGATCGTTGCGGTGCTTGCCGTGCCGGCAATGAGCAGCTTGCTGACCATGCATCACTACGGCCTGGAAACGGTAACCGAACTCGGTTATATTGATCCGATTGCCGCAGCCTGGACGCTTCTGGCATCCCACATGATTGTATACTGGTTCAGTCAGGACTCAAACATTACCCCGCCGGTATGTCTTGCAGCATACAGCGGTGCGGCCATTGCCAATTCCGACCCCTGGAAAACCGGCTGGACCGCTTTTAAATTTGCAAAAATGATTTACATCGTACCCTTCCTGTTCGCGTATTCCCCCTCGCTGCTGCTCAACGGCAATACCACGCAGATCGTAATGACATTTCTGACCTGCATCCTTGGCACCATCACTTTCTCAATGGTAACCATGGGGTATTATAAATGCGCCACCAATATCCCTGAATGGATCATCGCTGCCTTTGGTACTGTCATTCTGCTGTTTCCAAGAATTCTGCCCGGCGTAACGGGTCTGGAAATTCCCATTTTTGCCGTGGACGCCTTGGCCATAAGCTGTTTCATTGCCGTCTACGTTCTTCAAAAAATGAGAATCCGAAAAGATCCGACATTGACGCTGCCGCTGGAGGAAAGAATACGGCTTAAAAAAATGAAAACAGCGTAAAGGAAAACCAATTTTTATTTAACAGACCTCACCGCTGTTTGTTGCCGTATATATCATTTTTTGATTTTACGATGCCTGAAAACCATTTGTAGGCAGGCCTTCCCGGCTGTTATTTGTGCGCCACGATATACGCAATGAAAAAAACAACCATCGCCATAGGCGTTTTAAGTGCCGCAATTCTGATCTTATTCATCGGACTGATGGCCTATCAGTTCATAATCCTTGAAAAAATGCCCATTGATTACAAGGATGAATCATACACCTGGAATGCCCGTGTCGGCACCGACGATGGAGACCTGCTCGTTCGGGGTGAAAAAATCGATACGATAAAACATGACCTTGAAACACTGGTATTCGCCTTTAACCGGTCCGGCAGTCCTCCGGAAAGTTTCCGAACCACTGAAAACAGGGAACCAACAGATCCTCCCCGGCTGAAATTACTTGATATGCAAAAAGGCATCGCCACGGTTGAAATAATCAATTCTCGATACCTGACCCAGCGGATGGGATCAACCGGTGCAAGTGCTTTTATGGCCGCGGCCACGTTTACCCTGACCGAGCACGAAGATGTCGCTGCAGTGAGATTCGTTTTCAAGGAAGGGGATCATGCAATTCCGGGAGTATACCAAAGGGAGATTTTCCGAAAATACTGGAAAATAGGAATGAACTGATTTTCTTTTCACGTCCGGCGGTACAAATGACACATCACCTGATGCCCCTCCTTCTCCGTGACGGTCGGCGGGATTTTCCTGCAGGAGGTCATCACGTCGGGGCACCTTGGATGGAATCGGCAGCCTTCCGGCGGGGACGCCGGAGATGGGGTTTCCCCCCGGACGACGTGTTCACTGATTCTTTTTCCACCGGCAACCGGCACGGCTGCGATCAGCATGCGCGTGTAGGGGTGCAGGGGATTGCCGACGATATCCACCGTATTGCCGATTTCCACAATCTCGCCAAGGTACATCACTGCCACCCGGTCGGCGACATTGCTGACAACGCTTACGTCGTGGGAAATGAACAAATAGGAAAGCCGGTAATCTTTTTGAAGCTGTAACAGCAGGTTTATGACCTGCGCCTGCACGGAAACATCGAGCGCGCTGACCGCTTCATCGCAGATAATCAGATCCGGCTTCAGCGACAGGGCCCGGGCGATGCTGATACGCTGGCGCTGCCCCCCTGAAAACTCGTGCGGCCAGCGATAGATGGCGTCCCGGCCCATCCCCACCTCCCCTAACAACTGCGCCGCATGATCCTGTTTTGACCCCTCAACCATGCCGAACTGCGCCAGTCCCTCCGTAACGATATCCATTACATTCATCCGGGGATTCAGCGATGAGAGTGGATCCTGGAAAACCACCTGCATATGGCGCCGGAGCCGGTTCATTTGCCGCCGGTTCATTCCGGGAATCGATATGCCGTCAAACAAGATGTCTCCGCCGGTCGCCCGTTCCAGACCGAGCAGTGTCCGGCCCAGGGTGGTCTTTCCGCACCCGGACTCACCCACAAGGCCCAGGGTTTCATTCCGGCGGATCACAAAAGAAACCCCGTCCACCGCACGGACGTGACCGGCCGTAAGCGAAAACAGCCCCCGCTTGATGGGAAACCATGTTTTCAGGTCGATGACTTCCAGAAGGGGCGTCTCTGATTTGCCCGCATCATTATTGTCGCTGTCAGTTTCCGGTTTCATTTCAATCTTCTAATCACCTTTGCAAAAGGTCACGCCCTTCGCCCCCTGAAAAGTTGTTGTCGTGGAGAATACAGGCCGCAAAGTGCCCTTCTCCGAGTTTAAAAAATCCAGGCGTAGCCTCCCGGCACATTTCCGAAACATGCGCGCACCGGTCCTGGAAATTGCACCCCCTGGGATAATCCAGCGGCGACGGTACCTGTCCGGAAATTGCATGCAATGGCATCTTTCCGACGGAAAGCTTTGGGATGGCCGCAAGAAGCCCTTTGGTATAGGGATGAGCCGGGCGGAAAAAAATATCATCGAGAGAGCCGGTTTCCACGATCCGTGATGCGTACATCACAACCACCCGATCGCACATCTCCCATACCACGCCCATATCATGCGTAATGAGCAAAAGGGATGTATCGTTCTGCTTCATTTCCCGTATCAGGGAAAAAATCTGCGCCTGCGTGGTCACGTCAAGGGCGGTTGTCGGTTCATCCGCGATGATAAGCGAGGGTGACAGCATCAGCGCCATGGCGATCATAATCCGCTGCTGCATCCCCCCGGATAACTGGAACGGATATGCATACATGCGCTCCTGTGCATCCGGAAGGCCGACTTTTGATAGCCACTGGCGGGCATAATTCCAGGCCTCTTTTTTGGATATGTCCCTGTGGAACCGGATCCCTTCGACGATCTGGCGTCCGATCCTGTGCAGGGGGGACAGGGCCGAAAGGGGTTCCTGGAATATCATACTGATCGCAGACCCGCGAACCTGCCGTAACGCCCCTGGCCCCAGCTTGAGCAGGTCTTTTTTTTCAAACATAACGCTTCCGGACTCGATATGCCCGGGGGGGGACGGGATAAGACGGGTAACGGCCAGAGCGGTAACCGACTTGCCGCATCCCGACTCTCCTACCAGTCCCACAGACTCTCCGCGTCCTATGGCAAAGGACACATCGTCAACCGCCCTGAACGGACCGTCATCCGAATCAAATCGTACGGAAAGATTTTTGATCTCGAGCAATGGCATTTTCATAAGCCGTTTTGACCTACCTGCTACTCCAGGCGACTGTACTGCCTGGGATCATATGCGTTTCTTACCCCTTCACCGATGAACACGCCAAGCAGCATCACCGTGAACAACGCAAGGGATGGATAAAGTATGAGCCACCAGGCCCACCGGTACTGCTGCGCCTGAAAAATCATCTCCCCCCAGGAAGGGGTTGGCGGCGGCAGCCCGAACCCAAGGTAATCGAGTGCGGCGAGCGCCCCGATGGCGCCGACCAGCGAAAAGGGGAAAAAAGTAATCACCGGCACCAGGGCATTGGGCAGAATGTGCTTGAATATGATTTTTCGCGTCGGAACCCCCATGCACCTGGCGGCTTCAACGAACGGCCGGCTGCGAAGGTTTAAAAACTCCGCCCGGATGTAATAAGAGATACCGATCCAGTTGAAAAGACCGTATATGACCAAGAGCAGGGTAAAGCTCCGGCCGTAGATGGAACCCATGAGGATCATAATATACAGAAACGGCAGCGCACTCCAAATTTCAATCATACGCTGGGCCGTAATATCGATTCTGCCGCCGTAATAGCCCTGCAGGGAGCCGGTAATGATGCCCAGCATCATGGAGAATCCCACCAGCAGAAAACCGAATGACAGAGAAATGCGGAGCCCGTAAACGATCCTTGAAAGCACGTCCCTGCCGGCGGAGTCGATCCCAAGGGGATGACCTGCAACCGGAGGGAATGGAAACCGGACATCGGTTTTCAAAAAAGAAACCTGGTACTGATACTCGCCGGCAACAAGGCGCTGATCATCTACCGGACCTGCGAAACGCTCCAGAACAAGACTTTTCAGAAGATTGCGATCCTCAGCATCAATTTTTTCCCACAGACCGGGTAAAGGAATCACCGGGCTCAGATTTTCATCAAAAATCGCTTCGCTCATTTTGACGTTTCCGTTTTCCGGCGCTTCCCGGAAAACAAGCCGCAATGTCTCCGGAGGTGCTTTTCTCGGCGTATAGGTTGACAACCCCACGGTAAACACTTTCGGGCCCCTTGATATGAAAAATTCCTCGTATGGGGCCTCCTGGTTGCCAAATCGCCTTTCAAGCCCCTGTTTCAGGTTTTCCGGAAAATTGAAATAATCGGCAATGTTTACCTGTTTTATGGACGGAATATCCTCATCCATGAAAAAATTGAAAAAGCTGTGTCGCACCGTCTGGTAATCCGAGGTGATATCGACTGTACCGACGCGTAAAACCGGCGTAAACCGGAGGGTCACCTCGTCATCCAGCGCAATCGTATCTGCACGAACGTTTTCGTAGGGGCCGTAAGGATGCAGGGGAAAAATGATTCGGTTTTCGGGAATTTCAGAAAACACCGGTTCCCGTTGCAGCATTTTATAATTCGGCCGCGTATCCTGGCCGTTTTCCAGAAAAACCGATTCCGGGACGTATTTCAGCAGGGGAAAGTAAGACTTTCCGTCAAACCGGACATATAACGGAACACCATTGCAGAGCAGCTCTGCGGCAAGGCTGAGGACAAAAAGAAAGACAAGCACCCAGAGAGAATAATATGCCCGCCTGTTCTCGGCAAAGCGGGCAAGGCGTTTTTTCGTGACCGGATTTTTTATGAGGGCCATATACGTTGTGTAAAATGTCAGTGTTATGCTGCACAGGCGCAAAGAGCCGACGCTTTGCCTACTGCCTCTGAAAATTAATTCTGGGATCGATCAAAACGTAGCACAGGTCGGACAGAATGTTTCCCAACAGGCCGAGGATCGATGTAAGTGCCAGTATCCCCATGAAAACAGGGTAGTCGCGTCCGACGATGGCCTCGAGGCTCAACCTGCCCATCCCGGGAATCTCAAAGACCTGTTCAATAATCACAGATCCTGCAAACATGACGGTCAGAATGGCACCGATACCGGTTGCAATGGGGATGAGTGAATTTCTGACCGCATGCCCCCAGATCGCCCGGGAATACGATCCCCCCTTGGCCAGCACAGTCCGGACGTAATCCCTGCTTATCTGCTCGATGAGCGAATTTTTCATCAGGAGGGTGAGAATGGCGAAATTTCCGATGACATAACAAAGGACCGGGAGAAACATGTGCATGAAAATATCATGCACCCGGCCAATTGTGCCCAGGTTTGCGTAATCATCCGAATGAAACCCGGCCGTCGGAAATACATCCCAGAGGCCATCGACCGTTCCGCCGAAAAGCATCTTCAGGATCATACCCAGTGCAAATGGCGGTATGGCATACCCGATGAAAATGACAATGCTCGAGGTGACGTCAAAAACACTGTTGTGACGAAGCGCCTTTGCAATTCCCAAAGGAATGCAGATCAGATAGGAAAGAAGAAGCCCTGTCACCCCAAAAATCATTGACACTGCAAACCTTCCCCGGATCAACTCCCAGGCGGTTTTGTCGGGATACCTGTACGAGGCCATCTGCATCCCGATTTTGTCATCGATGAGCCATTTTTTATATCGCAGGTGAAACGGCTGGTCAAAGCCATAGTAGGCTTCAATTTCCATTCGCTGGCGTTCGGTGACGGTCTCGGCGCTTCCGCTCGCGGCACGGTGCTCCCCTTCGCCGATGCCTTTCATGCCCATGATGGCCTGCTCCACCGGGCCCCCCGGCACAAACTGGATCAAACCGAAGCAAAGCAGCGTAATGCCGATAAAGGTCGGCAATACAAGCAGCGCCCTTTTTATAAAATAATCGATTCGTTCCATACGATTCGGGAATCAATGATCGGGATTTGCATAAGGCCTAGTCTGCAGGCAGCTTCCCACAGGCGGCTTCAAAGATACGGAGCATATAGTATTATCGTATCCATATTTCCTTTTCAAGTGAATTAAAGCTTGATGGCACCGTAAAAAGTCCAATATCTGCGTTACGCGCAATTCCTCAGAACTTCACGTACGATAAGTACTCTGCATTCTTCGGAATTGCGCAAGCCTTGATCTTGGACTTTTTACAAAACCGTCCGACCGCGACTTTTTTACGGAGGCATCAAGATTTTCTGGAAGCAGAAGGGGTAGCTACGGATGACAAGCGGGGAATTATGAAAAAAGGGTATAGCTGCAGAATGCGGCTATACCCTTTGCAATGACAGATTGATTTCTGTAAAAATATTTTACCGCTTGGAGAACTGGAAGCGGGCACGCGCACCGCGCTGGCCGTACTTTTTCCGTTCCTTGGAACGCGGATCACGCTTCACCAGACCGGCCTTTTTCAATACCACCCTGAAATCCGGGTTGGACTGGAAGAGCGCCTTTGTAATCCCATGACGTATTGCGCCCGCCTGTCCCAAAATACCGCCGCCTTTGACATTGACCGTGATGTCGAATTCACCCATTGTGTTGGTAAGCGCGAACGGCTGCATTATCATCTCACGCGCCGATGCAAGACCAAAATATTCCTCCACCGGCTTATTGTTAATGATTACATCGCCCTTGCCGGGCTTTAACCATGTTCTGGCGACCGACATTTTTCGTTTACCGGTTGCATAAAAAAGGTGTTCTGCCATTTATCCCCCAAATATGAAAGGTATTTCCTGTGTGTAAACAGAAAGTCTTTACAAGCTGAATTTTTCCGGCTGCTGCGCCTCATGCGGGTGCTGGTCGCCAGGGTAAACCTTCAGTTTTTTCAACATGGAAGCGCCAAGACTGTTTTTCGGGAGCATCCCCTTGACGGCAATCCGGATCAGGTCTTCGGGTTTTTTAATAAGGAGCTTTTCTGCGGTGATCTCCTTTAAACCCCCGATATATCCGCTGTGACGGTAGTAAGTCTTCTGCGTCCACTTACGCCCTGTCAGGCGAACCTTATCGGCATTGATCACGATGATGAAGTCGCCTGTATCAACGTTCGGTGTAAACATCGGGTTATTCTTGCCCCGAAGGCGGTGAGCCACTTGCGATGCCAGCCTCCCGAGAATAAGATCCCGGGCGTCGATGACGTACCACTTTCGTTCAACTTCATTCTGTCCGGCGCTTTTCGTATATTTTTTCAACGTTCTTATCTCCTGTGCGTAATTTAATCTGAAATATGTAGCGAAAACACCTCTTGCTGTCAAGGAAAAAAGAGCTTACATTCATGTGGATAGAAAATATTTTCCCTGCGATCAACCACAGGAAAGGCGATAATATGACAAACCTTGAGGTAGAGGTCAAGTTTTATCTCGATAATATTGCGGATACCCGAAACAGGATAATCCATGCGGGGGGTGTCTTTACAAAAAAAGAACACGAAAACAACATCCGGTTTGAGGATGACAATTACAGCCTGATCAAAAACGGCGCACTGCTGCGCCTCCGGCAAACAAGCGGGAATACCCTTTTGACCTACAAGGGCAAAGTGCTTTCGCCGAAATCCGGATGCAAGGTTTACGACGAACGGGAAGTCACGGTGTCCGACTTTGACGAAATGGTAAACATACTGTCATTTATCGGATATAGGCCGGTCCAGCGGTATGAAAAAATCCGGGAAACCTGCCGCATCGGCAGTGCCCTGATCTGCCTGGATGAAATGCCTTACGGAAATTTCATTGAAATCGAAGGGGAGCCGGCGGTCATCAGAAAAACATCGGAATCATTTGGCTTTGACTGGAAAAACCGGATACTGACCAATTATCTCGCCATTTTCGAAACGCTGAAGCAGACGTACAACCTGGATTTCAATGATGTGACCTTCGACAATTTCAAAAACAGGGACATCGATTTTCCATCTTTCCTGGATCTGTTTGTAGAGGGATGATCACCCCTTGCCGAATCCCATATGCACAAACGCTGCTTCCGAGGCTCTCCTGCCCGATGAGGTCCGGACGACCAGGCCGGTTTTCAGGAGAAACGGCTCCACCACATCCACCAGGGTATCGGTTTCTTCCTGCAGGGTAGCGGCGACGGCTTCGATCCCCACCGGCCCGCCGTTGTAGTAAGTAATGATGGTGTCAAGGTACTGCCGGTCAAGCGGAGTCAGTCCCAGGTTGTCAATTCCCTCCAGGTCCAGCGCTTCGACAACCGCATCCTTGTCTATGTGACCGTCGGACTTAACCTGCGCATAATCGCGAACCCTTTTGAGCAGGCGGTTGGCAATGCGCGGCGTACCGCGGGACCGCATGGCAAGCTCTGCCGCCCCCTCCCCGTCGATTGACTGGTTAAGCAATGCTGCGCTCCGATTTATGATCGTTTCAAGATCCTTGTTTGAATAGAAATCCAGGCTTCGGAAAATACCGAATCGGTGGCGAAGCGGTGATGACAGAAGGCCGACCCGCGTTGTGGCCCCCACGAGTACGAACTGCTTGAGGCGGAAGCGGTGGCTGCGGGCATGCATTCCCTTGTCAAAAACAAAATCGATGCAGAAATCCTCCATGGCAGGGTAAAGCAGTTCCTCCACGGATCTGGACAGGCGATGAATTTCGTCTATAAACAGAACGTCCCCGGTTTCGAGCTGGGTAAGCATGCCGATGAGGTCGCCCCCTTTTTCCAGGGCGGGCCCTGAAGTGACGACCAGCTTTCCCCCGATCTCGTTGGAAATAATATGCGCCAGGGTGGTCTTCCCAAGCCCGGGGGGTCCGTGAAGAAGCACGTGGTCAAGGATTTCATTTCGCTGTTGCGCAGCATCAATGCCAATTTTAAGCGTTTCAATGGTTTTGTTCTGGCCGATGTACTGGCAAAGTTTCTTCGGGCGCAAAGATATGATTTCCGGCTCGCTGTCCATGGGCAGACTGTCGCCTTCAACGATGCTGCCCCCGAGGCTTGAAAATTTTAAACCGTCTGTACTCATTTCTGACCTTCGTCCGTGGCCCGGCCGCCCCTGTATACTTCTTCGAAAAGGGATTCCGGATCGACAATGGATGGATTCCGCTGTATTGCATTGGCAACCATTTCCCTTGCTTCGGGGAACTTATGACCAAGCTTCGAGACCAGCACATCAATAACCCGGGCCGCAAAATCTTTTTCAACAGCAACGTCCTCGCCGTCTTCCCGGGACACGGCGGTTTTCCGGACAGCGCCGAACCTTCCGGTTTTTCCCTGAAGTGTGGCGATAATCTTGTTGGCCATTCTCTCCCCGATTCCGCTCAGTTTTTTGAGCACACCCGCATCCCTGGATTCGATCGCCATGGCGATATCCTCCACCGGAAGGGTCAGGGCCTTGACCGCTTTCATAGGACCTATGGTTTCCACGGATATAAACAATTCGAAAAACTCGCGCTCGGCTTCCCGGTTAAAACCGATCAGGACGGGCCGAGGGGTCCGCTCGGTCTGGTGAAAATAAATATAAAGGGAAAGTTCGTCGTCCAACTGGCAATTCGTAAGGCTCTCCATTACAAATGCCGGAAGCAGTATCTCATACCCGACGTGATTGACCAGAAGAACAATGCGGTCTTTTTCTTTTTTGAGAAGTCTGCCTTCAAGATAAGCGATCATTTTGCTCCGCTCCGGTAAAGACCCACGAGCGCCAGAGCCAGGGCGTCCGATGCGTGAGAGGGCTTGATAGGGCCCGGATGATTCAGGCGCATGCGCACGCAGGTTTCAAGCTGCACCTTATCCGCACTGCCGCTCCCGGTTAATATCTGTTTGGCTTCCCGCACGGCGATTTCCATAATCGGCAATGCGCTATGGCATGCCGCGAGCAGAATGACCCCCGTCACTTTCCCCAGAGTAATGCCGGATTTGGGGTACCGGGACAGGGAAAAAACATCTTCCACCACCATGATATCCGGCCGTATATCATCGATCGCCTTGCTTACACCCTCATAAATGCTCCGCAAACGATCGGGGAGCCGGTTTTCAGTCGATGTCTGGATGGTGCCGAACGCATAATCGGAAACAGCAAGCGCCGAACCCTCCACCACGGCAATTCCGGTCGATGCCAGACCCGGGTCTATCCCGATAACTTTCATTATAAAAACTTCCGCGCCGCCCTGTCAGCTGCCCTGCTCATTGGCCCATCTCGGCAAGCCTGCGCTCGGCAATTTTTGCCTCGTTATGATCGGGAAATTTCCGGATAAGCTCCTTGAGGATGTAGACGGCATTATCGTTTTCACCAATGAGGGAAAACGCTATGCCCTGTTTCAGATATGCGGAGGGAACCTTGTTTCCTTCGGGGTAATCGTCAATGACCTTTTGATACTCAACAATCGCTTTTTCATACCACGCTTCCGCGAAATGAATCTCACCCGTCCAGAAACGGGAATTGTCCGCCAACTCTGATTGGGGGAACTTTTTCAGAAACATTTCAAATCCGTCTAAAGCCGCCTTATCGTCGCCATTATCAAACAACCGTTTTGCGGCATCGTATAATTCCTGTTCGCCAAGATCCTCGATATTTACACTTCCCGAATCGTCCCTTTGGGCCGTTTCCTCAGGTTGTTGCGGGGCCCCTATCCCCACATAGGTTTCAAGGCGGGAGAGGCGCCTGTCATAATCAGCAAGATCATTTGTCAGGGTTTTCAGGTCCCGCTCGAGCGTGTATTCGATTTCCTCGATAACGCCTGAAAGTCTCTGTGCCTCCGTCTTTATTGCATACAGCTCCGCATTATGGGTGGCTGCAAAACGGGTGAGGTCCTGCCGGAATCCTTCCTGCTGAGAAATATCTCCCCCCATTTCGGAGAGGGTCTGCCGGAGCCGTGCATTTTCTTCCGAAAGGCTGTCGACCCGGTCTTCAAGTTCCCATACATGCGACCGCATGGCACACCCCGTGATCTGCAACAAAAAAACAAAAAGAATAACAACAGGCAGAAATCGACGCATTGATGTCAAATCCGTTATCTTCTGGGTTTACAGGTGTTTTTTGGCCCGCCTGAACAAACCGGCGGGCCGGCATCTGTTTTTCAAAACCGCAATTTACCTGAGACGAAACTCGGCACGCCTGTTCTTTGCCCAGGCATCCTCGTTGTTTTCTCTCACGGAGGGCCTTTCTTCGCCATAGCTGATGGTGACAATCCGCGAAGTCTCAACACCAGAATTCACAAGGAAATCCTTTACACTTTGCGCCCTTCGGGAGCCTAACGCCAGGTTGTACTCTTCGGTTCCCCTGTTGTCGCAGTGCCCTTCTACAATCACCGTCCTGTCTGTGTTTTCCTTTAGCCATTGGGCCTGTTTCAGCAGGGTTTCCCGGGCTTCCGCGGACAGGCTGGAGTTGTCAAATGCAAAATAGACCTTGGTATCCAGAAATGCCGCTTTTTCTTCTTCCTTCATGGCTTCCGTTTCCAATTCCTGTTTTGTACGATACTCCTCAATCTCTTCTTCCGCGATTCTTCTTTGCCTTTCCATTTCGGTTTCAGCCTGTTCTTCAGTGGCTGCATCCATTGGAAACTCATCGGATTCAGGGGCTTTTTTGGCACATGACACGAAAAACATCAGGCCAACCATCATGACAAGCAACAGCCCGAAAGACATACTTTTTTTCATTGCGGTTTTTCTCCTTGATAAAAGAATTATTCAGTCTTAACATGCCGGGATCATTTCCGGCGGGTCCACGCGATCTTAAAAAATTACAGCCTGCAAGCGTTCTCAGGGTTTCATCACCGGGGACCAGTCCGGCAGCGACTGGTTTCCGGCCATGTCAACGATCCGCCGCTGATCTGCCCCTGAAGACGTCATGACATAAATATCAGCAGCGCCTTTTCGATTGGAGGTAAAAACAATCATGTTCCCATCCGGCGACCAGCCGGGGGACTCATTTCTCCCGGAATCCATGGTAAGCCGCCTCAGTCCGCTGCCATCGGCATTGATGACGAATATATCGCTGGAACCGTCACTCATGCCGGAATAGGCAATCCTGTCCCCTTTTGGCGACCAGTCCGGCTGGGTATTATAGCGCCCTTCGAATGTCAGGCGGCTCGCTCGTCCGGTTGCAAGATCCATGACATATATCTGGGGGGAACCGGCCCTTCCGGATACAAAGGCCATTTTTTTGCCGTCCGGCGAAAATGCGGGCGATACGTCGACACCCCAGCTCCTGGTCAGTCTTTTATCAACTTTTCCGGAATCGGTCAAAAGGTAAATCTCTTCATCCCCTTCAAACGAAAGCGTCGCGGCAATGCGGGACCCATCCGGCGGCATCCATGCCGGGGTGATATTGAGGCCCTCATAATCCGCCAGGAGTTTTTCATCACCTGTATTCACCGTCCGGATATAAATGTCGGGCTTGTCATTTTTATAGGATGTATAGGCAAGTCTCCGGCCGTCAGGCGACCAGGAAGGACTCAAAACGATCTGGTTGCCGTCTGTCAGCTTGCGCAGGTTTCCCCCGTCAAAATCGCAGACATACAGCGCCTTATTTTTATCGGTTTCAGAAACAAATACGATTTTTGTATTGAAAACCCCGAAGTCGCCTGTGAGGCGTTGTATCATTTCATCACAGAACCGGAGCACCATCTTTCGCAAATCGGAAACCTCGCCGGTATACCGTTTTCCAAACAGGAGTTCCTGCCGGAAAGGGTCAAAAAGCCGGAATTCCATCTGCAAAACCCGGCCTTCCAGGCGCACCCCCCCGGTCACCAGCAATTCAGAGCCGATATCCCGCCAGTTTTTGAAATTGATCTCACTGCCCGTAATTCCCTGTTTTCCAGGGGCATCGAGAAATGCCCGCTTATCGATCATGGTAAAATAACCGGTGAAATCAAGTGACCGGCCCAATATCTCAGCGGCTTCGACCGCAATCCGAGCGGTTTCCTGGTCGGTTGACAGCGAAGCAGGCACGGGAACAGCGATGGGTATTTTTTTCTGGAAGGGGTCGCTGATATTGATGTAATCATAGGCTGCAGGGCTTTTCCCGACCAGTGCCCCGACCAGTAAAAAGACAACCAGGAGACACAGGGATGCTGCTTTCATGCAGGCATTCACAATAGGAAAGGACGATATCTTCATTAAAAAAGTTCCATCTGACAGAATTTTTAAACACGCTGAGTGAAAAAAGGGATTTTCTTTTCCATAAAAGCGAGACCTCTACTGCAAACCGCCCGGAGTAAAACCCACCACCAGATTATACTGGGACATCCCTGCCGGCAGGGGCGGCAGCGGGTTGGATTTCATGACGGTTCGGTAAGCGGATTCATCGAGATAGGCGTTGCCGGAGCGTTTGTCAAACCAAATGTCTCGGATTTCACCGTCAGGCAGGATCCTCATCACGATGCGGCTTTCAAGCCCCCGGGTGTTTCCCGCCAGTGCTTCTGAAAAGGCCCAGTTCTTTCTCAACTGGTGACTGACTTCGGCCCGGTAGACCTGGATGCGGGTATAATTCTCCGCGGATACGCCGCCGGAACGCCCACCTGACCCGCTGCCGGACGGGCTTCCCGTCCCGCGGCTTGCCTGCACCCCAACTTCTCCCGCCAACTGATCAATGCGTCTTCGGACGGAAGCCTGCCCCTGGTCTTCCGCCGTTTCCTGCTCCAGGCGCTTTACCGCATCCGCAACCCTCCGGCCGCTATCCTGTCTTTGCAGGTCCTCCGGCAAAACAATTTTTTCCTGCTGTGCCCTTGAAGGTCTTTGGGATGCAGGCGCTTTTACAGCGGGTTCCGGGGCGCTCAACTCTTTGGGCAGCGTCAGGGTGTGCTCAGAGGGATCAACGTTTCTTGAAACCCCTGATTTAACCGGAATAGCCACTTCGGCCTCTTGCCCGGCAAACGGCTGCACATCACCCGTTTCATCAGCAGGGGAGTCTATATACGCATCCCCGCTGCCGTCTCCTCCGGAAGAAACCAGCGGAAGCCCCGGGTTCAAAGATACCAGTTGGACATCTATTGATTCAAACCGGTAGAGCCCGCCATTGCTTTCTTTCCCCTCCGGCATAAGCAGAAGGAAAATCACAAGTATCATGTGAGCGGCAAAAGAGACCCCGAAATATAAGACGGATTGCCTGTCCAGCCCGCCGGGTCTGTATCCATAATTTTTTTCTGCCTGCAATTCAGAACGCATCGTCGACATCTTAAAAAGTTGCTCAATTATATTACAATCGGAAGGGAAAGAAATGATTGATGCCCCGCCGTTGCTTATCTGCTGCCCTGGTTTCCCCCCAATGCCTCTTCAATGCTCCCAACCGGTTCGGTGACCACCCCAAGCTGCTGTACACCTGCTTTCTTGATTTCAGACATAACCAGCACGACAATTCCATAGGACACGTTCGTGTCCGCCCGGAGAAAAACATTGTTGGAAGTGCGGTTTTCAAAAATAAACGCCAGTTTTTCTCCCAGCCCGTCCACAGATACGGGAGTTTCATTGATCGTAATGGCGCCATTGTCATCGATAACCACGATCAGGGGATCTTCAACCTGATCAAGGGATGTTGCATGCTGGGTTTGCGGTAGGGAAACATCCACCCCCTGGACCATCATAGGGGCGGCCACCATGAATACAATTAAAAGCACCAGCATGACGTCGACGAAAGGTGTCACATTGATGTCGGACAACAGGGAACTCTGGTTTGAATTGACGGTCATTGGCTATGACTCCCTGGATTGTTGGCGGCGGGATTCGTTTTCCACGATACTGATGAAATCATTGGAAAAGCTTTCCATTTCCGACTCGATGATGCGGATTTTCTGGGTAAAGTAATTAAACCCCATAACTGCAGGGATCGCGACTGCCAAACCCGCCGCCGTCGCCACAAGCGCTTCTGAAACACCCGGTGCAACTGCGGATAGACTTGTAGAACCGGCTTGAACGGCGATTGCCCTGAAAGCGTTCATAATGCCCCATACTGTCCCGAACAGACCGATAAAGGGTGCGATATTCCCTGTGGTGGCAAGAAAGGGAACCATCTGGACCATCCGGATGGTTTCCATGCTGCGGGAACGGTTCAGGGTGCGCCGTATGCTTTCAACGTTGGCGATAAAATCCGGGTTGTCCGGTTCCTGTGAACCGGGGCGGTTCATCTTTCGCAATTCCATGTAGGCGTTTCGAAAGATACGGGCGACAGGGCTGTTCTTGAATTCCTTGGCTTTTGCAAAGGCATTTGAAAAATCGCGGGTTTTCCAGAAATATTCAATGAAGTTGCCGGATTCCTTGAATGCCCTGCGAATGTAGACGTATTTCGTAAAAATAATCGCCCAGGTGGTTATGGAAAACGCAAGAAGAAGATAAATGACAAACTGCACCATCGGGCCTGCGTTTCGGACCATTGAAACAATACTGAGATCTTCGGGACTCATCCTTTTTGCTGCTCCGTAAAGATTGGTAGATAATTTTAGAACCGGGGAACGGGGTCGGATTTGATATACCGCATTCACGTGACGCTTTTGCCGTTATGCAAAAGTGTAATAGAAGTTATAGAAGCCTTTATCCGGTGTCAAGTATAATACGCACGGCAGCGCCTTAGATGTGGCGATTTTATGCGATTTCCGACAGAAAAAGCCCTTGCGCATTATGCGCAAGGGCTTACCTGTTTTACTGGTAAAAACTGTCAATAAGAAGTCAAAGAGGCATTACATCATGCCGCCCATGCCGCCCATTCCTCCCATGCCGCCCATTCCGCCGCCGGGCATTCCTCCGCCTTCACCCTTTTCTTCAGGTTTTTCAGCGATCATAGCCTCGGTGGTCAGCATCAGGGAAGCCACGCTTGCCGCATTCTGCAGAGCAAACCGGACAACCTTGGTGGGATCGATAACACCCGCCTTGATCAGATCTTCATAGGTGTTGGTTTCCGCATTGTATCCAACCGCATCCTTTTCTTTCATTACCTGGGAGATGACCACGGAACCCTCGAAACCGGCATTATTGGC
>JAABUA010000001.1 GCA_011389515.1 Desulfobacteraceae bacterium
TCACCGCACAGTCTGCCATCGCCGTATCCCTTTTGGGGATGGCCTTTGCGGACCCCACCGAACAGCTTTGGCTCGTGGCCGCCTGGGCCATTGTTGCCGCCTTTGCTTCCGCCACTCAGGATGTGGCCATTGACGCCTACCGGGTAGAAGCCGTGGCCAGGCATCGCCAGGCTGCCATGGCCGCCACTTACGTCACCGGGTATCGTGTCGCCCTGCTTGCGGCGGGTGCCGGTGCGCTTCATGTCGCGGCGGTGGCAAACTGGTCGTTTGCCTACGGTGCAATGGGTTTGTTCATGGGGGTGGGAATCGCCACGACGCTGATCATCCGGGAGCCGGAGGTGTCTTTCAGCGGACGGACGGCAACGCTGGAGGAAAGCGTCACCCGTTACCTGGCTGAAACCGAACACACGGGGCTGAGACGCCATTTCATTGCGTGGTTTATCGGCGCTGTTATCTGCCCCTTTGCGGACTTTTTCAAACGGTACGGCACGGCGTCCATCGCCATACTTCTTTTTATTGCCACGTTTCGCATCAGCGATATTTTCATGGGCGTAATGGCCAACCCGTTCTACCTGGACCTTGGGTTTTCCAAGGAAGCAATCGCAAACGTTGCCGCAGCTTTCGGCCTGGCAATGACGCTGACAGGGGCGGCCGTGGGAGGCCTTCTGGTTGCCCGTTTCGGCATCGCCCCCATACTGCTGTTTACCGCTTTCATGGCCCCGGCCACGAACCTGACTTTTGCGTGGCTGGCCACAATCGGCCCGGAGATCCACGGCCTGGCCCTTGCCATTATCGCCGACAACATCACCGGCGGCATGGCCATCTCCGTTTTTATCGCCTACCTTTCAAGCCTTACCAATACTGCCTACACAGCCACCCAGTATGCCCTTTTCAGCTCCCTGATGACGCTGCCCGGTCAATTCACCGGTGGATTCACTGGGTTGCTTGCGGAAAAGGCCGGCTGGGTCGGCTTCTTTCTGATCACGGCCGGCATTGGGATACCGGCCATTCTTCTGGCAATATTGCTCATGAAAATCGCACATCCCGATTACGCCTACCGGCCCGGTATGGAAGACTGATGCATTCGTAAAAAGTCGCGATCAGACGGCTTTGAAAAAAGTTTAAGATCAAGGCGCGTGCAATTTTTGAAGAATTGAGCGTACTTATCCGTACGTGAGATTCTTCAAAGATTGCTCGCAACGCAGATATTGGACTTTTTGCGAAGTCGTCAAAACAGATCCACAGCAATCATGAGAACAAGGATTTGTCCATGGCTTTTTCATAAGCCGCTTCCCGGGTGATGCGGTCTTCCTGAACCAGCTGCTTCAGATGCTGGTCCATGGACTGCATACCAGCAGATGTCCCGGTCTGAATAAGGGAGCTGATCTGGGATATCTTCCCCTCCCGAATCATGCTGGAAAGGGCCTGGGAGCCCGTTAAAATTTCATTGGCCGCGCACCGCCCCTTTCCGTCCTTGGTTTTTAAAAGCTGCTGGGCGATCACCGCCCGAAGGGAGTCTGACAGCATGGTCCGGGCCTGGGCCTGCTGGTCTGCGGGAAACGCGTTGATGATCCGGTCAATGGTTTTTGCCGCACTGTTGGTGTGGAGGGTGCCAAATACGAGAATGCCCAGCTCTGCACAGGTAAGTGCCAGGGAAATGGTCTCCAGGTCCCTCATTTCTCCGACAAGGATAATGTCCGGATTTTCCCGGCTGGCCACCCGCAGCGCATCGCTGAAGCTTTTGGCATGGGTGCCGATTTCGCGGTGGGTCATCAGGCAGCGTTTATTTTGATGAACAAATTCGAGCGGGTCTTCGATGGTGATAATATGACCGTCGACGGATTCATTGATGTAATTGATCATCGCTGCCAGCGTGGTGGATTTGCCGCTGCCCGTGGGTCCGGTCACCAGGACCAGGCCCTTGGTATACCCGGCGATTTTTTTCAAAACCTCCGGCAGATTCAACTGCGCAAGCGTTAAAATCTCTGTGGGGATAATCCGGAAGACCGCCCCGATCCCCCGGAACTGGTAGAAAAAATTGCACCGGAACCGGCCCACCCCTTCAAGTTCATACGCCATGTCAAAGTCAAGATTTTGCACCACGGTTTCTCTTTGCTCATCGCGCAGGATTTCAAAAAGGATATCCCTGTTGCTTTCGGCTGTGAGAACCGGATGATCCAGGGCGGTCAACTCCCCCTTCAGCCGGATCATCGGCGGGAAGCCGATGACCATGTGAAGATCGCTGGCCCCTGCCCTTTGCATTTCCGTAAAATACTGATCAATAACTGACATTAAATTACCCTTGTAGCTGCGTTTGAAGTTTCGCCGGATTGGCTGCGTTGGCAATGGCGTCTTCCCTGGAAATCTTGCCTTCTTTGCAGAGCGAAGCCAGGGACTCGTCCATTAGCTGCATTCCCAGATTTTTACCGATCTGCATCATGGAAGGAATCTGGAAGGTTTTGGAATCCCGGATCAGGTTGGCCATCTGGATGCAGCCGATCAGGACTTCCAATGCAACCACCATTTGCTTTTGATTTGTGTGAGGAATCAGCCGCTGGGTGATCACCGCCCGCAGCGCCTCGCTCAGCATGGCCCGGATCTGGTTTTGCTCCTTGGGCGGATACGAGTCGATAATCCGGTCAACGGTCTTAGGCGCGCTCGACGTGGACAGGGTGCCGATGACCAGATGACCGGTTTCCGCGGCGGATATGGCCATGGATATGGTCTCAAGGTCCCGAAGCTCCCCCACCACAATCACATCCGGGTCCTGCCGGAGAGCCCCCCGCAGGGAGTTGGCGTAGCTCCAGGTGTTTTTCCCGATCTGGCGCTGATTGACCACACTCCGCTTGAAAGGGTGAATGAACTCGATCGGATCTTCTATGGTTAATATATGGTGGGAGCGCTGGGTATTGATATAGTCGACCATGGCGGCAAGCGTGGTGGTTTTGCCGTGGCCCGTCCCGCCGGTCACGAGAATCAGGCCCTGGTGCTGTTCCAGGACTTTTGTCACAACCGGCGGCATCTCCAGAGATTCAAGAGTCGGGATTTCCGGCGGAATCAGCCGAAAGGCCGCGCTCATTCCCCTTTGATGCATCATGGCGCTTCCCCGGAAACGCCCGAGGCCCGGCACCTCATAGGCAAAATCGAGCTGCGATTCCGCCGTCAGTCTTTCCTGCTGCTTTTCGTCCAGAAGCTCAAAGATAAGCTGCCGGCAGGATTCCGGGGTCTGCGCCGCGCTCTTTAACTTTCTGAGACGCCCAAGCCGCCTCACAATAAAGGGCTCCCCGGGCGCCACATGCACATCAGAGGCGTTCAAATCAGCCGCCGCTGTAAACACCTTGTCTAACTTTGCCATAATCGGGCCTTTCTGCACAAATCGGATTTATACCTGGCTACAGGGTTAGTTTGTCCGAAGGAATGATGATGGAAATGTCATCCCGCCGGACATTGAGAAAACCGGCGACAAACAATTCCTTCCCGTAAAGATCATACCCCCGGACATCGGTTAAGGAGACAAAGGGTTTGGATTCGTTCATGTAATCGGTGAGCCTGACGCCGGAATAAATACTGATGTGTCCGATCAACTTAAACTGACTGGTAAAAATGTGGACTTCCATTCGATCGTCTTTTTCTTCCATACCCCCTCCTTTTGGTTTACTGCATATTTTCCTTCTGCCACAGAAGCTCGATCACCTCCCTTGTAAACGGCACCCGGTTTTCTTCCCGTAAGATGCGCAATGAATTCGTTTCTTCGGGATTATTGATTTTTTGCACTTCCTTGTTTACCGCAGCCAGAATGTGTTCTTCACTGATGGCTTCCCGGAAAATGAACGTAAGGACGACCCGTAAACTGCTGGTACGCTTGAGCCCGAGATGATCGAGTGCCTCCCTGAATTGCCGGGGATCCACCTCTCCAAGCTTTTTTACGGCCGCCACTGCCAGTTGTGAATGCGCCATTGCCAGGCTGATTTCCACCTTTCCCGAAGAAATAAGCGAATATAACAGCTTGTATGCAGCAAGATCATCAAAACCGCTTTTGTCAATTACCTGCCGTACCGTTGTATTCCCGTTGACCAGGGCCAGAATCTTCCGCTCACTGGCGTTCAGTCGTATTTCTTCGCCGCTGCCGGTATTGGCGGAAATTTTGGGTATAGCGGCTTCACTGGGGATCAGTTTCTTGATAATTCCGATTTTATCGATCCGGCGGGAGGCTCCCAGCAGAATATGCATGGTGTCCAGTTTGTATTCAATTGCCCCCGTGAGATTAAGCTTCGCATCGCTGTATTCAAATATGCCGGTGTCCCAAAGCAAAACCGTGCAGACGATATTTTCCGCCTGCTGCAGGAGAAACTGGTTGAGTTTTTCAAGGGAGAGATACCCTTGCTGAACAAGGGTTTTGCCCAGACGCTCCTTGTTTTTCAAACTGATCGCCAGGCATTCCTCGAGATTTTTCTGCGAGATGTGGCCGCTCTCTTTGAGAAGGTCCCCCAGGCGGTTGTTTTTTCTGGTCTCTGTGGCATAAACAACATCTCCTTTGTGGAGAAAAATCTGTATTGTATTGCCCTCGAACCGGAGAAGAAGTTTCCCTGTTCGTTTCGCAAACGTCAGCATTCTCAAAAGAGAGCTGAGATCGAAGGTTTTCAGATTGCCATTGAGCGACATGCTGACTCCAACGGGTGTTGCGTATTGTCAGTTGAAAAATATCGGAAGCCGGGAAAACGCAACTCCGGCCTAGAATAAAATTACGACCGAATCGCAGAATTTCAAGCGGAAAATCAGTAGTTTTCTATCCAGATCGCTGCGTACTGCTTTTTTTCCTTTGGGGCCGGGGCTTTCGCCCTGCGCTTTTTGCTTTTTTGGGGCGGACGGTTTCGGGCAGGACCAGCATATCATCTTCGGGCTGGATGCAGGGGATCTTGCGATCGATAAGTTCTTCGATGCCGGGGAGGTAAAAAGCATCCTCCTCGTCGGCAAAACTGATGGCCGTGCCAATGGCCCCGGCCCGGCCGGTGCGGCCGATGCGGTGTATGTAATCCTCTGGATCATGGGGAAGCGTGAAGTTGACCACATGATCCATTCCTTCAATATGGATTCCCCTTGCCGCAACGTCGGTGGCAACGAGTACGCGGATCTTCCCTGCCTTGAAACGGTCCAGGCGCTCGATCCGCTTTTTCTGGGGGATGTCCCCGGAGAGCACCGAGCACTGGATTCCGTATCCGGTAAGCTTTTCGGCCAACCGGGTTACCTGGTTCTTCTGGTTGCAGAAGATGATCAACCGATGAAGGTCTTCCCGGGTGATAATATTGTAGAGCAGGTCAAATTTTTCATTCTCCGTGACAATGTAGACAATCTGGTCCACCGTGTTCACTGCCACCTGTTCCGGGTCGATCTCCACGGTCACCGGATTTTTCGTCCAGCTTGCGGCCAGTCGGGTGATCGCCTCGGTAAGGGTCGCGGAAAAGAGCATGGTCTGTCTCTTGTCCTTGTGCGGGGTGCTGTGGATGATCTTGCGCACATCCGGGATAAAGCCCATGTCCAGCATCCGGTCGGCTTCATCCAGGATCATCATCTCGACCCGGTTCAACGACAGGTCCCCCCGCCTGCTGAAATCAAGCAGCCTGCCGGGAGTCGCCACCATGATGTCCACGGGCTTGCCGGACAACTGCGCCTTTTGCTTCTTGTAATCCATTCCGCCGAACACCGACACCAACCCGAGGTCGCAATACCGGGTAAGCTGCCGGGCCTCCTCGCTGATCTGCAGGACCAGCTCGCGCGTCGGGGCGATGATCAGCACCCTGGGGGTGCCGGGCTTTCGTTTTCCCTGGATCGGGCTTTGCATCATTAGGGTAATCACGGCAATCAGGAATGCGGCGGTTTTCCCGGTGCCCGTCTGGGCCCTGCCGAATGCGTCCCGACCCGTCAGGGCCGCCGGCAGGATCTCCGCCTGGATCGGGGTGCAGTATATAAATCCCAGTTCCTGTATGGCCCGCATCAGGGGATCAGGCAGGTTAAAATCATGAAAACGGGTTTTTGTTTCATCCGGGGAAACTTTAAATTGTGAGACATTCCAGTTGTCTTCCGGGTCGGGCTTTTCAGTATCCTTTAATTTTTTCACTACACGTCACTTACATCTTTCAGAATTAATCAATACGGCGGCATGCTTCATCATGCGGTGAACCGCCGGGCGTTTTTTTCGTATGAATGGGACTTTACCTTGTCTTTTACATAATTATAGGATTTTATGCAACAATATTCAAGAAGGCGCCTGGATCGGTCGCCCCGGCTGCAGGCAATGGCGCAGTTCTGGTGCGATTCAGTTGACAGGGTGCAAAAAGGCTCTAATTCTTTTGTTAATAAAAGTGAACCACATGAACGAGGAGATAAGCGCATGGACCGTCTGCAATATGAAAAAATTCTCAACGAGGCCATTCAAAACGAGATCGACGCCCAAAAATTTTACCTGGATGCATCCGCAAAAATGAAAAACCGGATGATTAAGGAAATGTTCCTCGGTTTCGTGGCCGAAGAAAAAAAACACGAAAACATTTTGCGGAAACTGCTCTCAGAAATTCACGAAGACCTGCCCTTTGATGAGAAGCGGGACTACAGGGTATCGGAGATAACCGAAGCGCCCAAAGTATCTCCGGACATGAAACCGGCCGACGCATTTGCCCTTGCCATGAAAAAAGAAGAAGAAGCCATGAACTTCTATACGAAGCTTGCCGAGGGATGCACCGACCCGCAGCAGAAAAACATCTTCCTTGAACTGGCATCCATGGAGCGGCAGCACAAGTTCCAAATGGAAAAAGCCTTTGTGGAAGCCGGTTTTCCGGAAGCGTGGTAGCGGCGTCACTCAGTTTTCCTCTTTTTCCAGCCATCTGCGATACCGCCTGAATTCATCCTCGAAATTATCACTCAAGACGCTTTTTCCAAGGCTTTCCTCGATTTCCTTCATATTCCAAAACCTGACGGCATCGATTTCTTCCGGGTTGAATACAATACGGCCGTCATATTGACAGGTGCAGGTAAAAACCAGTTCCGACTCGAAATCATTGGAATGAATGTACTGATAGGCAAATTTCAGGGACGACGGGCGAATCCCGAGCTCTTCTTCCATTTCCCGGTACGTGGCGGCTTCAATGGACTCTCCGCAATCCACATGTCCGCCAACAGATGTATCCCACCGTCCCGGTGCAACACGCTTTTTTAAAGACCGCTTTTGCAAAAGCAACCGGTTCTCTTTATCGAAAACAAGTACATGGACCACCCGGTGCAGCAGCCGGTTGTTGCCGTGAACGCATTGCCTGGGAGCAGCGCCGACAACACAGCCGTGCGTGTCCACCACCTCGAGGATCTCCTTTTCGCACGCAAGGTAATCACAGATGTACATAGCTGCCATGTCCGCCCCGTTGGGCTCGCTCATTTCCCGCACCGGCAGCTGCAGCAATTCAAAAACCCGCTTTACCCAATTTCCGCTGTTCAGTTCGGTCTCCGTAATTTTTATGCCTGCCATGTTTTTACGGATAAACGATTCAAACACCGGTGACTCCCTGAAATCCGGACGGGGGATAAACCCATAGGGCACACCGGCATGATACACTTCCGCCAGTGTGCTGTATCCGAGTTTTCCCACCACTGCATCTGCAGCATTTACCAGATCCGGATGATAAAATGCGGAATGCTGCGGTAGAAATATGACATTGTTTTGTTTTTTACCTTCAACCGGTAGGTTTCCCGGCGCCCCCGGCATGACAAAGCAGATGCGCTGCCCATTTACTGCAAACGGTTCAGGAAGCGGTAGCCCGCCGGAAATGCCGCCCATAGTGATCAATACCATTTTTTCCTGTGGATTTATCCCCAGGCGTTCCCGGACCGCCGGGATCCCGGTTGCCGGCGCCCTGGCTATCGGCGTGGTGCAGGGATGTTTTTTACCGGTGCTGCAAGCAGGGCGGCCGCAAACGGGAGATGCCTGTATCCTGTAATCGACATTGCCGTAATAGTCGCATAGCCGGTTGATATGCTTTATAAAGCGGGGCTCGTCATCCGTATAAGGTTCGTAAATCCAGTTCCATGTAAAATTTTCAACCAGTACCGAGGCGATTTTCGCATGCTTTGCCACGGCAATTCCCAGCGGCGAAATATCGCTTATTACCAGATGACAATCCGCAGCGGAAACTTTCTCTGCAAGTTGATCGATCCGCAACGGGTCAAACGGCAGAAATGCGTCAAGGGCGTCGAGTGTCTTTTCCAGGCTGAAATGAAGCGGCGTTTCCTGGACCAATCCGACGTCTGTCTGTTCAGGGTGAAATGTGTACGGCGCTTTTACGGATTTTTTAAAAAACCATTCCGGCGTCAGGGAAAAAATTTCAAAGCGCGAAAACGGCCAGCGGGCATAAATGGCGTTCATCACCGCCGAAGCCCTGGCCGCATGCCCGAATCCATGGGATGTAACAAAGTATGCGATGGACAGTGCCGGCTGCATTATGGTTCCCGATGCAAATGTTGTTGTTGGAAATGTCCAAACAGACCCATAATGGATCGCCCTTTGGAAAGAACATTCATATTCACGGTTTGATCTCCTTGTTTTTAAAAAATTTTCTCACCGCTGCTTAAAGAGCGGGAAGTCTTCATTTTTTCGCTTGTTTTTTATGTCAGGTTTTCTAATAATACTGACATGAATAAAAGAATGAAACAATGCATTCTTATTGTGTTTGTGATGACATTCCTGCTCCCTCTGTGCGCCGGGGCCACGGATCAGCCGTTTTTGCAGGTGGGCGGTACAACAATTTCCATCGGCGACATCCCGTCCAAGGTCAGGGAAGCTTTCGGCGAACCAGAGTGGGAGGAAGTCCAGAAGGATATTCGCATCCGGCGGGGGCGCTCCGTACTTGTCCGGGATGTAACAGTTTGGTGGTACACCATTGATGACGGATGGGGGCGGCCCAATAACTACGGGTTTTACATACTGGAAGGCGAAGTGGTCCGGATCAGAAAAACAGGATGGTGAAAAACCGGGATTTGGCGTCCAGCGTTGCAGCGCCATATAAGGGCAATTTTATCATAGGGCGGGTATTTGACGGGCATATTTTATTTTGCAGGCAGCCTCTGCGGTTTTTCGCGGCCGCTATTTACCCGCTGTTTCAAGACCTGCCTTCGGAGGCCTGATCATAAAAACGGATGCAACCGCACTTGCAAAAAGAAACAGCGCCACGATGTAAAACGCCCACGCGATGCCCAGCAAATCGACCAGCGCGCCCACGCCCATTGCGCCGATAAAAAGCCCCGCATTTATTGCCATGTTAAATACCCCCATCATCGACCCCTGCCCGTATATTGTGCCTTCCTTCGCCGCCAATGCGCCCAGCGCCGGCCATGAAACGGCTTCCCCCAGCCCGATCAAGGCAAATAACAGCAAAAGGGATATAAAACTGTCTGCAAACGGCACTGCCAGCATGCCGATGCTGATGACGATGCTGCCGATGAAAAGGAGCCGGTTTTTGTTCCACCGATCCGCAAGGCTGCCGAAAGGGATTTGGAATACGGCATTGACAAGGGTACGAGTGGCGATCACCATGCCGATTTCCGTGCCGCTGGCGGTCATGTACTGCGTCATGAGGAGCGGCAGAAACGCAAAAGTGGGGACCATTATGATCATGGTGGCCATTCTCGAAAGGAGTATGCCCATCACCCTGCGACTGCGGAGCATTCGCCGGAAGACGGCTCGCATTGATTCTTTTTTTTCCGGCGCTGTTTTGGTTTTCTGCCGTGGAAGAACCAAAAGGACCAGCGCCGAAGAAAGAATACTGAGGGTCGCCATGGCGTAGAACGCTGAATTCTGTCCCCAGACATCGAGAAAAAAACCGCCCAGCATCGGGCCGCCGCCGATACCGGCAAAAATGGCGATGTTTAACATCCCCATGTGTTTTCCGGTTTTGCTCCCCCCGAGCTCCCCGATATAAGCCATGGCCATGGGAATGATCATTGCCGACCCCGCACCGTGGAAAAGGCGAATCAACACCAGGTCCGTCACGGATGAAGCAAGAGTATACGTGTACCCGGTGATGCCGAAGATGAAAAGGCCGGCGATTAAAAATCCTTTTTTGCCGTAACGGTCTGAAAAGTTGCCCACAAAGGGCTGCAGGATCCCTCCGCTCAAAGCGAACGCGGCGATAATCACACCCAGGGCGAACCCGGTTGCCCCAAGCTCAGCGGCGTAGATGGGCAGTATGGGCACAATGATGCCCATGCCCATGAAAACAATGAATATCGAGGATAAAATCGTAAACAGAATGTGTTTTTGCATTGCCCTGCCCTTGCGCGGTTTGCCCGGAAAACCCGGCCGCGACCATGAAAATTGCGCCCCGTAAAATATATAGTGTCATTTTCAGGTAATTGTGGCTATAATTTTGTTTCAATAAGCCAAAATCCTGTCGTTGTTTTCTTTCTCGTACATTCCCATCCTTTTTTATGAACTCCGCCAAAATAAGGAGAGGCCAATGGCGTACGCGTATCAGGCAGAAGACACCCAGTGCGGACTCTTTTTTACCCAGGCCCGCAGATTTGAAAATGATGTATTCATGCGGGCCAAACTGAAAAACGGCGAACCCTGCCGGGAATGGACGGATATCACCTGGGGGGAGGCGGCAAGGGAGGCCGGGCTTCTGGGTGCCGGCCTTATTGAAATGGGAATTTCGAAAAACGACCGCATCGGTCTTTTCGCCCACAACCGGCCCCGCTGGGTTATTTCCGATCAGGCCATCCAGGGCGCGGGTGCCATCGGCGTGCCCATCTATCCCACCAGCACCGACAACCAACTGGCCTTTATTCTCAATGACTGCGCTGCGAAGGCGCTGATTGCCGGCGACCGCGATCTTATGGCCCAAGCCCTCCGCGTCAAGGCCCAAGTTCCTTCTCTGGCATTTATCGTCTGCCTTTCACCGGTGACAACGCCTGCAGACCCTTGCGTCATCGATTATGACGCAATGATGAAAAAAGGCGCCGACGCTTCGGCCGCCTATGAGCAATTTGAGCAGCGGCGCAAAGACTTGAAAAGCAAAGATACGGGGGCCATCATATATACTTCGGGCACCACGGGCAACCCCAAGGGAGTCGTGCTGAGCCAGGCCAATTTCAAGGCCCAGACAGATGTGCTCATGAGCACGCCCATGCTGCAGAAAATCATCGAGCGCGGCATCCGTCTGGAAAATCTCTGTTTTCTCCCCTTGTGCCATATCATGGGGCGAACCACCGACTACCACCTGCAAATGGCCATCGGCACCACCATCCATTTTTCACAAAGCATCAACAGCATCCAGGAGGACCTTTTGGATGTCCGCCCCAACGTGCTGCTCTCCGTGCCGAGATTATACGAAAAAATCTTCGAAGCTGTCAGACGGCACGGCGAAAAACTGCAAGGCTTTCGGAAAAAAACCTTTGACTGGGCCATGGCTGTGGGCGATGAGGCTGCAGACCACTTGATTTCCGGCAATCCCATGCCCCCTGCTCTGGGAGTAAAATTCGCCATTGCCAATTCCATGGTGTATGACAAAATCCGCAAGGTGGTCGGCTTTGACCGGCTGGTTGTGGCCGGCAGCGGCGGTGCTGCCCTGCCCGCGGAAATCACCAAATTCTTCCGCACCATGAACATCACCATTACCGAAGGATACGGACTTACGGAAACCACATCGGCCATTACCTCCAACGCCCCCGTCTTTGTGGAGCCGTTGCCCGACAAATGGATCTACAAAAAAGCAGTGGAATGGCTCGTCGACACTATGATCGTCATGCAGGGACGCGGGCAGTGCCCTTTTAAAACAGTGAAAGGCGCCCTAAAAATGATGGTGGTGTCCAAGCTGATATCCCCCCGCTTCATCATCAAACCCGGATGCGTGGGGCGGCCGTGCAAGAATACGGAAATCCGCATCGCAGAAGACGGCGAAGTCCTGGTAAAAGGACCGCAGATTTTTTCAAGGGAAAGCGGATACTTCAACCAGCCGGAAAAAACAAGCGACGAGTTCACCGAAGACGGATTTTTCAAAACCGGCGACATCGGGGAGCTTGATGAAGACGGTATGCTCAGGATCACGGACCGTAAAAAATCGCTCATCGTCACTTCCGGCGGTAAGAACATCGCCCCCCAGCCCATCGAGATGGCATTGATCATGGACATGTATGTGGACCAGGCCTGTATTATCGGAGACGGGCGAAACTACATCACGGCCCTGATCGTGCCCCGCTTCGATCTTCTTTCGGAGCTGGCCCGGGAAAAAGGGATTCTGCAGTGCGGCAGCGATCATCTGATCCGGTTGCCTGAAATTATAAGCTTCTTTCAGGAAAGGGTCGACCGGATAAACCGGAACCTGGCGCGGTATGAGCAGATCAAGAAATTCCGTTTGCTGCCTGCCGCATTCAGCGAAGAAACCGGCGAACTGACGCCGACGCAGAAAATGAAACGTCGGGTCATCTATGAAAAATACGGCGCGGAGATTAACGCGCTTTATCAGTCGTCACGAATGACACCAGAAACGGAATAAAACATGGAACTCTTGATCATAGGCGGCAGTGATGCCGGTATCAGCGCTGCATTGCGCGCACGGGAAGTAAATCCGGAAATCCGTCCGACGATCGTTCTGGCAGATCAGTATCCGAACTATAGCATCTGCGGCATTCCCTTCTACCTTTCCGGGGAAGTGGCAGACTGGCGGAATCTCGCTCACCGGGATATTGCGGCCATCGAGTCGCACGGCATCAAAGTGCGCAAGGGATGCAGGTGTACGAATATTGTCGCTTCCAAAAAGACTCTTTTCATCCAGACCCCCGAAAACAATCGCGAAACCATGACGTATGACACACTGGTGCTGGCCACAGGCGCCCGATCGACAACCCCGAAAATCTCCGGGCTGGACCTTCCAGGGGTATTCTTTTTGCGCTGGATGGACGATTGCTTTGCCATGGAAAAATACATAAAGGACAATGCCCCGAAATCCATCATCATTGTCGGTGCCGGCTATATTGGCATGGAACTGGCCGATGCCATGACCAAACGGGGTCTGAAGGCAACCGTAATTGAATTCGCCCCCACGGTTTTAAGCACCATGGATGAAAACCTTGGCAAACATGTTCTGGCTGAGCTCAAAAAAAACGGCGTTGAGATATTTACGGGCATTTCCGTTACAAAGATTCTGCCGCTGAAAAACCGGCTGCAGGTTCAGGCAAAGAAAGCGGGGAATCAAGACTTTGAATGTCAGGGGGACATGGTGCTGGTCGCCACCGGTAGCCGGCCGCAGGTGGAACCGGGTCTTTCCGCCGGCATTGAAACGGGTGCTGCGGGCGCCATACGGGTCAACGCCCGCATGGAAACCAACCTCCCGGATGTCTATGCCGCCGGGGATTGTGCGGAAACCCGCCATCGTCTGCTGGATAAAAACCTCTGGCTTCCCTTGGGAACAACCGCCCACAAGCAGGGAAAAGTCGCCGGTGAAAACGCGGCAGGCGCAAACTGCGAATTTGCCGGATCACTCGGCACCCAGTGCGTCAAGATCTTTGGCCTGGTTGCCGCCCGCACCGGGCTAAAAGACAGCGAGGCGGCGTCTGAAGGGTTTTCACCGCTATCGGTTGACACGGAGGCCTTCGACCACAAAGCCTACTATCCCGGCGCAAAAAAAATCCATCTCCGGATCACGGGGGACCGTATCTCCGGAAAGCTTCTGGGCGGACAGATCATAGGCCCGTATGGCGCGGAAATCGCTAAGCGCATCGACATTCTTGCAACGGCGCTGCACCATTTCATGCGGGTAAAAGACCTGTGCGACCTGGATCTCAGCTACACGCCGCCGCTTTCGAGCCCATGGGACCCGGTGCAGATGGCGGCGGCGGCTTGGGAACAGGCGAATAAACAGAAGGATTCCCTCGCTCGATAATGGCCTTGACGTCCGTCCCCACGGGCAGGGTGCCATAGTTTCGGTCCCCGTGATCGCCCAACCTGGAGACGATAAAACCTTCGGCAACCTTGCTGTTTCCCGCTTGCACCAGCAGGTGGGCCTGCATGGTCAGTGCCAGTTGATCCATCACGCGGCGGGCCCGGTATTCCGCATCTCCCATGTCGCCGAATTCGGCCTTGCATTTGACAACCGCCTTATCGAGCAGATCGTCTGCGCCGCGGGTCCTCTCCAACTCGGCAAACCAGGCCTCCAGTGCCGCCGGCGTCTTTTTCAACACCCGCAGCATATCCAGGGCCTGCACATTGCCCGACCCCTCCCAGATCGCATTGACGGGCGCCTCGCGATAAAAGCGCGCCATGACAAAATCCTCGGTGACCCCGTTGCCCCCGAGACATTCCATGGCCTCATATGCATGAAAGGGCGTGCGCTTGCAGATCCAGTATTTGCCGGTCGGCAGTCCCAACCGCAGCAGCAGCCGGTCATGCTCCTTTTCCGGATTGTCTAAAGCTTCGGCCATTCGCAGGGTCAAAGCCAAAGATCCTTCCGTTTCCAGCTGCAGGTCGGCCAGTACATTTTGCATCAACGGCTGATCGACGAGCGTCCTGCCGAAAGCGGTGCGTCCCATGGCATGGTTGATGGCCTGGGCGGTTACCTGGCGCTGGCCGGCGCTGGATCCGGTCATGCAATCAAAGCGGGTCAGTGCCACCATTTCGATGATCGCCCTTACACCCCGGCCTTCTTCGCCGATCATCCAACCCAGCGCGCCTCTCAGTTCAATCTCGGAAGAGGCATTGGACACATTGCCCATCTTGTTTTTCAACCGCTGGATCTGAATCGGGTTTCTGGTTCCGTCCTCGCGCCAGCGCGGCACCAGAAAGCAGCTCAAACCGTTTCGTGTCCGGGCCAGCACCAGAAAGGCATCACACATGGGCGCGGAGGTAAACCACTTGTGCCCGACCAATTCATATGCATCCCCGGGCTCCTCCCTTCCTGAGGGATAAGCCCGGGTGGTATTAGCCTGCACATCCGATCCCCCCTGCTTTTCTGTCATGCCCATGCCAATGGTCACGGCCTGCTTGTCCGTATGGGGAACATTTCGCGGATCATATTGCCTTGCCATAATTTTAGGAAGCCACTTCGCAGCAACAGAAGGCGTTCGCTTTATGGAAGGAACAGCCGCAAAAGTCATGGTAAGCGGGCAGGTATGCCCCGGGTCCACTTGATACTGAAGGTAGCACTTGGTCGCGCGCGCAACATTGGCACCGGGACCCGGGCGAATCCAGGGGCTGGAATGAAACCCCTCTTCCAGGGCCATTTTCATCAACCGATGGTACGCCTCATGGTATTTGACAAAATCCACCCGATACCCCTGGCGGTCGTGTGAAAAAAACCGCGGCGCATATTCATTGGCCAGAAAACCCCATTCAATTACCTCGGCACTGCCGGTACGCTCCCCGTATGCGGACAGCTCTTTTTCTGCCCAGCCAGCCCCGTGGCGGGCGACCCCTTCACGCAACGCCGTGTCGGTTTCATACGCGTTGTACTCTTCCAAGGCCTCAGGCTGGTTGAAGACTTCATGGGTCTCCGGTATCACTTCCGGCGGCAATGAGGCATCAGCATCATTCATTTTGTATCGGATTTTCCTTTTGATATTTCTTTTGGACAGGTTGATTACCTTGTTTTGATGTACCGGTAAATGGTATAATCCGACGCAATGTCACCAATCGCATCGATATCGGCCTCTATCTTTTGCCGTACGTCGCTGTCAAACCAGGCCTGCCAGTCTTCAAGGGAGAACCACGAACTGATCGTCATGATTTCATTGCGCCCGTCAATGGCTTTCAGGTACTCCCCTGAAATGTAGCCTGCCTGCTCGGGCACCAGATTACGGATCTTCCGGATTTGCTGGAATAATTTGGCTTCTTTGTTCTTTGAATATTTGCGCCGGATAAACACTTTGACAGCCATGATGAGCCCTCCTTTGTATGGTGTTTTTCTGGTTCCTGCGGATGCAAAAACAAAAACGGACCGGAGGTGCAACCCTGCTCCCATTCTATGGGAATTTCCACTTTCTGCTTAAAACGTAGTTCCGCCCGTGCTGAAAGTCAAAACCGTCTTTTGCCGGGTGCTTTTTATGCACATGATTTTTTCATGGGGTTTTTCTTTGATTGCAGAAAATTTATGCGGTATAACGACTGAAATTTATGCGGCCAGTGGTTAGAAAACAGATAGGGAGGCAATATGCAATCGGGAAAAGTCGGTCAGCGGATCAAGGGATTCATGGCCAGCAAAGAAATCAGTATTGAACAACTGGCAGAGCGTTCGGGGTTGGAAAAAGATTTTCTGCATTCGGTTGTGGAGGAAAATATCTATCCTTCCCTGGGGCCGCTTTTGAAGATCGCACGGGCGCTCGATGTCCGGCTCGGGACCTTTCTCGACGATCAGTTCGGCGAAGACCCGATGATCGTGCGCCAGGCGGACCGGAAAAGCGAGCTGTCCATGCTGCGCGGCAAGGACAAGCCCGTTGACCTGAAATTTTACTCCCTTGGCAAAGGGAAAAGCGATCGGCACATGGAACCCTTCTACGTAGAGCTTCTCCCTGCGTCGGCCGAGGAAAAAGCGCTTTCCAGCCACGAAGGGGAGGAGTTTATCGTGGTGCAAAACGGAACGGTGGAGGTAATCTACGGCGACCAGACCTTTACCTTGGGCGCGGGCGACAGCATTTACTACAATTCCATCGTGCCCCACAATGTCAGCTGCAAGGGTGAGCAAAATGCTTCCATTTACGCGGTTTTGTATATTCCGGAATAGGAGGGAAGATGAAAGAGACCTTGCAAAACCTCACCATGGGGCAGCTGCTGGACCAGGCCATTGAAAGGCATCCGGACAACGACGCCATTGTGTACGTGGACCGCGACCTGCGAATGACGTACAAACAGTTCGGGGACATGGTGGACCGGCTGGCCAGGGGGCTTATGTCCCTTGGCGTTCAAAAAGGGGAAAAAGTGGCGGTGTGGGCCACCAACATCCCTTACTGGGTCGCCCTCCAGTTTGCAACGGCAAAGATCGGAGCCGCCCTGCTCACCGTGAATACCAACTATAAAAGTACCGAGCTGGCCTACCTGCTGGAACAGTCGGAAACGGAAAACCTGTTTCTGATCGACGGGTACATGGATACCGACTACCTCCAGACCATCTACGAGCTGGTTCCGGAGTTGAGAAATCACAAGCGAGGAGAATTGAAAAGCGCGCGCTTTCCCCATCTCAAGCGGGTATTTTTTTTGGGCCAGGAAAAACACCGGGGAATGTACGCCCTTCCGGAAGTCATGGCCATGGCCCCCATGACGCCCGCGGCGGAATATGAAAAGCGCCAGGCCGTCCTGGGCTGCCACGACGTTGTGAACATGCAGTATACATCCGGCACAACGGGGTTTCCCAAAGGGGTCATGCTCACCCATTACAACATTGTCAACAATGGCTACTGGATTGGAGAGAACCAGCGATTTACGAGCGCCGACCGGGTCTGCCTGCCGGTCCCCCTGTTTCACTGCTTCGGATGCGTCCTGGGCGTACTGGCAATCGTCAATCATGGGGCCACCATGGTGATCCTGGAAAAATTCGACCCGGTCCAGGTGATGACCGCCGTGGAGCAGGAAAAATGTACGGCGCTATACGGGGTTCCTACGATGTTCATCGCGGTTCTGGATCACAAGCTCTTTGACAAATTCGATTTTTCCTCCCTGCGCACCGGCATCATGGCCGGCTCCCCCTGTCCGGTCCACGTGATGCGCCAGGTGATCGAAAAGATGTACATGAGTGAGATCACCATCTGCTATGGGCTTACCGAGGCGTCCCCCGTGATTACCCAGACGCTTCCCGACGATGACATCCGGAAGCGGACGGAGACGGTCGGCCGGGCAATGCCGCACATCGAGGTGAAAATCGTCGATCCGGAAACCGGCCGGGAAATGCCCCCGGGCAAGCAGGGGGAAGTCTGCTGTCGGGGGTACAATGTCATGAAGGGGTATTACAATATGCCGGAGGCGACCCACAAAACCATCGATGCCGGCGCCTGGCTTCATTCCGGGGATCTTGGGGTGATGGATGCGGAAGGGTACCTGTCCATCACCGGTCGACACAAAGACATGATCATTCGCGGCGGTGAGAACGTGTATCCCCGGGAGATCGAGGAATTTCTATACAGCATGGACGGCATCGTGGACGTCCAGGTGGCCGGCGTGCCCAGCAAAAAATACGGCGAAGAGGTGGGGGCTTTTGTGGTTAAAAAAGCCGGGTCTGACCTGACCGCGGAAGATATCCAAGATTATTGCCGGGGGAAAATCAGCCGCTACAAGATCCCCAGGCACATCGCCTTTGTCGACGCCTACCCCATGACGGCAAGCGGAAAAGTCCAGAAATACAAGCTTCGGAAGATGTCCGTGGATCTGTTTCCCGGGCCGGACCGTATAAGGGTGGACGGATAGTTACATCAATCCTCTTTCCCCTAAATTGCCGTAGCGGTGGTAATTGTTGCTCACGCTCTGCTCCTGGAGATACTGCAGCAACTCGATGCGCCCTTCCATGAAAACCGGCAGGCGGGAGATGTAAAACCCGGTTTCGGCCGCTTTTTCATAAACCATTTTCGGCACCCGGTTCGGATGGGCGTATCGAATGCGTGCAATTTTGGGAATCATGGCGCAAAGCTCCTGATCGGTCTGCCAGGTGATCAAGGCGTCCCTGAAAAACGCCCTTCCGTAATGGCTGTCAAAAAAATCCGCCACGTCACCGGAAAGCCCCGGTGGTACACTGACAATGGGCCGGCAGCCCGTGATACGGCATGCCGCGGTGCGGGCCAGCACGTCAAAGAGGGAATCGTTGTCATGGACCCTCACAGCGACGCGCCCCTTGGGGAGATAGCGCAGATGATTGTCCTGGCCGCGCAGGTGAAAATAGTCATGCGCAGCTGAAAATTCCCGTTCCCACTGAAACAGGTAGCTTTTAACGGCATAAACGGTTTTGCGGATGTCTTCGGCAATGCGCCCGTCTATCCGGTTCCAGCGAAGATCGATTTCCCATTGGTTGACCGTCCACAAAAGGTGTGAATCGGATGCAACAGGACCGAAATCCGGGTAACCGGTTTCCGTAAAATTCATGAACTGGTAGACATAATTGGGACTGCCCGCCTTGATGCCCGCGCCCAGTGCGGATTTGCCCATGCCGCCGAAGGGCTGGCGCAGAACGATTGCGCCGGTGGTGCCTTTATTGATATACAGGTTGCCGGCCTTGACGTTCGCCTTCCATTTTTCCTGTTCCCGCCTGTCCAGGCTTTCCAGCCCGGATGTCAGCCCGTAGCCGGTCATATTGACCAGTTCGATGGCGTGATCCAGTGTATCCGCCCGCATAACGCCAATGACCGGGCCGAAAAACTCGGTCATGTGGGTATAGCTGCCGGGGCGCACCCCATACTTAATGCCGGGCGACCAGATGTAGGGGTTGTTTTTTGACGGCACGGGTTTCAACGCCCAGGATTCGCCGTCTTCAAGCGTGGTCAGGGCGCGCTTCAGGTCATCTTCGGGCGGGGAAATCATCGGGCCGACTTTGTTCCGGAACTCCCATGCTGAACCGGTTTTGCCGCTTTTGACCGCATCCACGAGCTGCCGCTTGAACAGCGGATCATCATAGACTTCCTTTTCAAGGATGACCAGGGAAGTGGCGCTGCATTTCTGGCCGCTGTTGGAAAACGCCGAGTGCACGATATTTTTGATGGCCTGGTCCCGATCGGACATGGCCGTGACAATGGTGGCGTTTTTTCCACCGGTTTCCGCTGCAAGCTGAACATCCGGACGATTCTTAAGTATCCGCAAGCCCGTATCCGTGCCGCCGGTGAGGATGACGTAATCCACATCCGGACTGCCGGTGAGCGCATCGCCGGCAACTGCACCGGAAAAGGGAATGAACTGGAGCGCTTTTTTGGAAACGCCCCCCCGATAAAAACACTGGACAAGCTCCCACGCTGTTAACACCGCAGCGGATGCCGGCTTGAATAGAACCGTGTTGCCGGCGGCCAGGGATGCGGCAATACCGCCGCACGGGATGGCGATGGGAAAATTCCACGGCGTGATCACCAGCCCCACCCCCTTGGGTGCACAGGCAATGTTGGTGAGTTCTTCGTAAATCCGGGCGGAATGGGGATAAAAATCGGTAAAATCGACGGCTTCGGATACTTCCGGATCGCTCTCGGTAAACAATTTTCCCCAGTTGGCCGCGGCCGCACCGATCAGGTCGCCACGAGCGCGCCTCAGTTCCTGGCAAACCGAATCAAGTATCCGGTGGCGCTCCTTAAGACTTTTTCGGCGCCATCCGTCCGGATCGTCCTTTGCCACGGAAAGGGCCTTGTCAATGGTCTGTCTGTCCGCAAGGGTATAAACGGCGGTGACAATTTTTTTACCGGACGACGGATCATACCGTGACGCATCGATGATTTCCCGTGATCCCTCTTCATGGAAAACATCTTCCCCGTCCACCACCACCGGTATCCGGACAGGCGGATCATCTTCATTTTTCATCCATTTCCTCCGGATGGCCTGCGCCCACTCCCGGCTGGACTGAAGCGACCAGTCCGTATCCGCCTCGTTGACAAACCGTCCGCTACTGTATGTGCCGATTTGCTCTGGAAAGGTTTCATGGTTCCGGTCCTGGGTTCGGTTTGGAACGTCCGGGGCCGTATCCATGCGGCGGCAGGAATCGAGAAAATGCTCTTTTAAAAATGTCCAGGCATCGGAATCCGTTTTCAAGTGCGGCGCATAGCGCAGGAAATTTTCCGGCGACGTGTTTTCATCCAGTCGCCGGATAAGGTAGGCGATGGCATTGATAAACTGATCCTTTGAGGCCACCGGCGCATAGAGCAGGATGTCCTTGACGCTTTCCTGGAGCGCGCGGCGCACGTGGTCCGCCATTCCTTCCAGCATTTCAAACCAGAACCATTCGGTTACGCCCATGGCATGGCCGAGCTCATGGGCATAGGCCAGCTCAAAAAGATTGTGGGAGGCCACGCCCAGATGGACTGCGCGGATATGGTCGGGCATCATGCCATAGAGCAGCATGCGCTTGTAATTGGCGTCCACATCCGGCTTGTTGTCATAGGTGGCCAACGGCCAGTTGAAATGCGACGACTCCAGCCGCTCCATTTCCAGGTTGGCCCCCTTTACGATACGCAGCTTTACCGGGGCGCCGCCCGCATCAACGCGCTTTATCGCCCAGCGGGTAAGATTCTGCTGCATCCGGTATGCATCGGGCAGGTAGGCCTGAAGCACCAGTCCTGCCGAGTAATCCCTGAATTCTTCCCGGTCCAGGGTCCGGATAAACGCCTCGTAGGTAATATCCAGGTCCCGGTATTCCTCCATGTCCATGTTGACAATCTTGGGGACTGTTTCACCGTTTTCCCGGACAAAATAATTTTCTTTGGCCACGCGGAAAATTTCTGAAAGGCGCTCCACCATGATCGATACCGTATGCTCGAACGCCAGGGAGGATATCTGGGAATACAACGTGGAAATTTTAACGGAGATATATTCCACATCCGGATCTTTCATATCCCCGATATAGGTCTCCAGGCGGCGGTGCGCTTCCGCCTCCCCTAAAACGGCTTCTCCCAGGTGGTTGATGTTCATCCGCACGCCCTGTTTTCTGCGCTTTTCCAGATGCCTGTGAAGGGCTTTTTTTTCACCGGGAATAATGGCCCGCGACGAAGAGCTGCGCATCTGCTCCACCAGCCGGGGAACCGATAATTGCGGAAAATGCCTGCCCATCCCCAGAAACATCTGGATAAGGAGGCGCTCCACACGGGAAAAAAAATCCGGCACCCCGTACTCCGTGAGCAGATGGTTCACCTGGTCGGCCACCCGCTGATGGTCATGGGACCGGAAGCACTGATCAATCATACGGGTCAAAACCACCCTGTCAAGGGGGTGAGAAAGCAGCCGATTCATCTGTTCCTGGATGGTTTTTTCTTCGGCAGTCAGCAGTTGATTGGCGCGGTTTTGCCATCTGACGGCAAGGCTGACGGCATCCTGTTCGACTCGCGCAAGATTCGGGGTTTTCATGATTTCTCCATATCCGCATTCCTGGGTCAGCATTCATGGACATATGCCATTTGCGTCTGCCGGGCCTCGCGATTATGTTCTAATTAATGGGTTTTTACGGAAAAAACACATAATCATAAAATAACAGGAGGGCATCGATGCGTCTACAGGAAAAACTTGATGCACAAAAAAAGGAAATGGTATCCATGGCCCCAAAAGAGGCCATAGCGGTAATGCAGCGTGCAACCGAAGCGTTGCTTACGTCCGGGATCGCGGACAAGGCAAAGGGAAAGGGGGATGCGGCCCCTGATTTTACCCTTGCGAATTATCAGGACCAGTCGGTTTCCCTGTCGCAAAAACTTTCAGAAGGACCGGTGGTGATGGGTTTTTACCGTGGAGGGTGGTGACCGTTCTGCAATCTGGAGCTGGAGGCTCTGGAAGCAGCACACGATAAAATCAAGGCGCTTGGCGCATCATTGATTATGGTTTCACCGCAAAGCCCGGAAGCTTCCCGCAAGTTCGCGGAGAAAAAGAAACTGACCATGGAACTGCTGGTCGATTCCGGAAACCGTGTGGCAAAAGAGTACGGGCTGGTGTACACGGTGCCCGATGATCTGCAGAAAGTGTATCAGCAGTTCGGCCTCGATGTTTCCAAAAGCAATGACGACGGCTCCTGGGATCTGCCGATCTCTGCCAGATACATCATTGGAACGGACAACAAAATTCACTATGCGTCGTTGAACCCGGACTACACGGTCCGTCCTGACCCTTCCGAAACGATTGAAGCGCTGAAGCAGATAAAATAACTGTTTTTCAGGTCATTATCCATTACGAGGCCCGATTACGCGAATTCTTTCATTGTTGCATTCGACGATATCGCCTGAAAATATCTTTTTCCGTTTTCGGGTTTCTACCTTTCCATTTACCATCACCCGGCCTTCTGCAATCGCATGCTTTGCCTCGCCGCCGCTTTGAGCCATATTGTCTAACTTCAGAATTTTATAAAGCGCAATCGGCTCTTGTCTAATTTCAATTTCTCTCATATTGTGAAGAAACCCTGTTTCATAGGTGTTTAAAAAAGAAGGGAAAGGAAACGCATAATACATGGCCGCTTCCCCTGTCATCGTCATCATTGCCATATATGCGGCATGGACAGGCATATCGATGCTGCTTTACGCTGCAGGTACCCTGCTCTCCGCAGACGGCCTGCTGTTTTCCGTTCTGGTCGAATCAACGGTAATATTTCACTTATGCCTTGCCGCCCTTGCAACCGCTTTTTTTATGGTATATGCCATGAAGGAGCTTCGCGTGCGAAGCGGTCTTCGAATGTGGCTGATCGGGCTGTGCCTCCTTTTGACCGGCATCCTTTATCTTTCTACCCGCAGAATCTCCCCGGATGCCGTTTTTCTATCACAAATTGCACAGGTGCTCAATACAGCAAATCTGCTCGTTTTTGCCGCCCTCATCGGTTCGTGGATTGCCGTTTATGTAAAAAGGCCGGCAGAACTTGTTCCCCTTGGGATTGTTGTAATGATGGCCGACGGCTTCAGCGTTCAGCAGGGGCCGAGCCGGGAAATCATTGAAACGCTGACGACGTATTACCAGTCAGGAATGCCGGGGCCACCGCCGGCAGTGGATTTTTTGCTGATGAAAATCATCGTGCCCGGTATCGGTCACCCCGTTCCGCTTTTCGGCGTTTCCGATTGGATCATTATCGCCTTTTTCTCTGCTGTGGCTGCGAAATTCGGCATGAATGACAACCTGGCCGGCAAAAGCCTGTCTGAAATGATGGCAAAACAGAAACCCGCTTTTTATTTCCCGGTTTCCGCCCTGGGACTCTACATTGCTGTTTTTTCCGCCCACATGCTGGACACCTTTCTGCCCGCCCTTCCATTTGTGGTTCTGTTTTATCTGGTCTATATCATCATTCGATACCCCCATATGCGTGACCTCAGCCGTTTTGAATGGACCGCCACCATTGGCGCCATCGTCCTCATGACCGCTGTCATGATCCTTTTTGCGCGTGCAGCCAAGCTCCCTTTTTAGAAAACAATTATAATTCTTTGCATTTATCTATACATAATGATCAGGATGACTTCGTAGGGGCACCCCTTGTGGGTGCACGGAATTAGGGCACCCACAAGGGGTGCCCCTACGGACCTGCATTCAGTGCTACTATTTTTCGTGTCTATACAAGAAAGTAAAAATTTGTAATTTTAACAGTCCCTCTGTAATATAATGTCCATCTGTGGTAAGGTGGGTCACCTGCCCTGCCAAGCCCGCAATCATTTGCGCTGTTGCTTTTTTTTATTTTTTATATGGCATATCGGGATGCTGCAGCGAAACACTCGAAATAGAACGATGAAGCATATTCTTTTGAAGCCTGGGAAAGAGACCCCATGGCCGTAAAAGCCTGCTTGCGAAAACGCTGGCGCATTATTGCAGTTTTTACTGCCATTGCGCTCTTTTGCCCCGGCATCCCTGAAGCGGCATCAACCACCCAGGTCAATGCGGCTTCAGGAAACAGGGAGACGGAATCCGACTGTTTATGCAGGGCGGAGCTTTCCATGTATACCGGGATTCGCAGAGATCGCCTGAACTGGCATATCGCCGGCAACAACGTCAATATTCTTTCCGAGCTGATCGTGGACGATATCGACATTTTCCAGGTCGGGGCAAAAAGCGCGTTTACCAAGGGGGAGTATACTTTTTTCGCCGAAATGGCCTATGGCGATGTTCTTGGCGGAACCAACGTGGACAGGGATTTCCTGGCAAACAACCGGCGAAATATTTATTCAGAGTCAGTTGCCGATGTCAGCGGTCGTCGGGCAATGGATCTTTCCGGCGGCATCGGACGAAACATCGATTTTCATTCGGGTCGATATCGCCTGACGCCCATTTTGGGTGCATCCTGGCACCGCCTTCGTCTCCTGAAGACCCATGGGGTGCAAACAATCGCCACACCGGGGCAAACGCCCCCCGTGGGAGCGATCCAGGGTCTTGCAAGTACTTACGATGCGGACTGGACGGGCCTCTGGGCCGGCGGCAAAATACAGGTGCAGGCGGCAGAAGCCCTTCAGATTGCCGCTTCTTTTCGCTATCAATTCTTTGATTTTCGTGCGGATGCCAACTGGAACCTCCGGGAGGACCTGTCTCACCCGGTCAGCTTTTCCCACAGGGCCACGGGTAGAGGCATTGTAGGAGATGTTTCCTATAAATGGTCCCTTACAGACCGTGTGGATATCTCCCTTACTTTTCTGTACCGGTATTTACTGGCGAAAAATGGCACGGACACCACCTTTTTCGCCACGGGAAACAGGGCAAAAACGCCTTTGAACAAGGTCTCATGGCGTAGCCGCGCCATCACCGCAGGCCTTACCTACCGGTTTTGAGAAAATCCGTTTGTGCTATGCTATAAAGCAATAGGGATCGACTTCGGAAAAGATGTCAAGCCCGTGCCCGCGGGCTACGGCAAGGCAGCCGCCGCAGACGGGACGAACCGCGCATCCGCTGCAGGCAGCAGATCCGCCCCGGTATTTGCGGGCAAGGGTTCCATGATAAATATCATGCAAGGGCTGCTCATAGATATTGCCGATCTGCGACGGCATCTTCCGGCAGGCATGCACCTCCCCGTCCGGCAGCACAGAAACGAAATTAAAGGCCGCGCCGCAGCCGTACCCCGTGCACCCGCCCCCGTTCGGAAGACTTCGGTGCCATCTCAGGAGGTTAAACAGGTTGTCTTTGAATGCCATCAAGGCGTTTGATTTTGCCGCTTCCATGTAATCGGACAGAAACCCGGGAAACAAATCCGGATCTGCGGCTGAAAGCTGTGCCCCCTGCCCCATGCTTGCCAGGCGGTTAAAAGTGAACAGTTCCGCGTGTCCGTTCAGGGATTCGGCCAATGCCAGCACCTGGTCCATATTATCGCGGGTCAGCGTAAGCATGACCATGCGGTAAATCCCCTGGCTCCCCAGCAAGTCCAAAAATTCCATCGTGCGTTCGTAATGACCGGTTCCCCGTATATAATCGTTATGCGCTTTCGTCCCTTCCAGGCTTACCTGATAGAATTCCGGTTTCTGGACCAGAAGCATTTTTTCGATCCGGTGAAGGGGCATGGGATTTCCAAGGATCGCCGTCATGAAACCGCGGTCGGCCGCTTCCTTGTAAACCTGGTCAAAATGAGGATAGAGCATGGGGTTGCCGCCGGAAAAAGACACCTGGCCGAACACATGGTGCCGACGGCAAAAATCGTAAAACGAATCCAGAACTCCGATTGCCTGCTGCAGCGTCATGGTTTTCCGGTCGCTTCTGTCATAGCAGTGGCGGCAGTTAAGGTCGCAGACCTGGGTAATGTGCCATTGAATCGTAAATGTTTTGGAAATAAAATAAGAAGGGTCCGTGATCTCTCCCGCCGGAAAATCCTGCGGCCTTCTAATCAGGGAGCGGGGCGCCAGTAGGAGGCCCTGCTGCCCCGCACTGTATAGCAAATCGTCAACTGCCCGCAGAGAAATGCCGCCTTGGGCCGCGGCCTTTGCCGGGTCTGTTTCTTCTGCCACGATTTTAAGCGCCAGAAGATCGTCGGCACTGGCATCGCGAATCTCGATATCCCGGGTTGAAGGCCGGATCCAGACAAGCACAAACCCGCTGCCGGGAATCGGGACAGCCCCTTGATCGGCCATCAATGCCGGCAGGTTGGAAAAGTTGACCGGGATCAGATCGAGTGCCGGATTAACCGTCCGGTCCTGCACGCTCTTTGGAATGAATGGGGGGGAATGGAGCAGGGAAAACCGGGATTCTTCTATCCTTGCAATATCCGCAAGATAGGGCGGGAAGCCGCCGGCATCCGGACAATTATCGAGAAATTCCGACAGAAACCGGTATTCTCCGGAAAGATTCTCCAAATCAGGTGCGATTGTCAGTGAAACCGGGTACCGATTCCGCAGCTCTTCGCGAATACTGGATCTGGGCATAAACACTCCATCGGCTGTACTTTTCTTGTGCAGCGCACATACAAAGAGCCGGCAATGAAAGCCTGCCGGCTCTTGAAGGGCTTTGACAGCAGAAAATCGTTTCATGCACACGGCATGTTTATTTGCTGCCACCTCAGCCGCTTTTGCCGGATTCTCTTTTACCGGCGTCATCTGCTTCTTTTTTCTTCTTTTCTTTTTCTCTGGCCTCTTTCTCTGCTTTCTCTCTGGCCTCTTTTTCTTCCTGGGTCAGGTGCTCTTCTTGCTTCTGCATCTTGTCAGCGCCAACTGCGCTGTCTTCTTTCGCGCCGCAGCCGCTCGCGCCTCAGCCGCTTCCCGCATGGACAGACGGCAGAGAACCACCCCCAAGGCCTACCAGGCTGACAATGGTCAAGCCGGCAAGAATTTGTTTTACCTCTTTCTTGTCCATTGATACCTCCCTTGATTTATAAAAAACCGGCATTGAGAAAATCAATCGAAACATCTCCGCCGTATACAGAAATAAAATAATAGGGATTTTCCCGCTTGTCGAATAGCAAAAACAAATTCAGGGAAACGCATCATTTCATGATCGTTTCCACCTTCTGATGAGGAAGGCCAAAAGCGTGAGCACGAAAGCAAACACCGCGAAAGCGGCCCAGGTGACCAGTGTGCCCCGGTACAACAGGTGGACCGGGTTGAGGCTGGCCTGTTCGACAATGCGCCCCTGGGGGGTACGGTATCGATCGGGGATGTCTGGATAGCCGTCGCCGGTCAGGTCTTCGAAATGGGCGATATACGCCATGACCGCTACCCATTCCTTGAGTTCCTGGATGCCTGGTTTTAGGGGGTCTGCATCCACCCGGAAATCCACCAGGGAATCGATGGGCTTTCCGTTTCGGTCTTTGGGAACGATGTTGAGGAGGTTGTAGGTAAAACTGCCGATAACCTTGAGGAAGGTGGCCTCGTAGATATTTGCAGCCACGCGGTAGAGGGCGTCGTTGGCACGGGAGTAGTCAAGGGGTTCGAAATGGCCGTTTTTATCCATGATCTCAATGCCGGTGACGCGGTCAAAGGGCATGCGATAGGGATTATAGGTAAACCTGACGCCGGAGATCTGGATAAAATAGTCCTCGCCTTTCAATGGGTATACCGTGGTGATGACTTCCAGTGCGCGCTTGATTTCATAGCCGTGGATATAGCAGTGAACAATGGGGTAGCCGGAGGAGTGTTGATCGTCCATGCCGATGCCCAACGGAAGCGTGCGAAAGATGTCCGCTACGGAAAGCCTGCCGGTTTGCCCCCTGAGAATGTCCGCGCGAATGACGCCGTTGGCTTTGATGGCCATCTGTACGCGGGTTTCCGGGTCAAGTACGTCACGACCGTGCTTGTCGACATACCAGCGGATGGCGTCTGCAAGGAGGTTTCCAACGGTTGATTCCGCCTCATAAAGATTCATGTCAAAGGCTGTTTTCCCGATGATATCCCAGTAAGACAGCCCGTATTGCTGCAATACGTTTTCGTTGATTTCATCGATATAGGTGTCGATCCGGGCCTGGACAAGGGGGTCTGCAGGGATTGAATCGTCGATTGTTATGAGGTCGTAGTTTGCAAGGGATGTTTTGCCGCCGTCAAAAGTGATATCCAGGACACCCACAGACCGGCCGTAATTGCCGGTCTGAACAATAAGGGTGCCGCCCACAGCAATCGGTTTTTCAAGAATCGTGTGGCTGTGGCCGGAGATGATCACGTCGATGCCGGGGACTTTTCCGGCAAGCTCCTCGTCTTCGGATGGTACGTTGGTATAGATGCCGCTGTGGGAAAGACAGACAACGATGTCGACGCTTTCCCGTTCCCGCAGCATCGCAACCATGTCCCGGGCCGTCTCAACGGGATCGCGAAACGTCACCGGTGCGGCAAACGGCGCCTGGTCGGAAGCGATGCTGCCCATGATGCCGAAAAAGCCTATTCGCACACCGTCTGCTTCCCTTACGGCGTAGGGTCGCACGAGCCCCTGCGTAAAAACCGCTTCGAGGGTGTCGTCTCTTCCGCTTTCATCGGAAAAGATCGCGTTGGAAAAAACGATGCCGGGCAGTTGGTTCATTGATTGCGCAGTGGTGATGATCCGGGCAAGACCCTCGGGGAACATATCAAATTCATGATTGCCCAGCGTAACGTAATCGTAGCCCATTTCGTGCATGAGGCGAAGCTCGAAGGCGTTTTCACGGGCCGGTATATGAAAGAGCGTTCCCATGGTGAAATCTCCCGCATCCACCGTGAAAACAGGGTTTTCTCGGGCATCTCGTTCCCGGTCCATAACCGTTGCGATGCGGGCCCAACCGCCGACGGTTTCGTCAACGCCGGTTTCGCCGGGGATAAAATCCAGTTCCGGGGAAAATGGCATGAGATGGGAATGCAGATCATTGGTGTGGATGAAGGTAATGGTTTTCGGAGAGCCGTGAACCGGCATTGCGGATAGAAACAAAATGGCAAGGGTGATGATTGCGCGGCGCATGAAATTTCCTTATCGTCTCAGTATCCACAGGATCACCGACAGTGCAACCGAAACAATGATCATCGTGGTAATGGGGATATAGATTCTCATGTTGGGCCGGCCGATGATGATATCTCCGGGGAGCCTGCCAATGGGCAGTTTGGCGAGATATGGCCAGCACAGTCCGATAATGATGATAGCAATGCCGATGATAACCAGGGTTTTTTGCATGAGACATCCGGGTGCGGTTTTGGCGCCTGAACAATAGGCTGCGATTATAGTACGTTATAATAGGATTTATACCACTCGATAAAGCGGCTGATCCCCTCCTCTATGGTGGTCTGGGGTTTGAACCCGACCGCGTCGTATAAATCGTCAATGTCCGCGTAGGTGGACGGCACATCTCCCGGCTGCAGGTCGAGAAAGTTTTTTTCCGCCTCTTTTCCAAGGGCTTTTTCCAGAACCCCGATAAAACGCATGAGGCTTTCCGGGTTGTTGTTTCCGATGTTGTATATGCGGTACGGGGCGTAAGATGTTCCGGGGTCCGGGGCGTTTCCGGTCCAGTTCAGGTCGGGTTCCGGACGTTTTTTCATAATCCGGACCACGCCTTCGATAATGTCGTCAATGTAGGTAAAATCCCGCTGCATATTGCCGTGATTGAACACCTTGATGGGCTGGTCCGCCAGGATTGCTTTTGTAAAGAGAAAAAGGGCCATGTCCGGCCGGCCCCATGGACCGTAGACCGTGAAAAATCGAAGACCGGTGCAGTTCAGGTCATAGAGATGGCTGTAGGTATGCGCCATGAGTTCATTGGCCTTTTTGCTGGCAGCATAAAGCGAAACCGGGTGATCCACGTTGTCATGGACGGAAAAAGGCATTTTGGTGTTGGCCCCGTACACTGAGCTGGACGATGCGAAAACCAGGTGAGAGATGCCGTTATGGCGGCAGCATTCAAGCAGGTTGACAAAACCAACAATATTGGCATCCACGTATGCATGGGGGTTTTCCAGGGAATAGCGCACGCCGGCCTGGGCTGCAAGATTAACGACCGTATCGAACGGATATTTGCCAAAAAGCCATGTCAGCCGGGATCTGTCGCTGATGTCGAGCTGATGGAAAATGAATGTGTCCTGCCCGGAGAGCTGCTTCAGGCGCTCCTTTTTCAGGTTGACGTCGTAGTAGTCGGACATGTTGTCGACGCCGATGACCGTGAAGCCTTCCCCGGCAAGCCGTTTGCAAAGATGAAAGCCGATAAAACCCGCTGCGCCGGTTACGAGAATATTTTTCATATGAGACAGCCGTTACCATACTTTAGGGTTTCTGGATGTAATGCATCGCCGATCATGCGTGAATGGCATTACTGCAGGTTTTGCAGCCAGTCGATCAGCAGCCGGACGCCGAAGCCGGTGCCGCCGACCGGGCAGTAGGCGTTTGCCTTGTCTGAAAATGCCGGACCCGCGATGTCGATATGCGCCCAGTTGACTTCTTTTACAAATTCGGAGAGGAACAACGCAGCGGCGATGGCGCCGCCCCAGCGGCTTTTCCCGACGTTTCGGATATCGGCGATATCGCTTTTGATCATGTCCCTGTAGTCGTCGGGCATGGGCATGGCCCAGCATCGCTCAAAGGTTTTTCTGCCGGAAGCAACGAGCTGCCCGGACAGCTTGTCATTCCACGAAAAGACGCCGGCGATCTTCGGGCCCAGGGCCATTTTGCAGGCCCCCGTCAGGGTGGCCACATCGATAAGGGTGTCTGGCGTATATTGCTTGATGGCATAGGAAATGGCATCAGCAAGGATCATTCGCCCTTCGGCATCGGTGTTGCCGATCTCAACGGTCTTTCCAGACGCGGTCCGGATAATGTCCCCGGGGCGATAGGCATTGCCGGAAGGCATGTTTTCCACCAGGGGAAGAACGCCGATGATCCTGTGGCCGATCTCCATTCGGGAAGCGGTGATCAGGGTTGCGGCAACGGCCGCTGCTCCCGCCATGTCCTGCTTCATGTCTGCAAGCCCGCTGCCCGGCTTCAGGTTGATGCCGCCGGAATCGAAGGTCACCCCTTTCCCGATGAGCGCAACGGTTTTGTCATACTTGTCGGGACGGTAATCAATAACCAGCATGCGGGGCTTGGTATCGCTGCCCGAGCCAACGGCCAGCAACGCGTACATCCGGTTTTTCCGGATATTTCTTTCGTCGATGTCCACAATGGTAAGGTTTTCCCTGTCCGCTGCCTTTACGATGGAGCGGGCAAACATGTCCGGCCGCTTGTCGTTTGGGGGGGCGCTCACCCAGTCCCGGGCCATGATCGTACCTTTGCATACGGCCTGGATGCCCCCTACGGCTTCCATGTAAGCGGTCTGTTTTGACTTATCGACGTGAAAGGCGATTTGCGTCACGGGTTTGTTTTTTCTTTCCTTCTTGTAGAAGTCAGACAGGTGGTTGCCCAGGACCGCTCCTTCCATCATGGCAAGGACGGATTCTTTTTTCCCGTGGCCGCAAAACACGATATCGGTTTGCTTTGCCTTGATCGCCCGGCTCATTGCTTTCCCGGCAGCAGCCCGGAACACCTCGGGATCGGCCTTTTCCTTTTTGCCGATCCCCAGGAAAAGCACTCGTTCTGCCGCGGCATCTTCCGGGCTGTAGAGCATCAGCTCCTCTCCCGCCCCGCCCTTGAATTCGGGATATGTCATGGCCCGGCTGACCAGGTTTCCCGCGACCGGGCTGCGGGAAAACGTGGCGTCCTCGTATACAGGGATGACCAAAAGGCCGGTTTTCATTTGTGCAAGGTCATCTGCGGTTATGTTCAACAATGGTTGCTCCTTGTGCTTATTTTTTAAAAATTGGCCCGTTGGCGGTTTATCCGCGTCAGATATTTCGTTCCTTGCGAAGAGCGTCCCAGGCGACCTGGATTTCATGGAAGCGTTGGCCGGCAGCGACAACGGACTCTTCCGGCAGGTTCCTGGCGGCAATAGCGTCTGGATGGTATTCTTTTACCAGTTTCCGATACTGCGCCCTGATGGTTTCATTTGAATCGGCAAATGAGCAACCGAGCGTCTTGTAATGTTTGTCATCAATCGCCTGCCTGACAGACGGAGACTTTTTGCCGTAGTCGTCATTGTCGTAGAGGTGGCCGACGGTCGCACCGGCAACTGCGCCCCATGGGCCGCCAAAAACAAATCCGATGCCGCCGCCGACGATTTTCCCTTTTAATCCCATTTGATGATGTTTCCTGTGTGGTTGTTGTTGAAATGCCCGTGGCGCAGCGCGCCGGCATCCCGCCTGCATGATTTTTCATCGAACCCATCTCAACATTCGGATTTCGATTCAAGATCGCGGCAGCGTCTTTTATGCACTCAGTTCGCGCCGCAGCATATCCAGCGCCATGTGCGCGAAAATTTCCTTGTTGGCGATCCTGTCCCGGAAAGGGAGCACGCGCCGTTTTGAAACAATACGGTTCGGACCGGCAATGGCCACGCAGATGGTTCCCACGGGTTTTTCATCCGTACCGCCGGTCGGGCCGGCAATTCCCGACGTCGCAATGCCGTAATCCGCGCCGGATATTTTCCGGATGCCTTCGGCCATCTCCCTTGCCGTTTCCTCGGATACCGCGCCGTGCGTTTCAATGGTACCCCCTGAAACATGCAATATAGCAGTTTTTGCCTCGTTTGCATAGGTAACAGCAGACATCAGAAAATAATCGGAGCTTCCGGCCACGTTGGTCAATCGATCGGAAATCAGGCCCCCTGTGCAGCTTTCGGCAACGGCGACAGTGACGCGTTTTTCCTTGAGCAAAGCCCCCACCACTGATTCCAGGGAGTCGCATGTATCGGAAAAGATCCATTTGTCTAACGCTTCACGAACGTGTCCGGCGGCTTTTTCGATCCCGCGGTCAACGGCTTCAACATCGCTGCCAAAGGCAAACAGCTTGACGATGATTACGGGAAACCTCGCCAGCATACCCAGTTTCACGTCCCCGAACCGTTTGGACGGCTCCTTGAGACGCTGGTTGACCTCGGCTTCCGGAAGTCCGAAAAGCGAGAACTGCTTTTCCCGGTAGTGCTGCTGATAATCCGTTGTAACATGTTCCGCCTTGATGGCGGGAATGACCATCTCCGTCATCATGGTTTTCATTTCCCGGGGGACGCCCGGCAAAAAATACAAGGTGCATTTGCCGATGGTCATTTTAAACCCGGGGGCTGTCCCGGAACGGTTGATCACCGGGATCGCGTTTTCCGGAAGCATGGCCTGCTTGCCGTCCGATAGGCTCATGGGCCTTGGAAACCGGTTGAAAAAATCCTGTATAGACAAAAGGGCTTCCTGGTTTTCGATAAGTTTCACGCCGGCGGCATCGGCAGCGGCCTGGGCGGTGATATCGTCAACAGTCGGGCCCAGCCCGCCGGTTACAACAGCGATATCCGTATGATCACCGATCTCGACCAGCAGGTCCCGGAGGCGGGGCGCATCGTCTCCCACGGTGGTATGCCGGGTGACGTGAAGGCCGGTTTCCAAAAGAGCGGCGGCAATATAGGCGGAATTGGAATCCACGATTGCGCCGGTAAGGACTTCGTCCCCGGTGGAGACGACCTGCGCCAGCAGAGGCGCATGGTTTTGTTTTCTGCGTGTATTCATGTTTTTTGTCTCACGAGCGGTTACCAAGTGTATAATGGAAAAAGCATATTGTTAAATTATAATACGGTTTGACTATTTGTTAAACCAATAACCAATAGTTTGCAAAAGGAAACCACAAAAAACCGCTTGACAAAGCAGCAACAAACCATTTATTTGAAGGAATAGATCCAATAAATCCATAACGATCCTATACGGACAGGCAGAAAATTTACCATGAATCACCCGTGCGCATATCAGCAGAAGGTACACCGGCACAACTGGTGGTGGCAGACGCATAACAGGGTCTGTCGGCGGACACCAGCGTAAGGCTGAAAGTAACCGTGGCAGCCCCAGGGGCCCCCACGGTTTTATGGTTGATTGAACAAAGAGATCCAAGGCCGTGGGGGTAAAGCCCACGGCCTTTTTTTATTGGAATAACCGTTTTTAAAGGAGCCAACATGCGGTTGCGAGATTTTCCGGACAAAAATGAATTTATACACCTTTATGGACGGCACGACGTGGTCCCTGTTTGCCGGGAAATTCTGGCGGACATGGAAACCCCGGTGTCGGTTTTGACAAAGACGTACAAAAACACCGGTCCGGCCTTTCTTCTGGAAAGCGTGGAAGGTGGTGAACGGTGGGGAACCTACAGCTTTTTGAGCACATCGGCCCACGCGGTCGTCCGGCTGTTCAGAAACGACATTGAAATCGCCGAAAACGGCCGAAATGAGCGTTTTCCCCATAACGGCGACCCGCTTGGCGCCTTGCGAAAACGCATGGACCGTTACAACCCGGCCATTATACCGGAGCTGCCCCGATTTTGGGGCGGGCTGGTGGGATATCTCACCTATGAAACGATTTCCTTTTTCGAGGCCATTGAAAATCGCCTTCCGGATGACCGGCCCATTGCGAGCTTCATGATACCCGATGAAATGATGATATTCGACAACATCCGAAACACGATCATGCTGGTGGCGCTGATGGTCAAAAAGGACGGCGCCGCACCGGCCTCTGCCTATGAAGAGGGGCTTTCGCGCCTGCTGGGTATGGAGGAAAAAATCAGCGCGCCGTTGCCGCGAACATCAGCAGCCCCCAGGATCGCAAAAACAGACGGCAGACCCCTTTCGCCGGTTTTTGATAAATCCGTATTTCTGAAAAACGTAGATGTCATCAAATCCCACATCCTGGCGGGCGACGTGATCCAGGCAGTGATTTCCCAACCGTTTACGGCAACGATGCCTTCAGACCCGATCGCCCTGTACCGGGCGCAGCGGTATGTCAATCCGTCACCCTACATGTTTTTCATGCATCTGGACGACACGCTTCTGGTAGGTTCCTCGCCGGAAACCATGGTGCGTCTTGAAAACCGGGTCGCATCGCTCAGGCCCATTGCCGGCACGCGCCCACGGGGAAAAACCGAGCAGGAAGACCGAAAGCTTGCCGACGACCTGCTGGCCGATGAAAAGGAACGAGCAGAGCACCTGATGCTGGTCGACCTGGGGAGGAACGACCTCGGGCGCGTGGCGGAGACCGGCACGGTGCAGGTAACGGACCTCATGGTGGTGGAGCGCTACTCCCACGTGATGCACCTGGTATCCAACATCACCTGCGACCTGATGGAGAGCGTGGATGCATATGATCTGCTTGCCGCTTCCTTTCCCGCAGGCACGCTCACAGGCGCTCCCAAGGTAAGGGCCATGGAAATCATCGGCGCGCTTGAAAAACAGCCGAGAGGACCATACGGGGGCGCCGTTGGATATATTTCCTTTCACGGCAACATGGATCTTGCCATCACCATACGGACCGCATGCGTTGAAAACGGTGAGATGACGGTGCGGGCCGGCGCCGGCATCGTGGCGGATTCCGAACCGGAAAAGGAATACGTGGAAACCGTGAACAAGGCCATGGCCATTGGGAAGGCGCTGGAACTGATTAAAGGAGAAATGCCATGATCTTCATGATCGACAACTACGATTCCTTTACATACAACCTGGTCCAGTATTTCCGGCAGCTTGGCGCGGACGTTCAGGTTTCAAGAAACGACGTCTTTGAGGTGTCCTCGCTGGACAACGATGAAATCGAAGGGATCGTTATTTCACCGGGGCCCGGTTCGCCCGAAAATGCAGGGCATTCCGTTGAAGTGATTCGCCGGTTTTCCGGGAAAAAGCCTTTATTGGGCGTATGCCTGGGGCACCAGGCCATTGCCGCTGCTTTTGGCGGAAGCATTGTGTCCGCTTCCCGGATCATGCATGGGAAAACATCCACCATAACCGCGGACGGAAAGACCATTTTCAACCGGATCAACAAACCCTTTGACGCGATGCGGTATCACAGCCTGGCGGTTCTGGAAAAAAACCTGCCGGACTGTCTGGAAGTCTCGGCAAGGACGGAAGACGGGGAAATCATGGGGCTTAGGCACAAGATGCATATAACGGAAGGAATCCAGTTTCATCCGGAATCGATCATGACGCCGGTGGGCAAACGGATTTTGCGAAATTTTTTGAGTCTGTGCGATAAATCACCTTAGAGTTTCGGTAAAGCATTTTTACCGGCGTCGGGGTCGGGAAGGCGGACTTTCAGGACAGCGAAATCCAATCGATGACGCGGCAATAAAAAGGAGAATGCAGTGGGCGCATTTAAAGAGGGTCTTTACAAAATTTACAATCGTACGGATTTGACCGAATCCGAGATGTCGCAGATGCTCAGCGAGATTTTTTCGGGCGAACTCACCGACGCGCAGATCGGGGCCTTCATGGGGGCGCTTTCCACCAAGGGGGAAACCTTTGAGGAGCTTGCGGGCGCAGCGCGGGCCATGCGAAAAAAAGCCATTCGCATAGAGACCGCAGGAACAGACGTAGTCGATACCTGCGGTACAGGCGGAGACGGCGCCAATACGTTCAATATCTCGACAACCACGGCTTTTGTCGTCGCCGGGTGCGGGGTAACCGTTGCCAAACACGGAAACCGTTCGGTGTCAAGCCAGTGCGGCAGCGCGGATCTTTTGGAAACCCTGGGCGTAAAGATCGATATCGACCCGGAGATCGTCGAAGAAGCCATCGCCGAAATCGGCATCGGCTTCATGTTCGCCCCCCGTTTTCACGGGGCCATGAAATATGCCGCCAATGCCAGAAAACAGATCGGGCTGCGGAGTATTTTCAACATGCTGGGGCCCCTTACCAATCCAGCTGCGGCAAACTGCCAGCTCCTGGGCGTCTTCGCACCGGAGCTGACCGAAATGTTCGCCTCTGCGCTCAAGCGTTTGGGCGCAAAACGGGCCATGGTGGTACACGGTCATGACGGACTCGATGAAATCTCCGTGTGCGCCCCCACCCGGGTATCGGAATTAAAGGACGGCCGGATATCCACCTATGACATATCTCCCGAGACGTTTTTCGGGCAAAGGGCAGCGCCCAAAGACATTGAAGGCGGCGGTCCTAAAATAAATGCTGAAATCACCAGGGCGATTCTGGCCGGGGAAAAAGGGGCAAAACGCGACGTGGTTTTGATCAATTCGGCTGCAGCCCTGGTGATTATAGGGCGAGCGGAAAATATCGCCTCAGGTGTTAAAATAGCGGAAACATCCATTGACTCCGCTGCGGCAAAGGACAAACTCGAGGCGCTCATCGAATTCACCCGGGAAAACGGGTAATGCAGACAATGAAAACCACCAGACAACAATCATGAATTTTTTACAAAGCATTCTGGAGACCAAAAGTATACAGGTGGCGGCGGCAATGAAGGCCCTGCCTTTGGGCAAAGTACAGAAAGCGGCTGCGGCAAGGACGGATTTCCGCGATTTTGCAGGTCCGCTGATGCACGTTGAAAAAGGCCGCGTCAATATCATCGCCGAGATCAAGCGCGCCTCGCCATCAAAAGGCACGATCCGGGCGGATGCTGATGCCACAGTCTTTGCACAAGCCTATGAAAGGGGCGGCGCTGCCGCGATTTCGGTATTGACGGAGACCGAATATTTCAAAGGAAGCGTCGAAGACTTGCAGGCCGCACGAAACGCTCAAGGGCTGCCGGTTTTGCGCAAGGATTTCATCATATCCGAATACCAGGTATACGAATCTGCCGCTATCGGGGCGGATGCGATTTTACTGATTGTCCGGATTCTCGATGAAAAAAGCCTTGGTCGGTACCTGTCTCTTGCGGGGGATCTCGGAATGTCCGTGCTGGTGGAAGTGTTTGCCGAAGAGGAACTAAAAGCGGCGGCAAAGGCCGGTGCGCGGCTGATCGGTATCAACAACCGCAACCTGGATTCGTTTGATACGGATATTACGCGGGCGGCGCGGATGGCAGCACAGCTTGGCAAAAACATGGTGTCCGTATCTGCCAGCGGGGTCTCCGGCAGGCAAGACATCGAAGACGGCTTGCGAACGGGGATTCATAACTTCCTTGTGGGCGAAAGCATTATGCGGGCGACACATCCGGAATCGTTTCTGCGCTCCTTGATGGAAAGCTGAGCGAAACGGCTTTTTTGTTTTGTCGCTTTTTTCGACGCCGGGTTCAAATTGAAATTGAAACAACCGGATGGACAAAGGAATGAGAAATTCATGAGCGCACCGGGTTGGACGACAAATGATTTTTCCGCGCCGCGAATAAAAATATGCGGGATAACTGTGGTGGAGGACGCACTGGCCTGCGCGTCCTTGGGGGCGGATGCGGTGGGTCTGGTTTTTTATCCGAAAAGCCCACGGTACGTGGATATCCAGAGGGCTTCAGACATCTGTTCGGCAGTGCGGGAAGGAATATCAAAAATCGGTGTGTTTGTCGATGAAACGTATGATTTGATAATGGAAAAGGTACATTACTGCGGCCTGACCGGGGTTCAGCTCCACGGGAAGGAAACCCCGGAATTGGCCGAAAGGGTAAGGGGTGAAGGGCTGGCGGTGATAAAAGCCCTGTATACCAACAAGGCCCCACACCTGGGGCAGGCGGAAAACTTTCCCGGCGCGGCGTTTCTGGTGGAATGCGCCGGGGGGACGCTGCCAGGGGGAAACGCCCTTTCCTGGGACTGGGGATCGGTAAGGAATTTCGGCGAAAAATTTCCGATGATTCTGGCCGGAGGCTTGTCCCCGGAGAATGTTGCAGAGGCATTGGCTGCGGCCAGGCCCGGTGCGGTCGATGTGAGCTCGGGCGTCGAAGCCGCGCCGGGAAAAAAGGATTACCATAAAATCAAAGATTTCATACATGCCGTACATTCGCTGACGTGTACGCAAAACAAGGGGAGGATTTTTGGATGACACAGGAACAATACCGGCAATATCCGGACGAAAAAGGGCATTTCGGACCATACGGCGGGCGATACGTAGCCGAAACCCTCATGCCCGCCCTGCTGGAGCTGGAAGCGGCGTTTAATCGTTTTGTGCCGGATTCCGAATTTCAAGCGGAGCTCAGGGTCATGTTACACACCTATGCGGGACGGCCCACGCCGCTTTACTGCGCGAGGCGATTGTCCGACAAGCTGGGGGGCGCAGCTATTTACCTGAAGCGGGAAGACCTCCTTCACACCGGGGCGCACAAAATCAACAACACCCTGGGACAAGCCCTTTTGGCAAAAAAAATGGGCAAGACCAAGATCATCGCGGAAACCGGGGCCGGTCAGCACGGTGTGGCAACCGCCACGGCCGCTGCCTATTTCGGCATGGAATGCAAGGTCTTCATGGGGGTTGAGGATATCCGGCGGCAGGCGCCCAACGTTAAGCGGATGGAACTGTTGGGGGCGACTGTCGAACCGGTGGCATCCGGCACCGGAACCTTAAAGGATGCCATGAACGAGGCCATGCGCTACTGGGTGTCGGCCATTCGGGACACGTTTTACGTGATCGGTTCGGTAGCGGGACCGCACCCCTATCCCACCATGGTGAGGGTTTTCCAGAAAATCATTGGAGAAGAGGCAAGGGCTCAGGTAATGGAAACGTGCGGGCGTCTGCCGGACCTTCTGATTGCCTGCGTGGGAGGCGGGAGCAACGCCATGGGACTGTTTTACCCGTTTTTGAATGATGATGTGGCGATAATGGGGGTCGAAGCGGCCGGAAAAGGAGTCGAAACCGGCAAGCATGCCGCCACGCTGACGGCAGGGACGACCGGGGTGCTTCACGGGTCCAAATCCTACCTCCTCCAGGACGAATGCGGCCAGATCCGGGAAGCGCACTCCATATCCGCAGGACTGGATTACCCGGGCGTCGGGCCGGAGCACGCCCTGCTCAAGGATCTCGGCCGAATCACGTACATGTCCGTCAAAGATGATGAAGCGCTCAAAGCCTTTGAAACGCTTTGCCGGGTAGAGGGAATCATTCCCGCCCTTGAAAGCAGCCATGCCGTATATTGCGCCATGACAGAGGCAAAGAAGCGATCGACGGAGGACATCATCATGGTGAACCTCTCCGGCAGGGGGGACAAGGACCTTGGCATCGTTGCGGGAGTTGACGAAATAAAAGCAAAATGAAAGGCGAAAGTACACATGACGCGTATTGAAAAAACATTTGACCGGCTGGCTGCCGCCAATGAAAAGGCGCTGGTGGGGTTCATCACCGCGGGTGATCCGGATACGGCGAAATCATTTGAAATTATCTCTTCAATGATTGACAACGGCGTGGATGTTCTGGAACTGGGAGTGCCGTTTTCCGATCCCACGGCAGACGGGCCGGTCATCCAGCGGTCATCGGCAAGGGCGATCAAAAGCAAAATGACCCTGGGGAAAGCAAAGGAGATGGTCGGGTCGATCCGAAAGAAGTATCCGGATACGCCCGTGATCGTGTTTTCATACTACAACCCCATATATGCATACGGCATTGAAAATTTCTACGGCGATTTTGTTTCGGCCGGCGCGGACGGCGTGCTGGTGGTGGACCTGCCTCCCGAGGAATCCGACGAAATGACCGGAAAGTGGACAGGCGATCCCCTGCCCCTGATCCGGCTTGTGGCGCCGACAACCCCGGATGATCGGATGAAGCACATTGCGGATGTTTCAGAAGGCTTTATCTACATGGTTTCCAAGACCGGGGTCACCGGCAGTGCGGGGCTGGATGCGCAGGAATCGAGCGGCCAGGTGGCGCGGTTGAAGCAGATGACAAGGCTTCCGGTGTGTGTCGGTTTTGGCATCTCCACGCCTGCGGATGTGGCGGACATGGCAAGGGTGGCGGACGGTGTGGTAATCGGAAGCGCGTTTGAGCGAACCATCGAGAACAACATAGAGGATCCGGACCTGGCCGGAATCATCGGTAGGCAGACCGCCGGTTACAAGGCTGCCACGCGGATGTGAGTTTCCCTTTTACAACCGCCAGAAGTGAATGCCGTTCCGGTTTACGGTATGGGGGTCGAGCATCCCTTTTACATCGATAATGCAGCCGTTTTCCTTGAGCATGCCCTTGAAATCACCGATGTCCATCTGCCGGTAGGCGTCGTGGGCGACCGCAAGGATCACGGCGTCAAGGCCCCCAAGATCGGACAGGTCGCACAGGGAGATGCCGTAAATATCCCGGGCGGATGCAGGGTCTGCAAGCGGATCATGAACAAGGGGGTCGATGCCGTAGTTGTGAAGCTCTTCGATAATATCAACGACGCGGGTGTTTCGGGTATCGGCACAGTTTTCCTTGAACGTAAGCCCGAAAATGGCGACCCTCGCATCCCGGATATTGATATGCGCACTGCACATGAGCTTTATGGCCTTTTCAGCGATAAATTTGCCCATATTGTCGTTGATCCTTCGGCCGGCAAGGATCACCTGGGGATGGTATCCCAGGGTTTCCGCCTTGTAGGTCAGGTAATAGGGGTCCACGCCGATGCAGTGGCCACCGACCAGGCCGGGGCGAAACGGCAGAAAATTCCATTTTGAACCGGCCGCGGTAAGCACGTTCTGGGTATCGATGCCCAGCTTGTCGAATATCAGCGCAAGCTCGTTCATCAGCGCGATATTAAGATCCCGCTGCGTGTTTTCGATGACCTTTGCAGCCTCGGCTTCTTTGATGGTTGCGGTCCGGCACACGCCGGCATCCACGATCGTATCATAGAGTTCCGCCACCTTTTCAAGCGTCTCCGGGGTGTCGCCCGCCACCACCTTTATGATCGTCTGGAGGGTATGTTCATTGTCTCCGGGATTGATGCGCTCCGGAGAATATCCCACGAAAAAATCCTTTTTCCATGTGAACCCCGAACGCTTTTCCAGGATGGGAACGCAGACCTCTTCGGTCAGGCCCGGGTATACCGTGGACTCGAATATGACGGTGGCCCCTTTTTTCATATATCGGCCTGCGGTTTCCGTGGCCGATGTGAGCGGACCTAAGTCTGGCTGGCGGGCAATGTCAATGGGGGTCGGGGTGGCCACGATGATGAATTCGGCTTCGGAAATACCTTCCGGTTTGCCGGAAAATGTCAGTCTGGCAGCGGATTTGATCTCGTCCCCGGTCAACTCGCCCATGGGATCTTCGCCTCGCCGAAAGCTTTCGATAAGATCCTGCTTTATATCAAAGCCGATGGTGGCAAAATGACGACCGAATGCCACCGCCAGGGGTAGCCCCACATACCCGAGCCCGATTACGGCAATTGTGGTGTTTTTCATAGGTTCCGCTCTTAAAGGTGTCTGTTAAAAACGGCCTCCCCGATCGTATCGCCGCCCTTTAAATATACCCCCCATTGCTCAAGAACAGCATGATCTCCTGTGCGGCTTCCCCAGGGGTCATATTGGTCGTGTCGATGCTGAGCTCCGGGCTGGAGGGAATTTCGTAGGGATCGTCAACGCCGGTGAATCCGGTGATAAGCCCGGCCCGGGCCTTGGCATACATGCCCTTTCGATCGCGCTTTTCGCATTCCTCGATGGGGGTTGCCACGTGAATCTCGACAAATCCCCCATAGGCCTCGATGACGCTGCGGATTTCCCGCCTCGTATGCTCATAGGGTGCGATGGGGGCGCAAATGGCAACACCCCGGTTCTTGGTAATCTCGCTTGCCACGAAGCCGATACGGAGAACATTGATATCCCGGTGCTCCCGGGAAAAGGAAAGTTCGGCGGAGAGATTTCTGCGAACGATATCGCCGTCAAGCAACGTCACCGGACGGTCGCCGATTTCCAGGAACTTTGAGTAGAGCACCTGGGCGATGGTCGACTTGCCGGCCCCGGAAAGTCCGGTGAGAAACAGGGTAAACCCCTGCATTCCCGGAGGGGGATAGGCCTTTTGCAGTTCTTCGGTCACCTCCGGAAAAACCGCCCATTCGGGAATGTTTTTCCCCTCGCGAATGCGCCTTCTGATGTCCGATCCGCTAAGGGAGATTGTCTGGGTGCCGGGCAGCACCTGGTCTGCACACCGGTATTCATCTTCGAACGGAAGATATACCATTTCCTCAAAGGGGAGAATCTCGATGCCGATCTCCAGGGCATACTCGCTTGCAAAGGCTTTTGCCCGGGCAACCGGGTAAAAAGGTTTACCGTTGCTGTCAGACCCCGGGCTTGCGTGGTCATGGCCCACAATAAAATGCGTGCATCCGTAATTTTTCGCGATAATGGCATCGAAAACGGCGTCTCTTGGTCCTGCCATGCGGACGGCCAGCGGCAGCAGGGTCAGCATGCAGGAGTCGGGCGGATAATGTCTTGCCACCTTCCGGTTGCATCGAACCCGTATGAAATGATCAAAGTCGTCTTTCTTGGTCATGCCAACCACCGACATGAGCAGCAGGTTGGCTTTTGCAAGGCGCATGGCCTTAATGGTCATTTCAAACTGCGGGCGATACAGGGGATTGCGGGTCTGAAAACCGACAACCCGCTGCCATCCAAGCTTCCGGTACCCCGCCCGGACGTCTTCGGGGTGAAGGCGGATCTGCTTGAAATCGAAATGGATGGGCAGATTGACGGCCTCGATGGGGCCGCCGATGTAATAGTCGCCGGATTTTTTATACAGGAAATGGGCTCCCGGATGTGAAAGATCCCGGGTATTGTAGATCATGTCCGCTTCTTTTTCGCGGTTTATCTGCCATATGTCCTCCACGTGCATCACGGCCAAAAGAAACCCTTCAGGGTCGCGGAGGGCGACCGACTGCCCGACTTCAAGGTGCTCCGCAAGAGTGGCGGGAATGTCCAGGCAGACGGGAACCGGCCAAAGCGTGTTGTCTTGGAGCCGCATCCGGTCCAGGACGGATTCATAGTCGGACCGCACCATAAAACCTTTGAGCGGAGAAAATGCACCAATGGCGAGCAGTTCCAGGTCGCAGAGATTGCGCTCGTTTAAGATCACATCCTGCAAATTCATGGTGATGTCCTTGAGGAGCGCGCCGCGCTGCTCATCGACCATGAGATTCACAAGTGAACCGCCGTGCGCCTCAAATGGGATATCGGTCATATCAGGTTCTTTCCACAATAAACCATGGGTTTTTTAAATCCGGCTTGTTGTATGTCAGCGGCGTCCGGTCGTGATACTCATGAACCAAGGCGCCGGCCTTCTCAGCAATGATCTGTCCCGCTGCCGTATCCCATTCCATGGTGGGCCCCATGCGCGGGTAGACATCCGCGAAACCCTCGGCAATCCGGCAGAATTTAAGGGAACTGCCCGCGGAAATGAAATCAACCTCCCCGTGAAGCCTTTTCTTTTCCTCAACAAATAGAGCCAGCTCCGGCGTGGCATGAGACCGGCTCCCCATGACCGTATACGGTCTTTTGGTATTTTTTTCAAGGGGCAGTTTTTGTGCCACGTCACCAAGCACCGGGAAACGGCCTTCCCACCCGGGAGGCATTTCCTGCCGCAGGACGGAAAAAGAGCCCAGGTCCTCTGCCGCAAAATAAAGCATGCCGGTTACGGGCACGTAGATTACGCCAAGGATCGGGCGCCGGTTTTCAACGAGTGCGATGTTAACGGTGAATTCTCCGTTTTTTTTCACGAACTCCTTTGTGCCGTCAAGGGGGTCCACGATCCACAGGAGGGACCATTTGCTGCGCTCATCAAAGGAGATCTCCCTCCCCTCTTCGCTCAGGACGGGAATTCCGGTTTTCTTCAGATCATGGGCAATGATGTCGTGGGATCGCCTGTCAGCAAGCGTCAGTGGGGAATGATCTGCTTTTTCTTCCACTTCGAAATCGGCGTTATAGACCGTAAGCGTTGCATCTCCGGCCGTAATCGCAGCGTTGATGACAATGGGGAGCAAATCAGCCGTATTATGAGGGATATTCAATGGTATGGGTCTCCTTGGTATTTTCTCCGGCACGACCCATCATCGGGTCCATCATCAAAAGGTCGCCTTAGAGCACCAATGCCTCTGATGCCATGGCCGCGACCGTGTCGACTTTGATTTCCAGTTTGTAGTGTTTGGACAATTCGCCCAGTTGCCGATGGCAGGAAAGGCATGCCGTGGCAAGATGCGAAAGGCCCAGGGCCTTCATCTGCATGGCTTTCGGTTTTCCCGTGGTCATTCTTACCTTTGTGCTGTTGCTGTCCTGGATCATGCCGCCGCCGCCGCCGCAGCAAAGGGCGTCCTCGCGATTGGGGGAAAGCTCCACGACGCCTTCGCAGCACATGGCCAGAAGTTCCCGCGGGGCATCGTACACGCCCGATTTCCTGGCAAGGTTGCATGGGTCATGGTATCCGACCTTGTAGGGATGCACGGTCGGATCGAATTTCAGGATCCCTTTTTTTGCATATTCAAGGGCAAGCTCCGGAATGCTGGTCACGGTAAAGTTCGGTTTCCTGCCGATAAGATCCTCCAACAGCACCTTGAGCACGTGATAGCCATGTCCGCACTCTGATAGCACCAGGGTTTCGATGCCCAGTTTTTCCGCCGGCTCAACGACCATCAGCGCCATTTTCCTTGCGATCTCGTCTTTACCGACAAAATACCCCCAGTTGGTGACATCGGTATGCACGGACGAAAGGGTCCATGTTTCCTTCATTCCATAAAAAAGCTTTCCCATGGCGGTCAAGTGAAGCAGGTTCAGGCCCAGTTCCCGCGGATTGGGCAGGTAGAGAAATTTTGCCCCTTTTTTGTCATAGGCGATTTCCGCTTCGGGGTCATCCACGTAATCCACGAATTCCTCGCTGATCCATTCGACGGTTTCAACAAAATCCTCTTTGGAAAAGGCATTAACATCGCCCAGTTCCAGCCGGTTTTTGATCCCCTTTTTCATGTCCCCGGAAATCAGGTCACCGGCAATATTGAGGCTTCTGGCCTTTCTGACCACCACGTCCATGGTGATGCCCATAGGGCAGGCCTCGGTGCATCGGTTGCAGAGCAGACAATCCCAGAGCATGCCGCTGTCAACAAGCTGTTGTTCCAGTCCGAGCATGGCCATGCGGACGATCTGCCGGGGGATCGGTCCCTTGTGATCATCGACCGTTTCGTCGAACCAGGTGCACCGGGTGTTGCATGCCCCGCAAGTGAGGCATTCGGATATATTGTCGCCGGAGGGCATATGGTTGTGCATTTTACAAAGCGCGGCGTCTTGATTGATAATGGCGTTTGTCATTGTTCGATTCCTTTTGCTTATGCTTTGGAAACAATCCGCTTGATTTTTGCCGGTTCATTGGCCGCCACAGGCGAAAACACTACCCTGGATTCGTCCATTCCCGGAATCCGCAGGACCTGCCGCACGCCCCGTGCGGCCTCCTGGGCGCCTTCCATGGACCGGCAGTTGCCGTCGTAGCAGCCGGCGATAATGATTTTCGATGCCCCTTTGAGAAGCGATTTTAATATGACATCGATATTGATCCGGCATGCGCAGGGAATTTTTACCAGGCGGACGCCTTCGGGGAGACCCGCCCTTTCGGCGGCAAGGTATGCGGAGCGTTCGCATGCAAAAACAACGGCCTGATCCTTTTGCGCCATTTCAAAAAAGGCATCATTTGCAAATGCTTCAGAATCAATGGCATGCGCAGGGCAGTTGGCAACGCACAGGTGGCAGGAAAAACAGGCATCCGGCACAATCCTGGGCTTCATATTCTCTGTGAGGATGATGGCCCCGTGAGGGCAGATCCTATAGCAGGTAAGGCATTTTGCACACATTTTTTCATTGATTTCAACGCCGGTGACGACTGCCGGCAAATCAAACGCCCCGGTTTTAAGAAACGTGAGAATATCGTCAATTTCGACCTTGAGATCGTCGGTGTCAATCTCGTCGTGACCGGTGCCGGCAAAAAAGATCCCCTTGCGGGTGCTGCCGGTCAGCCGGTGCCGGGCATTGGGTGACTGCAGAAAGCCTTCCCGGTCTGTTTTCTGTCTGAGAATGGCTGCTTTTTCCCGGAAGTCGGTCGGCGCCGAAAGTTTCGGCGGCAATACCAGGCAATCGCAGTCAAGGTGAACCTCCATGTCCGCCGGCATGGTGGCCTCTTTGAACGTGAGGGAAAAACCATTTTCCGTTTTTTCCATCCGGATGTCCCCGGGATGTTCGTAGCGTAAAAAAGAAACACCGCTTTTTCTTGCTGCATCATACAGCCGCTGGCCATCCGGCTTGTGTACGAGCATTTTGTTTGCCAGGATCGAAATATTTTTCCCAGCGGCTTTTGCCTTGCGTGAATCCTTCAGGGCCATGCGCGCCCATTTCTTGTATTCAGGGGCGCCGTAGTCGAGAAGGATCACGATGTCTCCCGGGATTTTGTCCGGGCTGCCGGAAATGATACTTGAAAACGCCTCTGCATCGAGGATGTTTTCCGAAGGGATGCCGGGATCGTTTTCCACAAGGTCGGGCTCGTCTGCGGAAATGATCACCCCGCAGGAAACAGCGTGCCGCTTGCCGCCGGATTCATGATAAATTTTGAAATTGCCGGCGGTTCCGGAAATCTGCAGGATACGGGCATCTCCAATGGTTTTCAGATTGCCGGATTTATCCGGCGGTGCATCCGTGCCGAACAGGAAGGTTTTGTACCCGTTGGCCGCTATGGTTGCGGCGGTTGCAACGGCCTGGCCGCCTTCCCCGAAAACCGCTACAGCCGGATCATTTCCGCCGCTGCTTCGGGTTTTGGCAGCGGCACTGCGGCCAAGGCCCAGGTCATCTGCGACCCTGCCGGCAACAATCCGGCCGTCCTGCATGGAGGAAAGGATATCTCCCGGCGTACGGGCGCAACCAGCGACATGGATATCCGCTGAAAGCGACGCGTCGCCGGAATTGAAAAAACCCCACGGATTTGGTGAAATCCCGACAATATCTGCGGTATTATATATATTTGCGCTTGGTTCCATTCCAACGGAAAGAACGATCATGTCGTATTCACGGACAACCCGGGTCATGTCGCTTCTGTTCTCGGTTACGATCCGGAGTTTTCCGTTTTCGGTGTTTTCAAGGATCTCCGCAGGGACGCCCTGAACCAGGTCGACTTTTTTGGCAAGCCCTTGATAGAAGGACCGGGTTTCCTTACCGATGATCTGCAGATCCATGTAAAATATGGTGATATGGGCCTTTGGAATGACATGCAGAAGCTTGTTGGCGTGGCGCATGGCAACTTTGCAGCAGACCTGAGAACAGTAATCGTTTCCGATTTTTCGGTTTCTTGAACCCACGCACTGGATAAATGCAATTTCCGGCGCTGGATTGCCCTCCAAAAACTCCCCGATGCCCTCTTCCTGTAGAAGCGCATTGAGTTTGGTTGTGGTGATGACGTTTTTCAGCGTGTCTGTATGATAGGAAGCAATCTGCTTCGGGTCAAAGGGTGAAAATCCGGTTGCGGTAATGATTTTTTTCACCTGAAGGGTCTTTCCGTCTTCCAGCGTGACGTCGAACCCGTTTTCGGATGGTTTGACCTTCAGTACGCTGGCATTGAAATGGGGGGTGACGTTTTGCCGGCCGATGACATTCTCCGCCATTTCAAAGCTCAGGCAGGCGCCGCAGTTCACGCAGGATTCGGTGGCCATACAGGCCCACATGACGCTGTGTCCGCCAAGCCGCCCCTGCTTTTCCACCACGTGCACTGATACGTCAAATTCACTCAGCACCTGGGCGGCAGCCATTCCTGCGACGCCGCCGCCTATGATCAACACGCCTGGAGAGGTTTTGTTCATTTTTTTCTCCGCTGTTTTTCAATTATAGCCCTTAGCTTCTGCACGGGCGTGGAGACTATTGGACAGGAATGACGCCCCCTATCCATCGGGATGCGTCCGCCCCAATCCTGTAAAAAAAAGATACTATAATTTTTCTGCCGCTTTGGATCAAGATTATTTTGTTTTTATCGCAAAAGTTGACTTTTATTCGGAATGTATGACATAAAAAATACTATGAACCCAGAACCAAACCCATTTGCCTTTCACCAAAGCAACTTCATCAGCCGGGGTCTTCGATGCGATGGCAGGCTTTACCTGCCGGCAGAAAGTGAAAAACCGCCCGTGGTGATCATGGCCCACGGTTTTGCCGCACAAATGGACTTTGGACTTTTCCCCTTTGCCAGACGTTTTCTGGCGCTTGGGCTTGCCGTATTCATGTTTGATTACCGGTGTTTCGGAAAAAGCGAGGGGACCCCGAAAAACCTCGTCAGCCCTGCCAGGCACGTAGCGGACTGGCAGGCGGCGACCGGGCATGTCAAAGCCCTTTCTTCTATTGATCCATCGCGCTTGTTTCTCTGGGGATCATCCTTCTCCGGCGGGCATGCACTTGTGACCGCAGCAAGGGAACCGGGCATTTCAGGTGTGATCGCACAGATTCCGTTTATTGACGGCCCGTCGACCATACGCATGGTGGGAATCAAAAATGCGCTGACGGGTGCGATTGCCGGAATGAGAGATGTTTTCCGGTTGCTCACGTTCAGACAGCCCTATACCATACCCGTAATCGGAAAACCGGATACCTTTGCCGCCCTGAACACGCCGGAAGCCTATCCCGGATACAAGCTGCTCATCCCCGAGGGGAGCGATTGGCAAAACGCCTGCCCCGCAAGGATATGCCTCACGCTTCCCTTTTACAGACCCGGTATTCAGGCCAGAAAAGCGACATGCCCGATGCTGATCATCGGCGCATCAAAGGATTCGCTGATTGATATTGATATGCTTCGAAAGAGGGCGGCCAAAATCCCGGACTGCCGGCTGGAAATACTGGAATGCGGTCATTTTGACGTTTATGCAGGCCCCATGTTCGAGGAAAACGTGTCCTTGCAGGAAGCGTTTTTGAAGAAACATTTGCAATAAGACCGTTACTTTCCGACGCTTTCAGCAATCCAGGAAATAAAATCGGGATTCCCGTTTGAAATCGGCAGGCTGATAATGCACGGGACTTCATAGCTGTGCAGGGACTTTACCGTTTCGACCAGTTCCGGAACGCGGTCTGCCGTTGTTTTGGCGATAAATGCAACTTCGGTTCCTTTCTCCACCTTGCCTTCCCACATGAAAACAGCATCGATATTCCCGAAAATATTAATGCATGCCGCAAGTTTCGACTCGACGAGCTTCTCGCCGATCAACATCGCTTCTTCCCTGTCTTTGGCGGTCATATAAACCCAGTTGGTATTGTGTGCCAATTTTCCCTCCTGATTTTTGCAACTGCCTTACGTATTCTGTGCCTATGCTTTTTTGTCCAGGGCGCCGTTTAAAAAATTCAATGTGATGGATAATACTTCGGACGGTTTTTCCATGGGAATCAAGTGTCCGGCACCCTTTACAAGCAGATACCTGCCGATTGGAAACGTTGCAGCGGCCTTGTTCAGATCGATATACGACCTGTTTTCGGAAATTTCCCCCTCAAGAATTAATACCGGACAGGCGACTTCAGGCATCAGCGGCCAGGGATTCATTGCCATCGACCCCATGAACAGGGAAGCTTCATGTTCTGGATGACAGGCAAGCTCATAACCACCTGTATTAGTTGGAACAATGGCATATGATTTATAGAGTTCCAACATTTCCTCGTCCCAGGTCCTGAAAAACGACTTGGCTGCCAGGTAATTCTGGATGGCGTCGTCGTCTTCCCAGAAATTGCGTCTTTTTATGGACTTGCTGGCGAGGGGATGGTCCTTGACCCCTATGGAAACACTGTAAAATTCCTCCGGCAGAAAAATCGGTTCAATGAGAACCATTTTGGAAAATGGAAAACCAAATTCGCCGCCTGCGATGGTCAGCACCGCACCGCCCATTGAATGACCGACTACAAAAGGTTTTACGATTTCAAGGCGTTGGCAGAGTGAAACGATATCCTTGGCAAGCTGCCGCCAGCTCAAACCGCCGGCTTCGGGATCCGACAATCGATGGGAGCAGAAATACGGCGCGATGACCCGGTAATCCCTTGCGAGTTCCCTGGCAATGGGGTGCCAAAGCCATGGCAGAAAGCCTGTGGCATGCAGCAATATCAGGGGCGGTCCGTCATTTCCCCATGAAAGGTATTGAATTTCGGTCTCCCCGATATCGGCTATTCGTGATTCCGGATTGATATCCGCTGTCGCTGCCTGTTGCATTCCCTTTCACTCCCCTGCTACTTGTTCAATTCCGGCGGCCGGCGTTCCGGTACGACCTTGTGAGGGATTTGCCCTTCGTTCCATTCTTTTGACACATACAGGCTGCAATAGCAGCTTCCGTATTCTTTCACGTCCGGCTCCCGGTATACGCACGGACAGATGATGTCTTTGTCGGATTCGTAATCCCCGGATGAGAGGCGGCATGGGCATGCCATGTATTTATTCTGCTCTTTTTTGGTGAGCAGGCCGTTCAGGAGTTCAAACACCAGCTCCTTGTCCTTGTTGAAAAAATATCCTTTTGGCTCCTGGACTTTTTTCAGTTTTTCATAGAGTTCTTCGGCGTTCATGATATTCCCAAAGCCTCCTTGATCTTGTCTTCATGGTGCCCCACGATTACCTGGTCGCCGATTTTAATGGTTGGAAAAGAGCATTTCGGGTTGAGCTGCTTGACTTCTTCCAGAACGGTTTTGCGCTCCTCTGCACCAAGCGTGTCGACATCGACAAAGTCATATTCAACGTTGCATTCGTTCAGCAGCTTTTTTACCAGCTTGCAATGACCGCAAGTGCTCAACGTATAGATCTTGACGTCCGGATTTTGAGCCATTTCATTCTCCTTGGGTTAATGGTGATGAACTCGCAAAAAAGTCTGATTTGAGATGGCGCCGTAAAAAGTTCAAGATCAAGGCTTGCGCAATTTCAAAGAATGCAGAGTACTTAGCTGTACGTGTATGTCTACAAGGCGTAAGCCGCAAATTCTGAGAAACTGCGCGTAACGCAGATATTGGACTTTTTGCGGTGCAATCAATAGTAAATTGATAATATAGGCACGATACGCTTGTCAATCAAACAAAAAGGAGAGGGGGACAGGAGGGGGGACGCCCTCCTTACATCACCTGGTTTTTCAGGGTGCCGATTTTCTCGATGGTCGCTTCGAGAAAATCGCCGGGATGGAGATAAACGGGAGGCTTTCTTACAAAGCCGACGCCTTCGGGGGTGCCGGTGAGAATCACCGTGTCTGTGAGCAGGGTAGTATCCTCGCTGATAAACGAGATAAGTTGTGAAACGGAAAAAATCATATCCGAGGTGTTGCTTTTCTGCATTACCCGGCCGTTCAGGGAAAGGGAAATTTCCAGATTCCCGGGATCCGGGATGTCGTCGAGAGTGACGAGTGCCGGACCAAGGGGGCAAAAAGTATCAAAACTCTTTCCCCTGACCCACTGCCCGCCGCCGCCTTTTTTCTGCCAGATCCTCGCGGAGATGTCGTTGCCGATGGTAAAGCCTTTGACATGATCCATAGCGTTTTCAGGTGTGACATTTTTTGCAGGTCTGCCGATCACAACGGCAAGCTCCACTTCGTAGTCGACCTGGGGTTGTTTTCTGCAGGATTCAGGTAGTACGATGCTGTCCTTGTGACCGATAACGGATGCGGGGTTTTTCATGAAAATCACGGGATATTCCGGCGGCACCATGCCTGTTTCCCGGGTGTGCCCCCCGTAGTTAAGCCCGATGCAAAAAATGGCTGCAGGCGCAACAGGGGGAAGGATTTTTCGGATTGTGCGCTTTTCCCCGGTTGCTTCATACCCGCCGGCCGGTTTTTGCGCAACGGTCGTCGCTGTTTTCCCGTCACTTTCCGTACCAATGGCTATGTGCCCGTTATCATCGACAAACCGTATGATTTTCAAATCAAATCCTTTGCTCCCTAATCGTGACAGTCTCATGAAAAGTCGCTACCGGATCCACTTCTCCCAAAGCAGTTCCACCGGACAGATCATCAATGTCCTGCTCAAAAATGACCGGCTTGATATTGGGCAGAGCGGCGATCTTTCGCATGACAGTAAGGCCTTCCACCTGATAATTCTCAATCATTTCCGCAGTGACCTCAAAGGGGTCGTCAAGCGAAATCCCCAGCGTTGCAGGGCTCAACCGCCAGCCACGCTTTGTAAGGTCGGAGCCCCCCACGAGATTCACCGGCGCAATGTAGTCTCCGGGACGCATATAGGCCGCCATGTATTTGGGATTTACATACTTCATGACCACTTCACCGTTCGGGCCTCTGTGGGATCGTGATCCCTCGGGAAACAGCAGGAAGCATTCCCGCATGATGTTTTTAAACAGATCGAAATCCTGCCGGGTGAAATCGCTCATGACCTCCCCGTAATTTTCCGCATCCAGAAAGGCCCTTAGCTCCGTGGCTTTTTCCGGTTTCATCAGGGCCGTATTTCGTTGATGCGCTGCTTCATTCCCATTGACAACAGATGACATGAACGTATCATAATCCAGGGTTTGAATCAGCATCAGGCCCGCATCCGGCAGTTTTATGAGGCAGCGGGTTTTCCGGGCGGTCTGCTGCAATGCCTCGGCCAGGCCTTCGGTGCGGATTGCAGTTGTTTTCTGTGACGGGACGGTCACGAACAGGTTTCCGACGTTTGCGGCCCCGTTTCTCAATACCAGGTTGGAAAACATCCGCGGGCCGACAATGGTGTTGCAGTTTTTGGCAAGATTGTCAAACCCCAGCTTTCTAAGTACGCTCCTAACAAAGTAGGGTCCTAAATAGCCTTCATGATGGCCGATGAAAAAAATCCGGCGGCCGGCAGCCTTGATAGCGGAAGTCCGCCGGAGAATCCGGACCACCTCGGATGAACGAATCTCTTCCGGATCACCGTGCCGAAAGGACACACGCCCGCCGTTTCTGTCCACCAGCACAATATCGATGACTTGTTTTCGTTCCTGGTATTCAAAGAATTTGTGCCAGAAGGCATTATCGGGCAATACCGGAAATATGCACCGGTTAAAGGAAAACGGTATAGCAAGAAGCTGTTCGAGCCTGCTTTTGGAAAATTCCCGAAAAAATTTATGCTGCAGCATCTGGTTTTTCTTTTCCGTCAACTTCCATCGTATTTCAGGAAATTCCCTATTGGGATCCAGCCCATGGGATGCGGCAAACGCCATAATGTCTTCCATTACCTGGATGGCCTTTTCATTGTGAGGCGCCCGGCGCAGGGAATAGAGCTTTGCTTTTAAAAATGCGATCAACTCCTGGAAATTCAGGTGATTTTTCCACCCCCGAAAGTTCTGGACAAGACCCTTCAAACCGGGGATTTTAAGCAAAAAAGACTGGACCCGGAGGGAAATCCGGTCGGCAGCCGCTGCAAGGCTCGAAAAGAGAGAAAATACCCAGTCGATGATCCGGTAGCGGATTTTATTGCCGTCGATGTGGGTAACGTATTCCTCAAGCCGCTCCTTGTTTTCGACGAAAAAACGGGGGAGTTCATCAGGGGTATATTTATCTTTTACATCGGCCAGCCATTTGACCAGCGCGTTTTTGTCCGGCAGTTTCATATGCATAAGGGACGCCCATGAAATTATGCGTTTCTATTTATTTCAGGGCAAAGCCCTAACACTCCCGCGATATTCCTACCGCGCTGAGCTGCCCTGTTTGCGGTGGCTCGGTGTTGTCCGTAAATATCAGACCCCGTTCAATTCCGCAGCAGATAATATGGTGCAAAGCCACTGGTGCGTCTATATCATATTTTCGTGGCATAATGGACGGATATCACATTTTCTCGCAAATAGGAAACGCATAATTGGATGAGCGTCCCCTACATTGTTGACAGGTAAATGATGCGAATTGTTTTTTTCAGGATCGGCACAAACACATAGCGCAGGAAACAGACCCATGGGAAAAACGGCCCCGAAAAGTATGACGTCTCTCCTGTTTATTTGACAATTACGTAACTGTATGGTTATACTTTGCCCATGATGACATCAACCCATAAAAACCTGCTTCAGATTGGCGAAGTTGCCGCGAGATCGGGAGCTTCTGTCCGAACCGTGCGGTATTATTTGGAAGAGGGGTTTATCGAGGCCACCTGCAGAAGCCCCGGTGGATTCTTCTTGTTTGCCCCTGAGACTGCGGAAACGGTATTTTACATTCAAAAATTAAAAAATGCCGGCCTGTCCTTGAAAGACATCAAATCGATATATCAGGCCAGGCGCAGCGGAAAATCAGGGGAAGAAGCCTCTTCAAAAGTGATGGACATTCTTGAAGAACAAAAGGCCTTGGTGGCGCAAAAAATTCAGGACTTTCAACAGCTGGACGCAGAGATTGAAGCGGCAATCGAAATTGTCCGCCAGTGCCGCGGCTGCAGCATTCAACCGTCACGGGAAAACTGCATGGCCTGCCGGGTGATCAAGCGCAAAAAGAAACTCCCCCTGCCCGTTCAGGCGATTTTGTAGAACCCGAAGGGATATTATGGATGAATAAAAAAAAAGTGCTTGTGGCCTGTGTTGTCGTTGCCCTGCTGGGTTTGTTTTTTCTGCTGGACCTGGATCGGTTTTTAACCCTTGATTATCTGCAGGGCAGCCTGGATCGCTTTCACGCCTTTTATGCGGAAAACCGGTTTTTGACCCTTGCGGTTTTTTTTCTCACCTATGTATTGGTAACTGCCCTGTCCCTGCCGGGAGCCGCGGTCATGACCCTGGCAGGAGGGGCTTTTTTCGGACTGATAACCGGGGTGATCGTCGTCTCTTTTGCCTCCACCATCGGCGCCACCCTGGCATTCATGGTCGCCCGGTTTCTGCTCAAGGACACCGTTCAGAACCGGTTTGCCGAAAGGCTCAACGCCATCAATGAAGGGGTTCGCAAGGACGGCGCCTTTTATCTGTTTACGCTGCGTCTGGTACCCGTTTTCCCCTTTTTCCTGATCAACCTGGTGATGGCTCTGACGCCGATCCGCACCTGGACCTTCTACTGGGTCAGCCAACTCGGGATGCTGGCCGGAACCGTCGTGTACGTAAATGCCGGCACCCAACTGGCGGGTATTACCACCACTGGTGATCTGCTGTCTTTCAACCTGATCGGCGCATTCGTTCTTCTGGGTCTGTTTCCCTGGATTGCCAGGGCGATCGTCAACCGGATCCACGCCATGCGGGTATATGGCAGTTGGAAAAAGCCGAAACAATTCGACCGCAACCTGATCGTAATCGGGGCCGGTTCTGCCGGGCTGGTGACCGCGTATATCGCCGCAACAGTGAATGCCAGCGTCACACTGGTGGAAAAAGGGGCCATGGGCGGCGACTGCCTCAATACCGGCTGCGTGCCGTCCAAGGCGCTGATCAAGAGCGCCCGGGTAAACAGCTATATTCAGCGTGCCGCGGATTTCGGGCTCAATACGGGACCGGCGGAAGTCGATTTTGCCCGGGTAATGAGACGCGTACACAGCGTGATCAAAAAGATCGAACCCCACGATTCGGAGCAGCGGTACAGGGAGTTGGGCGTGGATGTGCGAAAAGGGAATGCCCGGCTGGTATCCCCCTGGGAAGTGGAGATCCTGGACGCACAGGAAACAACGCGATTGACTGCCCAGAACATCGTCATCGCCACCGGCGGCGAACCCGTGGCCCCTCCCATACCGGGCCTTGACCAGGTGGCGTACCTCACCTCCGATAACCTGTGGGAACTTACCGAGCTCCCCGATCGGCTGCTGGTTCTCGGCGGCGGCCCCATCGGATGCGAACTGGCGCAGAGCTTTGCGAAACTCGGCAGCCGGGTCACCCAGGTGGAAATGGCGGACAGGCTGCTGGCCCGCGAGGACACGGAAGCCTCTCAACTGCTGGCGCAGAACATGATCGCCGACGGTGTTGACCTGCGGCTCGGATACCGGGCAACCGCCTTTGAAAAGGACGACAGCGGCGTTGTTGCGGTAATTGAGAACAAGAACGGGCAGGTCCGGATTTCCTGCGATACGGTGCTCGTGGCCCTGGGACGCAAAGGGCACACGGATGGGCTGGGGCTATCCGAGTTGGGCATTGGACGAAACCCGAACGGCACGGTTGTGGTTAACGAATACCTGGAAACCCGTTTTCCGAATATACACGCCTGCGGCGACGCAGCCGGCCCCTACCAGTTTACCCACACGGCATCCCACCAGGCGTGGTTTGCCGCGGTGAACAGCCTGTTCGGACGGTTCAAAAAGTTCAAGGTGGACTACCGGGTGATTCCCTGGTGCACGTTCACCTCTCCGGGAGTCGCCCGGGTGGGCATCAACGAACAGGAAGCAAAGGATAAGGGGATCAATATTGAGGTCACACGCTTCGGGATGGACGAGCTCGACCGGGCCATTGCCGACGGCACCGAGCAGGGGTTTGTAAAGGTGTTCACCGCGCCGGGTACCGACCGCATCCTGGGCGTCACCATCGTTGGAGAGCATGCCGGCGATCTCATCGCCGAATACGTCCTGGCCATGAAGCACAAGCTGGGACTGAACAAGATACTGGGCACCATTCATATCTACCCCACCCTGGCCGAAGCCAACAAGTCCGCGGCCGGCCAGTGGAAAAAAGCCCATGCACCTGGGCGGCTCCTGGACTGGGTCGGGTGGTATCTTCATCGTAACATCAAGGGGCAATTTCCCCGGAAAAAAGAATAAAAAGGATAAAAGGAGGAAATCATGGCACGACTAAGCGACATGAATGAACCGCAACGATCCCACATTGCCAATCTGCCGTGCCCGCATTTTGACAAGACCCCCTGGGCAACCGGGCCGGCACTGTCAAAGCGGCGGGTCGCAATCATCTCGACGGCCGGTCTTCACCGGCGCGGCGACCGCCCTTTTGCAGGAATGGACGGCGACTACCGCGTCATCCCCGGGGATAACGGCGCCAACGACCTCGTGATGACGCACATTTCCACCAATTTCGACCGGACCGGCTTTCAGCAGGACACCAACCTGATCTTTCCCATAGACCGGTTGCGGGAGCTGGCCGATGAAGGCATTATCGGCAGCGTGGCCGATTTCCATTATTCCTTTATGGGGGCGACAGATCCCTCCAACATGGCCTCCCATGCGAAAAATCTCGCCAGTCTCCTTGCCGGGGACAATGTTGATGCAGCATTACTGGTTCCTGTCTGACCGTTTTGTACGCGCGCCGTGGGCGCGCTTGCGCATTATCTTGAAAACGAGAATATCCCGACCACGCAAATCAGCCTGATATACGAACACACCGAGGCGATCCGCCCGCCGCGGGCGCTTTGGGTGCCCTTTGAACTGGGACGCCCCTTAGGGGTTCCGGATGATGCTGCGTTTCAGCGAAAAGTGCTTCTGGCCGCCCTTACGCTCTTTGAATCAGAAAAAGGGCCCGTGCTGGATGTCTTTCCCGAAGAAGCCCCGACATCTTCCGAAAACACGGCAGAGGAAGACACCTGGGCCTGCCCGGTTGGCTTTTCCCCGCCCCGGGAGGAGAAAACCGACCTGGAAGATAGTATCCAGGCGCTCATTTGCGAGGTGGCGGAGCTCAGGGCATGGTATGATATCGGCCTGGAAAAACGCGGCCGTACGGCGATGGCGGACTTTGACCCGGAAACCGCCGCCGGGATACTGTGCGATTATCTTTCCGGAAAAGACATCGGCATCCCCCAAAAGGAGATATCCCCGGCCGTAGCGCTCCGGCTTGCGGCACAGGATTTGAAATCCTTCTATTTCGAAGCCGCCATATCCCGGCCCGGCGCAAAAGCGCCGGACAGCAAAACATTTACCAATTGGTACTGGACACAAACCGCTGCCGGACAAATATTAAAAGATATACGGGAAAAATGCGCAAAGGAAGAAGACAAGGATCTTCAAATGGCCGGGAAAATGTTTCTCGTCCCCATGGGGCAATAGGGGCTGCGGCGAAACAGCAAAGACAACGGCAAACACATGGAGGTTGACATGACTGACAGCATGCGGCCGCGGGTATTGTTTTTTGATGTCAATGAAACTTTACTGGATCTGGCCGAAGTAAAGGAATCGGTGAGCAGGGCCCTTGAAAATCGCCCGGAACTGGCGGCACTCTGGTTCCCTACCCTGCTTCATCACTCCCTGGTATCCTCGGCTGCGGAGCAGTTCAGGCCTTTCGGGGAAATCGCCGTTGCCGCACTGATAATGATAGCGGAAAGCAATGGTATCGACCTTTCCGAGGATAAGGCAAAACAAGCCATACAGCCGATTCTGTCGGCCCCGCCGCACCCGGACGTCGTTCCTGCACTGCGGCGCCTCCGCAAACAGCATATCCACATGGGCGTGCTGACCAATTCATCGAAGGGGGCTATGGAACAGCAGTTGAAAACGGCGAATATATACGGCCTTTTTGATTTTACGCTCAGCGTGGAAGATTTTGGCATCTACAAGCCGCACTATAAGGTCTATCAGTGGGCCGCAGAAAGCCAAAAAATGCAGCCGGAAGAATGTATGATGATCGCCGCGCACGGCTGGGATGTGGGAGGGGCGGCATGGGCCGGCATGCGTGCGGCGTTTGTGGCGCGCCCCGGTCAGAGCCTCTATCCGCTGGCCCCTGTGCCGGAAATCATCGCCGCAGACCTGGAAGATATCGCCGACAGGCTCATCGTGCTGGAGTCACAATAAACCCGAAATCGATATGAAAAAGCGATGATCACAAGATGACCAATACCACTCCCCTGAAACATTTTTCGCGCCTTGTTTTCGAAGACACCCCTATATATGTTCATCCGGCCGGGCCGGACTGGTTTGTGCCCAATGCGGCCGGCGACAGGTTGCTCAATGGCGGCCTGCCGGAACATGGCATGGATATCGCCGGTATCCTTGCATTGCAGCGATTTCTTTCTGTTCTCCCGGAACCCCCGCAGGAACAATACAAGGGAAGGCGCGATTACCTTTCGCTGTCGCACTTAGAGGAATGCTGGCTTCACATCACGGACCACTGCAACCTGGCGTGCAGGCACTGCCTTTTTTCCTGCTCCCCCCGATGCAAAAGATCGCTTACCATGAATCAGATTGCCCGGACCGTGGATGAGGCCTACAAGGCCGGCGCCAGGACGTTTTACCTCACGGGCGGCGAGCCCATGATGCATCCGGATTTTGAAAGGATCTGCCGGATGATTGCAAACGGCAAACCAGACACTGTCCTTGTCATACTCACAAACGGCATGCTGTTGAAAAATTTTTCAGACCTGCTTGCATCACTCCCGAAAGACCGCCTTTTCCTTCAAATCAGCATCGACGGAATGGAACAATCCCATGATCATATCCGGGGAAACGGCAGCTTTGCAAAACTTACAGGCATGCTTGGCGACGCAAAAGAACTCGAATGCACAAAGACCCTGGCCATGGCGGTGCATTCGGGAAATGCCCGGGAGATGGCAGACGTGGTAAAGCTGGCCGGTACATACGGCATCGAAAGCGTTCATTTCCTCTGGCTCATTACCACCGGCAATGCGGCAAAAGACGGTTTCACAGACCCGGACACGCTATTTCGCAACCTGAAGCAGGCCCAGGCCGCAGCCGAACATACGGGCGTGGTCATTGATAACCTCAAAAATATGGCCTCCAGGGTATTTTCCCCCGCAAACACCCGTTACGACATGAGCAATGCGGGCTGGCGCTCCATCGCTGTGGGTCCTGACGGCAATGTGTACCCCACCGCCGCCCTGGTCGGGCAAAAAGCGGCCTCCTGCGGGCATATCCGTGAAGGGATTATCCATGTATGGAAAAACAGCCCTCACCTGAATTACATCCGCGGACTGTCCGTGATGCAAAGCAGGGCGCTGTCCACGGACCCTTTGCAACTGATCATCGGCGGCGGGGACATGGACCACTGTTTTTATGCTTCGGGCAGTTACATCGACGGAGATCCCTACCTCCCCCTTTACCGGAGCATGGCCCTCCTGCTGATCCACCGGGAAGCAAACCGGTTGCCGGATACAGGTGATAATCCGCAGATCCGCCTGAAAATGGGGGATTTGGTGGAACAATGCCGGATGGACGGAACCGGCATTTCCCTCACCCATTCCAATTGTGTACTGACCGCATCCAATCCGGGCAATCCCATGAAAGTAGCCGCAGCTTTCTACGACACGGCCGCCGGAAAGGTCAACAGGGATATTGCCAATCCCGTGTGCTATCCCGAAGAGGTCATGGACCACGTCCCGGAAAGCGCCAGAATCCGGTCTTACGGATGTGGCAGCCCGGTTTTGGACGCCGGCCTTAAACCCGGGGAAACCCTTGTGGATCTGGGTTCAGGCGCCGGCATGGAGTGCTTTATCGCCGCCCGGCAGGTGGGGCGAAATGGATTAGTTTATGGCATCGACATGTCGGACCCCATGATTGCACTTGCAGGCCGGCTGAAAAAAGACGTCTGCAAAAACCTTGGCTACGACAATATTCACTTTCTAAAGGGACTCCTGGAAAAAATCCCCCTGCCGGATAACAGCGTAGACGTGGTGATCTCCAACTGCGTGGTGAACCTGTCGGCAAACAAGCGGAGGACGTTTTCAGAGATTTTCAGGGTTGTCAAACCCGGCGGCCGGATCATGATATCAGACGTGGTCTGCGACACCCCGGTCCCGCCCCGTATTGCCGGCAATGACAAGCTCCGGGGGGAGTGTCTGTCCGGCGCCATGGTACAGCCATACCTTCTTTCCGTTCTGGAATCAGCGGGCTTCACCGATATCCGGATTGAAAAACGTTTTTTTTACCGGCAGGTGGAAAACCACATGTTTTTCTCCCTCACATACAGCGCAGCCAAACCCGACCCGGACTGTGCAACACTCGTGTATCCCGGCCCGTTTGCCGCGGTTATTACCGATGACGGCAAGGTCCTGCACCGGGGACTGGCCTCCGAAGGCTTCAAAATTACAGGCAACCGCCCGATAACGCCGGTGATTATGCCCGATGAACAAGGCAATTATGCAACCCCTGAAAAAGAAAATCCATGTTCCTGCGTCCTTCCCCCGCCGGTTCAAGACGAGGAAAAAAGATCCGGAAGCGCGGCTCTTATACGGCATTCATCCGGCTGCATGGTCTGCGCAAAACCCATTGTCTACCTTGACCGGGACACGCCGAAAACGTGCCGATTCTGCTCCGGCACCTTTCATGCCAATGCGGTATGCACGGACGGTCATTTTTTATGCGACACCTGTCACGGGAGCGGCGTTCTGGATATTGTCCGCCATATCTGCATCACCACCGATCAAACCGACATGATCGCTCTTGCCGAAACCATTCGTGCGCATCCTGCTTTTCCGGTCCACGGTCCGGAACATCACTTCATGGTGCCGGGCGTCATCCTGGCCGCCTATCGCAACAGCGGCGGCATCATTGCCGACGAAGCCATTATCAACGGGATCAACCGGGGCCAATCCATCCCCGGCGGCACCTGCGCGTTCTGGGGATGCTGCGGTGCGGCCGCCGGCGCAGGCATTGCCCTTGGCATCATCCTGGGCGTCAACCCGCTGATCGCGGACAAACGCCGTATCGTCCAGCAGGCGGTCGGCGAAATCAGTGCGGCCATAGGGCTTACAGAAGCGGCGAGATGCTGCCGCCGCGAAACCCTGACAGTGCTGGAAAAAACCGCAGAGATTTCCAAAGACCTTCTTTCTGTGCCGCTTGCGGCAGACAATACCCATAATTGCGGACAGGTCCTGAAAAACAGGGAATGTATCGTTGATTCGTGCCCGTTTTTCAAGACGCAAACCTACATGAAAGCTGCTGCCGGACAACATGAAAAAAAATAATTCCCGGTGCATCCTTCTTTTTGTCAAGGCCCCGGTGGAAGGTTTTGTCAAGAAGCGGCTTGCCGCACGCATCGGTGCACAAGACGCGCTCATGGTCTACCGGGCGTTCGTATCCGATATCATAGCAACCATCCAACGCGCCGGATCTATCACCTACGCGGATATACGGATATATTGCCGCTTAAATCACGGCGAATGGGGGGGAAACGGCTGGCCGGAAATCAGCCCACCGCTGTTCGTGCAGGAGGGGGCCGACCTGGGGGCGCGCATGCACAACGCCATGCATCAGGCGGCGGACGACGAATATAGCCGCTTCCTTCTTGTCGGCTCGGACATTCCGGAACTGACGGAAGGCCTCCTGTCCGATGCGTTTTCAGCGCTGGAAACCCACCCCGCAGTGATCGGCCCGGCCGTGGACGGCGGATACTATTTGATCGGATTTGCCAAAAACAGCCTCTTCAAGGAGGCCTTTACGGATATTACCTGGAGCCGCCCCGATGTTTTCGAAAAAACCGCTGAACGGCTCGGTGAAACCGTAGGCGCCGTTCACGTATTAGAGCGCCTACCGGATATCGACACGTTCGAAGACCTTGTGCTGCTGGCCGATCGACTGGCATCCGGTGCCACGAACGAAGCAAAACCGCCCCCGAACCTCTTCCATACCCGGCAGGCGCTCCGAAAGATGGGGCTGATTTGAAACACAGGGGCTTATTGAAACAGGTCCTTCATTTTCCTTGTCTTCGACGGTTCCCACTGGGGGCAGTAGGCTGGCTTCCCCTTCATCACGAGCTGCATGCAGATGTCCGGGCAGGAAGGATCGCATAAAACGATTTCATCTTCAAGGCCCTGGCGGACTTTCTCCGGCCACTCGGGGTCAGCCCACAAAACGCGGGCAAGGCCCAAAAGATCGGCCTGCCCCTTTTCCAAAATGGCGCCCGCGGTTTTCCCCGATGAAATGCGCCCGGCTGTGACAACCGGTATGGACACGTGCGGCTTTATGGTCCCGGCAAGATCGGCCATGTACCCCTCTGTTTTCGATTTTTCTATGATTTCAGGAAGCATGAAGGATTCATACGTACCCCCCATCACTGAAAGGTACGCAGCACCGGCGTCGGCCAGCGCGGCCGCAAATGGCGCCGATTCATCCGTCGTCAGCCCGTCCGGCAGGAACTCGTCGGCCAGAAAACGGTATCCTACGGGAAAATCCCCGACTTCGGCCCGGACCGCGCGCAGCACCTCCAGGGGAAATTTCATCCGGTTCTCCGGCGATCCGCCGTATTCGTCCTCGCGCTTGTTGGTCCGGGGAGAAATAAACTGCGACAGCAGGTAGCCGGTGCCGCCGTGAAGCTCGACCATGTCGAAGCCGGCCTGTTTGACACGGGCAGCGGCTTTTGCAAATTTTTCCCGGACAGCGTCGATTTCCCCGGCGTCAAGGGGTTTCGGTTTTCTGCCGAACGTATCCACGGCCGACGGCGCCACAGGCGCCTTGACGCCAGCGAACCGGCCAGCATGGTTGATCTGGAGGCAGGCAACAGCGCCTTGTTTTTTGATCTCGTCTGCCAGCCGGGACAACCCCTCCAAGTTCTCATCCGTATCTGCGCGTATGGTCCGGTTGGAGCCGCTGCCCTCGGGGTGGTCAACGGTGGCATTTTCCACCGTGATCATGGCAGCGCCGCCTCTGGCCACCATCCGGTAGTGTTCGAGCATAAGGGGGGATATGGTGCCCCCCTCCCCGGCATAGCCGAGATAAATAGGCGCCATGGTAATACGGTTTTTCAGCTCAATACCGCCGACTTGGATCGGCGAAAACAGGTTTCGGCTCATATACTCCTCCCTTGGGTCGCATCTGTCTGGTTATTCTTCCGGGTTTTTATACAAACAGTAACCGGTGTGCGCCTCCGTGTCAAAAACCCCGGGACTGCCCAGGAAGACTTGCACGACGTTTTTCAAGGGAGCAGACCTCATCGGATGTCCGCCGTATCACTGATTCAATCAGGTCTTGGCATGGCGGCGTTCCCGCCATATATTCCTGAAAGGCATCCCAATCTGAAAACGACCGGCCGGTGATGGTCCGGCATTCAATACCCCCTGCGATTTCCCGAAAATCCGAAACCACTTTTCTGCCAACGGCAAACGGTTCGCACGAGATCCTTGTTTTTTTCGTGAGCAGGTTGGCATGCCCGCGGGCAAACGCGCCGATGATGCTGCCGTAAGACATCTGTCGAATTTGTAGCCCCAAAACATTGTTGACGGCCAGGATGGCCCCGGCCAGTGCGCCGCACACCCCTCCACTCAAAGCTACCCCGCCGTCCAAAACAAACGCCATGCGCTCAAGCCGTATGTTGCCTGTGCCCGTCTGCCGGCGAATTCCTTCCAATACGGCGGAGGCGCAGTGAACGGGCTTTGTTCCGGTATCCGTCGCCGGGTTTGACGGCAGGTTCGCATTCTGGTTGCCATCGGGGATCCGGTTATTGAACAGGTAGCGCATGGCGCCGCGAATATGCAACAGGCAGGGAATTACCTTGTCGCCTGGCACCAGGTATCGTATCTGCCCTGCCTTGCTGTAAAAATCAACGCCGGTAAGATCCCTGCACAATGAAGACCCGTAGGTATCTTCAAACCAATGGACAAGGCGGGCAGCCCTTTCCATGACTTCTTTTTCCGCGGCCGAACCGCCTTGCAGCAGATCCGGTTCCGCATCGCAGGCCAGACAAAGCACGCCTGCGCTAACCACGCCGCAGGTCGAACCCGCTGCCACGACCCCGCCTTCGAGCCCGGTGCAGGCCTTGAGCATGGCATCATCCGGCCGGTCCGCCATATCCTGGAAGACCTCCAGGGTTGCCAGGGCTCAATTCAAATCCCGGAGCATGCCAAGAGCGGCGCGCCGACCCCAATAGTTTTCAGAATGCAATGTAAAGGATGGATTCTTGCGTAAAATCATCTTTTTCAGCTCCCGTGCGTTCAGGCGCAGCGGCAATCGGTTTTCAGGCATCCCAGGGCATCAAACCGGAATCGATGGACATACAGTTTCTGCCGGCATCCTTGCTTTTATATAAAAGGGAGTCGGCCCTTTTCAGCAGGCTGTCAATATCGTCATCCTCCCGGACGACCGCAGCGCCGATGGAAATTGTAGCGTTCAATTTTTCCCCGTTATGGATAATATAGGAGTTTTCCACCAGCCTGCGAATCCGGTTTCCCAGCAACTCCAGCTCGACAGCATCGGAATTTTTTATGATGCCGAGAAATTCTTCCCCTCCCCACCGGCCATATATATCAAACGGCCTGCTGTTGGACACCAGCGTCTTGGAAATCAGCCGGAGCATCTTGTCACCCACATCATGCCCATGGGTGTCGTTGAACCTCTTAAAATAGTCAATATCCATGAACAGGATGCCGAACGGCATGTTATAGCGCTTTTTCTCCTCAAACCGGTTCTGGATTTCCCGCTCCACGTAGTGCCGGTTTGCCAGCTGCGTGAGGTGGTCTAAAAAGGCGAGCTTTTCCAGTTCTTTCACCCTCAATTCATTGGCTTCCAGATTGCTGATATCGGTAAACAGTTCAATACCGCCAATGATATTACCGGCTTTATCGGTTAATGTGCTGACCCGGACGGAGACCGGGATTCTGTGGCCGTTTCTGTGATGCATGTATACAATAGCGCTGCGGTTTTCCCCGTCACTAATGGTTTCGGCAAGCGGGCACATCCCCATACAAAGGGTATTTCCGCCGTCATCAACATGGGTGAGGATATTTTCATAACAGGGCCTGCCAATGACTTCATCCGCAGAAAATCCGGAGATCTGCTCGGCAGCGTTGTTCCAGAAGGTTATTGTACGATCCCGGTCCACAAAATACAGACCGTCATGCAGGTTTTCGATAATCCTTTTGTATGAATCCGTTTCCAACTTCATGAACATTCCTTGGACGTTAGTTTCCGGTTGACTTCCTGCCAGACGGAAAATTTATGCTCTTTTGAGCGATTTTATCCCGTAAGGGCAGACTGCAGAGCAGATTCCGCAGACATGCCCATTGTGATACCTCAGATAATGCGTTTTTTTCCATTGGTCGCAGGCATGCACATCTACTATCTCTTCACGGGGCAGACCGGGATACCATGCATTACCTTTTAACGCCTTTGCAGGACAGGCGTCCACGCATCGCATGCAGCGGCCGCAGAAATGCCTTTCCGTAGAAGGGCCCAATGGGAGGTCCATATCCATAAAAATCGTTCCCAGCCGCACCCATGATCCGAACGGACGGGTAATCAATTGGCAATGGCGACCCACCCAGCCCAGGCCCGCCCGTGTCGCCGCAGTCTTGTGGGGAAAATCCCCCTTGATGGCAACCGTATCCGTGCGGTCGGAAGCGGCAAGCGGTTGTGCCCGGAAGCCCCTGCCTGTGATTTCAGCGCACAGCGCTTTTGACAATGCATTGATATGATCGTTCACCCGGGCGTATTCGTCGGCATAGGCCTGGTCGGGCCCGTTTTGGATGCCGGACATGATTCGGGGATTCATGGGAACAACATATGAAATCGCTGCAGGGAAGTCTTTTCCTGTTTCATCCGGCGGCGTGGAAAAACTCCGCAAGTCCGCCGCGCCCCACAGAACAATATTTTTCGATTTCATCCATTTCGGCAGCCAGTCGGGAAAGGCGGCGATATCCGCTTTTCCGGTGACCTCTTTTTCTTTATTTCTTATGATCATCCGCCCGTTTCCATCTGACTTCGTATTATTTTGTAAAACAGGATTGTTTTCTTTCTCAGCGAACGATGATTCAGGTTATCAAACATTTTTTAAAGCAGCTGCGGTTTCGTCCAGACATACCGGAAACTCGGTACTATTGCGCCATAGGGGGTTTCCATTCCCACCATCTCTGCCAAGTGGCCTCCGAGGCGCTCATAGAAGCGCATGGCCGGATCGTTACTCTCGAGGACCAGAAGGTGTACTCCTTGTTTGGGATACGCTGATGCGAGCCAGTTGCTCACTTCCTGCATGAGACCTCTGCCAATCCCGTTACCCTTGAAGGCAGCGGCGACATGCAGATTATCGATGAACGAACCCCACCGGGCGTCGTAACCACCGTATGCGCATACGAATCCAGCAAGCTCCGCATCCGCAAGTGCCAACTGGACAAACTGATTGCCTGCCGGGTGATCGAGACGTTCACGCCATACACCCAGACGTTCGCCGGGCAGGTCCCCATCAAGGAACGAGTCATGAAAAGAGTCCCGATAGTTTTCCCGCCAGCTTTGCGCGTGGAGGTTCGCAACAGCCTCCGCGTCAGACGGTCCTGCCTTTCTGTACGTGATCATCCCTCAATCTTTATAAGAGCTTTTTCTCCCGTCCAGTATTCACCGGAAACGATGAGCTTGTAATTATGGCTTTGAGGTACATGAAAAATGATTTTGCCTTGTTTTTCGACGCCGGGATTTATATTATCCAAAGAACCGATTGATCCTTCGAGTTCCCTGCCCTTACTGATAGTTTCATACTCATCTCCATTTTCGTCAACCACCTTAAACGGCGGAATTCTGATTGCCTTTTTATCATCATTTCTTACGGTTAGCTCGATAAAAAGGAACATGGCATCAGGCTGGTCATCCATGAATTGAGTATCACTCAACCTTGAGGACCACCAAGAGCGCAAAACAACATATGATGCATAACCGACATATACAGTTTCGCCTTTGCTATAGATTTCCCGGCTATTATCATTTGTGCTGGCAGTCGTGTGTTTTGAACCTGAAGCAGGCGTCGTTTTGTTTGAACCATCTTCCATAAGAGATACGATGAGGCCAAGGATGAAAAGAATAAGGATTCCCGCACCGATAAATCCGAAATAACCGGTTTTCTTTTTCAGTGCACCGTCGCATTTTGGACAAGATTCGGCTTTTGTGCCAACCTCGTTCCCGCATTTTTCGCATATTTTCATTGCCATCGCTTATCTTCCTTTCCCCGGCAAATATAAGCAGTAACAAAGACGGCGGAGCCTTGCAGGGGAGCCGGCATTCTCAAATCATTCAAGTCCGCAGCAGCATCAAAATTACCAGTTTCTTGCGTGCGACACCCTGAATATTTTCGGGTATTTTTACCGAAAACAGCCTGCTGAAGAATTTTTCCATTTTATGTCCTGGAAAGTTTCTACCATAATGCAAAATTTAGAGTACCAAATCAATACAGAAGATGCACTTGCCTTTGAAACACTCCCCTGCTTGACGCCAATGAACATTAGAAGGCGAAGCGAAAGCCTGCCAGGAAAAAGAGCTTTTCGGAATCCTCCCCACCGGCCTCTGCGATGTTGCCGGTTTCTCCAACAAGGAACTGGGAGCGAAGGCCGAAATAGGGAGCAAACTCTCGCTTGATCTCATAACGCATGCGCATATCAAGCGTGACGTCGGTCATGCCTCCGCCGAGGCTGCGTTCGGGAATATCCTGAAAGGCAAAGCCCATTCCGACCCGCGGCTGAAGCACGAGGCGCTGGGTGATGCGGAGATCGTACTCGGCTTCGATCGCTACGGTGACATCACCGTCCTCGGAGATGTAGAGCGAGTTATCAAGCTCGAAATTGTAAGGTGCCAGGCCCTGCAGCGCGATCATGCCGGACCACCGGTCTTCGTAGTCGTCTTTGCGCCAATCGTTGGCGTATTGCACGCCGACCTGAAAGTCCCAGAACGGCGTGATCAGGCGGGAATAGAGCAGGTCGGTTTCCATTTCCCACTCATCCGGACCATCAAAGACCGCCTCGCCCTCGTTCTTCCACCAGAACTTGTTGAAGTCGCCGCCGATCCAGCCCTGGGCCTCCCAGCCGAGGTGATCGGCCGTCTCGTCGTCGGTCGCAACGCGATACTCCAGCTGCTCGAACAGCATGAAGGCGTAGCGCTTGTCATCGGATAGCGGTTCGGGGAAGTCGCTGGGCGGCGGTGACTCGGCGAAGTCGAACACCTCCTCCAGCGTCATGCCTTCCGGGATCGCCGGTTCGATCTCCGGCGCCGGGGTTGGGGATTCATCATGCTGTGCGGCTGATTCACCGTGCAGTAGGCGATCCGCCGTGCTCGGCAGGTCGGACTCCTTTTGAGCCCTTGCCGGGACGGCAAACGTCAGCAACATCAAGAACACGACAATATTCCAAGGGCGGTAATTACGACTTGACATTGATCAAACCTCCTTCCAGCGAACGGACGACGGCGACGGTGCGGAACATGCCGGCCTCCATGTGATAAAGCAGGTGGCAATGGAACGCCCACTGTCCCGGGGCGTCTGCGCTGATGTCCACGGTCAGCAACTCTGACGGCTGCACGTTCACAGTGTGTTTGCGGGGGTTGTCGCCGTAGTGCTCGGCCCCCGCGTAAAGGTCCATCCACATGCCGTGCAAGTGAATCGGGTGGCTCATCATGGTATCGTTGATCATGTTGATCCGCAGGCGCTCGCCGTACTGGAAGCGGATCATGTCCGATTGTGACCACTTTTTGCCGTCGAATCCCCAGATGTACTTGTGCATGTTGCCCGTCAGATGCAGGTCGAATTGACGCGTGGGCGGCCGTCGATCAGGGGGTTCTTCCAGGACGCGCAACTGGCTGTAAGTCAGCACGCGCCAGCCGTCGTCGCCAAGTCCGGCCCCGGGATAATCGAGCCGGCGATATGCCGTTTGCGCCATGGTGATGCTGGCCGGGCCGTGCTGGTCCGGGCCGTGCTTGATGCGCCCGATCAAGTTGGTCGTGGGCAATTGCCCGTCGCCGGAAGCGTGAGACGGCATGACCTGATTCATGCCCTCATGGCCCTCACCGTCCATGTCCTCCATCTCGCCGTGCATCATCATACCCATGTCTGCCATCGTGAGCATGGGCCGGCGACGCTGTTCAGGCAATTCCGCCGGCATTCCTTGTCTCGGGGCCAGGGTCCCGCGGGCATAACCGCTGCGGTCCATTGTCTCCGCAAACAGGGTGTATGCTCTTGAGTCCGGCAGCGTCACGATAACGTCATAGGTTTCGGCCACCCCGATACGAAACTCGTCGGTCTCCACGGGCTTGATGTTCTGACCATCTGCCTGCACGACCGTCATCGGCAGACCAGGGATGCGGACATCGTAAAAGGTCATCGTCGAGGCGTTTACGATCCGCAGGCGCACCCTTTGGCCGGGCTTGGCGATAAACGTAGGGTTTTCGTGGGCCGCCTTGCCGTTCATCAGATAGGTATAGGTTGCGCCGGTAATGTCGGCGATGTCGGTCGGATCCATCCGCATTCGGTCCCACGCCAGTCGTTTCCCCAGCACTTCGCTCAACGACATGCCGGTCGCCTTCATCTGATCATCGATATTCGCCAGCGTCGGGCGCTGGAAGTTGTAGTAGCCCTCCATGGTCTTAAGCTTCCTTAGTACGCTATGCGGATTCTCAAACGTCCAGTCGGACAAAACAATCGAATGCTCCACGTCGTACCCCACCGGGTCTGCTTCAGCCGGTTCGACAATGAGTTGGCCATAATGTCCGAGCTGTTCCTGCAAACCAGTGTGGCTGTGGTACCAATACGTGCCGTTCTGCCGGATGGGGTAGCGGTAAGTAAAGGTCTCCCCCGCGGGAATGCCCGGGAAGCTGATGCCTGGGACGCCATCCATGTTGAAAGGCAGCAAGATGCCGTGCCAGTGAATCGAGCTAGATTCGTCCAGCCGATTGTGAACGCGGATCAGCGCCTCTTTGCCTTCCTGCATCCGAATGACCGGCCCGGGAATGGAGCCATTGATCGCAATGGCACGGCCGGGCTTGCCTCCGATCAGCAGGTCTTTGTGTTCCAGGTAGAGGTCAATGCCGCCGGGATCGGTCGCGTTGAGTTCGCCGAACTCGCCGGTACTCTTCGCGGCTGGCTGGGCTGCCCATATCGGACGAAACGGCGGCAAGAGCATGCCCGTGAAGACCAAACCCGTCGTGAAGAGGAATTGACGTCGTGACAAGGTCTTCGTTTTGGAATACATTATATCGTCTTTCATCGAGTCTCCTTTCGCATAATATCGCATAACGCATTTCTCACTTGCAGGTGTGCAGCGGGAGCCTAACATTTAAACTGGTATAGGAATCCTGGACCAGCCATTATACCTTCTATTTTGTTGCTGCAGCCTTTGCTATGCCGGCAAGTGCCTTCTCAATTTTTGAAATCACTTCCTCGCAGTTGGAAACATTGTGCCTTTTTTCCAAATATCTCGGATCATTATATGATATCAATGTGTTACCTTCACCATCTGCCCAGATTAACGCTTTTTGTGGCAGATCAATAGCAACGCTTTGCTGACATTTCATGAGAGGACTCCCTACTTTGGGATTGCCAAAAATGATCAGTTCTGTTTCTCGCAATTCTATCCCTGCTTTTTTAGCTGCTTCAGAGTGCGTAACTCTATTAAATATTGTCATGCCTCTCTCTTTCAGAACATTTTCAAGTCTGTCTCCCGTTTCTTTCACTCCGAAAGAACTTTTAACGTCAACCATACCTTCGGCGGCGTATTCGGCGGCGTATGCTGAAACTGTCATTATCAGTATTACCAATATAGCGGGTATTAATGTTTTCATTTTATTCTCCTTTCTATTTCGATTTATGTATGTTTCGAGCGCAGCGGCTTTTGAGGTCGCTGTGAAAGCATGGGTTATGTTTTTATAGCGCCTACTGGGTCAGGCGTCTTTTCATGGCCAAAAGTGCCAGGTAGCCGAAGACGATGAAGAAAACCAGCAGATAGCTGAGGTTTACGAACAGGTTCGACTCCATGGTTCCGATGCAGAAGAAACGGGTCAGTTCCACCAGGTGGTAGAGGGGGAAAAAGAACGTGATGATCCGCGCCCAGTCCGGAATGCCCGAAAGCGGGAAAAACGTGCCCGAAAACAGGAACATGGGCGTGATGAAAAGAAAAATGGGCAGGTTGAACATGTCGATGGTCGGAATGATGCCGGTAAAGCACATGCCGATGGCGGCGAATGCCAGCCCGCCGAAAAATGCCAGCGGTATGCAAAAAAAGGCGCCGGGGAAATCCGCAAAACCCAGCGGGACGAGAACGACAAGCATCAGCGTAACAGCAGCGGCAGCCTTTGTGGCCGCCCACACGATCTCGGCGAGGATGATCTCCTCGAGGCTGAGAGGAGTGGCCAGAAGGCCGTCATAGGTCTTCTGATAGTACATGCGCACGAAAGAGGCATAGGTGGTTTCGAAAAATGCGTTCCACATGCATGCCGTGGCCACCAGGGCCGGGGCCATGAACTCGGTGTACGCAAGATCCCTGCCGCCGTAGTTTACCTCCTCGATAAGCCCCGAAAAACCCAGCCCGAAGGCCGCGATATAGAACGCAGGCTCGAGCAGCGGTACAAGGAAGTTGACCCGCCAGATACGGCGATAGGTGATCAGGTTCCGGAACCAGACATGGCGGAAGCGAAATGATATTCGTAGTAAATCAACACGGCTCATTCGCGAAGCCCCCTGCCGGTAAGACGGAGAAAGACGTCTTCGAGATTGCCGGGGCGAAAAAGGCAGGCCTCCATGCAGAAACGGCTTCGGATCTCGGCTTCCATTTTACCGTTGGCCTCGGTGTAGATAATCATCCGTTGGCCAAGATCGTCATGCCGGATGGTGTGCTCCCGGATGTAACTCCGGAGTTCCTCGCTTGGGCCTTCGATCTCGATCACGCTTTCAGCGGTGTGTTCGGTGATCAGTCGGCGCGGGCGGCCTTCTGTGACGATGTCGCCGTGATCCATGATCAGCAGACGGTCGCAGAGGCTTTCGGCCTCGCTCATGTAGTGGGTGGTCAGCAGCATGGTCAGGCCACGCTTCTTTAATTCAAACAACCGGTCCCAGACCTGGTAGCGGGACTGGGGGTCCAGACCGGTTGTCGGCTCATCCAAAATAAGCAGGTCCGGTTCGGAGATAAGGGCCCTTGCCAGTTGCAGCCGCCTTGCCAGACCGCCGGAAAGTTCCATGACCCTGGCGTTTCGCTTGTTGGTCAGGGCGAAGAATTCGAGCTGCTGTTCGGCGCGCTCCCGGGCGAGGTCACGATTGATTTCAAAGTAGCGGGCGAACAGCAGGAGATTCTGCTCGACGGTCAAATCCGGATCCAGGGTGTTGTCTTGCTGGCAGACCCCTATCCGCGAGCGTATCCTTCGCCAGTCAGTCCGGATGTCCAGCCCGAAAACCGCCATATCTCCGCTTGTTATGGGCGAAAATCCGTAAACCATCCGAATGGCGGACGTTTTGCCCGCACCGTTGGGACCGAGAAGGCCGAAAAATTCGCCCCTTTCCACCTGAAAGCTCACACCGTTCACCGCGGTGAACTTGCCGAAGCGTTTTACGAGTTGCCGGGCTTCAATGACCTGCATGTTGCGCCTGTTCCAGTAGAATCATCATGTTTGTACGATCCAGGAATACTTTTCCTCAATGGCGGCTTCCGCCTCGGCCATAATGCGATCGAGCAGCTCCTGCACGGTGGGGATGTCCCGGATGAGCCCCATGCATTGGCCGGCCGCCAGGGTGCCGGATTCCATATTGCCATCCTGCAGCATTTCCTTGCCCACCCGGCCGGCTACGTAGGGGACGATATCCTCGATTTTGGTCTCCCCTTCCGCCGCTTCGATTTCAAGCACCTTTTCGGCTGCGGTGTTGGAAAGCACCCGCTCGGTGTTGCGCAGGGTGCGCATGATGAGCCGGGTATCGAGCTCCTTCCGCGCGACGATGGATTTTTTGACATTTTCATGCACGGGCGCTTCCTTCGTGGCCACAAACCGGGTGCCCATGTTCATACCGTCAGCCCCCAGCATGAGGGCGGCGGCCAGCCCGCGGCCGTCTGCAAACCCGCCGGAGGCCACCAGGGGCAGATCAATCACATTGCGGGTACAAGGCACCAGGATAAGGGAGGTGCAATCGTCCTCACCGGGATGGCCGGCAGCCTCGAACCCGTCGATGCCCACCGCATCGCAGCCGATTTGCTGGGCCTTCTGCGAATGGCGAACCGAGGTACATTTATGCAGCACCTTGATGCCCGCAGACTTGATCTGCTCCATGTAGGGTTCCGGATTGCGGCCGGCGGTTTCAATAAATTTTATTTTCTCCTCAATGCACACCTTGATGTAGCCGGGATAGTCCGGCGGGGTGAGGGTCGGCAGAAATGTGAGGTTGATGCCAAAAGGCTTATCGGTCATTTCCCGGCATTTGCGGATTTCAGCACGCAGACCTTCGGGATCCGGAAACGTGAGCGCGGTCATGAAGCCCATGCCGCCGGCGTTGGCCACGGCGGACGTGAGCGCTGCAGTGGCGATCCACATGAGGCCGCCCTGGACAATCGGTTTTTCAATGCCAAAGAATTCGGTGATACGGGTTTTGATCATGGTGCGCTCCTGTAAAGAGGTGAAATTTTTTAAGCGGGGAATTAAACCGATATGGATCCTTTGCGGAAATCGGTTTTGCCCATGAGGGCGTTTACGAGCACAGGGTGCCCGTTGCGGGCGGCATCGGCCGCTTGTGTCAGCACGTCATTGACCATGCCGGGATCGTCCAGCTTGAACCCCTTTGCATCCAGGGCCTCTGCGATCCGGTCATAGTTGTTGTACCTGAGGGTGACGGCCACGTCGTCGCCGAGGATGTCCACCTGGTCGCGGGCGATCTGGGTCCATCCGGCGTCGTTGCCCACAACGGCGATGATGGGCAGATCGTGGCGAACAAACGTGTCGATTTCCATCATTCCGTATCCGGCTGCGCCGTCCCCCCACAGCAGCCATACCTGAGCCTCGGGCCGCACCAGCTTGGCGGCAATGGCGAACCCCGCACCGCACCCCAGGGTGCCGTAGGCGCCCGGGTCCAGCCAGGAAAGAGGCTTTCGGGGGTTTACGATATAGGCGGCGGTGGCCACGAAATCCCCTCCGTCGCCGATCAACACGCTGTCGCTTTCCAGGGCGTCATCGATGCGGCTGCACAGGTGAAGCGGGTTGACATAGTCGGTCTGCGCGTCCATGAATTCCCGGATTTCAAGTTCCCGCCTCTCCTCCCGCGTTTCCAGCCGCTGCTGCCACGCGGCGTGGTGCGCATTTTCAAGGTGCAGCAGGGATGAGAGCGCCAGCAGGAACGTGCAGGGATCGGCCTGGATGCCGATATCGGGCCGACGGTTTTTCCGCAAATCCTCTTTGCTGCGGTTGACCGCGATGTAAAACGCCTTTTTGTTGATGCTCTGCCCGTAGTTGAGCCGAAAATCGCAGGGCATGCCGAAATTGATCACCAGGTCGGCCTCTTTCAAGGCCGCACTGCGGTTGTGCCGAAACTGCAAGGCATGGTCTTTTCCCAGCAGGCCGCGGGCCATACCGGTCAAGTACATGGGCACGCCCATATTTTTGAGGCCTTCGGCCAGCTCATTGATCTTATCCGGCCGCAGGGCGGTTTGGCTGCCGACGATCATCACCGGCGCGCGCGCCTTTTTGATCCGTTCCACCACCTTGTCCACATCCTGCGATGATACGGCAAACGGGGTAATGTTTTCCTTCTCTGCGGCCTCGATTGCCTTTGGCGAGCAGGCAAACAGCTTGTCCACGTGGCGCCTGAGATACCACTGAATCATTCTGCCGCCGATGCCCCTGCCCTTGCCCGCCTGTTTCTCATACCACGCCCGCACCAGGTCCGCGTCGTAGAGCAGATCCAGGGGGTACTCGACAAACACCGGGCCGGGCACGCCGGAGCGGGATACGTCAAAAGCCTCTTCAAAGACCGCGATAATGTCGCAGTCCTGTTTCAGGGAAGAGGACCACTTGACCAGGGTCTCATAGAGCTTTATCTGCTTGATATCCTGAAGCGCCCCCCTGCCCCGGGTAACCGTAGCCGGTGCACCGCCGATGAGAACCAGGGGGGACTGTGCCATCTGGGCGTTTTTGACGGCGGTGACGGAATTGGTAACGCCGGGTCCGGCAGTCACCACCGCAACCCCGGGCACGCCGGTCATGCGGGAGACGGCGTCTGCGGCAAACACGGCCGTGGGCTCCTGACGGACGTCAATGACCCGGATGCCCTGGTTTTTGGCACCCACCAGGATGGGCGATATATGGCCGCCGCAAAGGGTGAAGACGAATCGGACGCCCTGGTTTTTCAATACCTGGGCGATGAGCTCACCACCGTTCATTTCTTCCCTCTTTGTTGTCTATTTGGATAAACGTTTCAGCCCGCCCAGGCTGAATGTGTTGCACATAGAGACCGCGCCTTCCGGCAGATATTCAAAGATCATGGTCCATCATCAGGTGACCCCATCTGTGGGTGGTGTGGCAGCGCCAGCATTCTTCGACATCCGGGCGGGCTTCACGATTAATGATCATTTCATGGCCTTCTATTATTGCATCCCAGAAATCTTCCGCATGGTGCGATGCCGGGGCCGCGTGACAGCGATGACAATCCCTGTTATCAACCGGTGGATGCCTGTAGCCTTCGATTTTCCATGTATCAATACGATGGCATGCCCGGCAGTCTTCACCGAATTTACCGTCATGCGCCTCATAATGGCAGTCGGTGCAGGAAAGATCCGGATTGAAAAGGGTATGGTCCACTTTGGATATATCCGCACCGTATCCCCTGTGCTCCGTGTGGCAATCCAGGCAGTGCTCGTGCGCTTCATGAAACCGGAGCCACGGCTTAAGGGTTTCCGGTGCGGCAAAATAATGGCATTGTATGCACGACTCGTCATCCACACCCCGCCAGGGGACGTGGCAGGTTTCACAATCGTCGATAAAGTCATGGGCGCTGCTCAGCGTTCCGGGCTTTGCTGCTTCGTCGTGCGCATACAACCATATCGCCACTGTGATAATCAAGGCGATAATGATACCATTGAGGACGATTTTCTTCATGGCAGCCAGCGAAGTCCATAATAGAGCGTGGTTATTACATGAACGACCAACAGGGCAAACAGGAACCCGGAAATCACGTAATGGATTTTTATCCATTTGGTAAAAATGGTTTTGAGCCGGTCGAAAAACCGCATATTGTATTCTTTTTCTGCAAACGCCCGCACTTCATCCAGCCAATGGCTGCATTCGTCCATCAGGTCCGGGGGAGGAGAAAATGCGGACGGTTCGCGACCGGTTGATTCGCCTATGGCCTCCCCATTTGAATAATCGGCCCTGCAGGCGTCGAACAATTCTGGTTTCCGCCTTTCAATACGTTCCTTTAAAAGTTTATGGTCTTGTTTTTGCTCCTTAAATGACCGGTTCACTTTTTTGAAGAGAAAACGTCCTACAATGCCGCTCAATACCACCAACACGAGCGACAGAAATATCAATATGCCGACGAGACTTTCAAAATTGTGGCCCGAATGGATAACCACCAGCGAAGGGCCGACCAGGCCATAGGTAATATGACTGTTGAGCGGGTTCTTTTTGCCTTTTTTTTTCAAAACCCGCTTTCGGAAAGGGTAAATCAGGGTCATCAATATCAATACTGCGCCCATGATGCCCAGGAAGTGACCCAGGCCGCTTCCGGCAAAAGCCCGGTCCTGGTGAACCAGAAAACCCATGACCAGCACGGCGAAAAAAACAGCCAGGTAGGCATTGATATTTCTTTCCTGCCACATGGCCGATCAAACCTCCAGTACGATATCGGTTACAGGCGTGGCCACGCACGGCAGTATCATATTTTGTTCGATATCTTCTTCATCAAGTCCGTCTTCAACTTCCATTTCGACTTTTCCGGAAAGCAGCCGGGTTTTGCAGGTTCCGCAAATGCCCGCCTCGCAATCGGTTTCAACCTTGATGCCGTTTGCTTCCATCATGTCCAGGAGGGATTCATAGTGATCCTCCCACTGTGCTGTTTTGCCGGAGGTTTTAAATTCAACCTGAATCGCCATGTTGCATCTCCTTTCGAATGATTTCCAAAATTTCACGGGTTCGCCGTTGTCTTTGTACAAATACCACAAGCGCGCCAAGGGCGAACAAAACCAGAAAGACCATAGTGAAAAAGTGGCCCCACGACATGCCCCAAATGCCCTGTTGCTCCTGAATATATTTTTCGGAGATCTCCATCTGCTCTTTAAACCACTGAAGATTCACATTTTCTTGTTCACCACCGGTCTCAGCAAAAACCGTCCCGGACGGGAGTGCGTACTTCGAAGCGCCGGTTGACCAGAGCGCACTCCCTGCTGCTCCCGTCATTGCCAAAATCAGTATCCAAAGGCACACCAGGCGTATTTTATTTTCTTGCATTGGAAACATCTTTCTTATTCGGCTCGGATGGCCTTTTTTTAAATGGGCTGCATAGTCTGCGGCGACAATGCCGGCAGCGCAGCCTTTCCCGGCGGACAGGACCGCCTGACAGGGGCGGACCGAAGAATCAATATTCATAAAAAAACTAATGGTGGATTTGCACGCTGTCAAATTCTGTTAGGCCGGTATTCGGATGCGCATACGGTTTTGCAGTTGCGTTACCGTGGATTCAGCATAATAATTATAGACAATCACTGCTCTGGTTCTGAGTACTGAAGCTATCAAAAAAACATATACGAGGTGATTTTGTGAAAATCCGTTTTTTACATTGTTTATGGCCTGCGGTCCTCATAACACCGCTTCTTTCCGGGTGCATGCACCGTTCGGTGGACCGGCCGACGGGTCGATGGGATCACATGATGGGACCATGGGGGTATGGAGGCATGTTTATGTGGCTGATTGTGATTGTTCTCGCGGGCGTTGTTCTCTATTTTATGCTCGAACGGCGCAAAAGTGACAATACCGAAATTGCGTCCACCACGGAAACGCCGCTGGAAACCCTGAAAAAACGATACGCCAGGGGTGAAATCACCAAGGAGGAATTCGACCGGATGAAAGACGAAATCGAATCCTGATCCCGGCCTTTGCACAGACCACGGGCGAATATTGAAATATCAACGCAGCCGCCAACAAACATTCCGCCCGGTAGCGCCCAGGTCCCTGCACCACGTCTGGGCTGATTGGGTTGTCAGGCATTGCTTTTTTTAAGAAAAGCGAGGATGCGATCCATCAGGTGATTTATAGATTTGTACCTGTTTGGGCTCGCAGACAGGATCTCTTCTTCTGTCTGTACGTATGTTGATGGAACCAATTCGTCGCGACAATGAGAAACAATCTGTCCTGCCGACTTTGGTGTTGTTTCAAGGTGGAATTGCAAACCCATCACCGACTTGCCGAGTTGAAACGCCTGGTTTTCACACCCTTCACTCTTGGCCAGTCGTATGGAGCCCGGGGGCAAATCAAAAGTCTCTCCATGCCAATGAAAAACCATTTCTGACTTCGGAAAATGGAAAATAGCGCCGCCGATCGAATCAACCCCATAAATGGGAAACCACCCGACTTCCTTCACGGGGTTGGGAAAAACTCTCGCCCCCATTGCGCTTGCAATGATCTGGGCACCAAGGCAGATTCCCAGGACCGTCTTGCCGGACTCGATGACTTCACGAACAAACTGCTTTTCTGAAACAAGCCATGGGAATTTATCTTCATCATTCACACTCATCGGGCCGCCCATGATCACAAGAAAATCGATTGTCCCGGTATCCGGCAAGGCGGTTGATTCGTAGAACCGTGTGCAAGTCAACTCATACCCGTTTGCTTCCAACCAGGGCGCAATGCTGCCAAGTCCTTCAAACGGAACGTGCTGCAGGTAGTGTGCGCGCATTGTTTTTCCCGTTTTGTTGGATAAGCCAAATCGAAATTGGTGGATACAGCGGAACAGCTGCCAAATGCAGAAAGGTTCGCTTTAGCGATATTTATGTTAATAAATATAGCGTTCGCATATTTTACGGTAATGGTGGCCGTATATCGACAGCGTTATTGCCACCGACATCAGTCTGGGTTTGCGAAACAGCGTCCAGAGGATCAACTGCCAGTAATGAAAGCGCTCTTCCCCCAGAATTCCGATCCTGAAAGCGGATCGAAAAAAGGAAAGGAACCGCCCAAGATTTATCGGCTGTCTGATTTCAGGGGGCTTTAATTCCCTCAGTAAAACCCTGACCCGCCGGTAATAGTTTCGGGGTGAATAAACCTGTTTCATGATGACTTGATACCCGTCCAAAAGCTTTTCAATTCCCATTTTGGGCAGGATATTGGTCGTTCCGTCAACATTATCTCCGGAGAAGGTTTTTACCACCCGGCTTTCCTTTGAGAGGCGGTCGAAGAGTCTCGTTCCCGGAGGCGCCTGGAGCATGCCCACCATTGCGGTGACGATGCCGCTGTTCTGAATGAAATCGATCTGCCGTTGGAAAATAGAAGGCGAATCGCTGTCAAAACCCACAATAAAACCACCCATCACCTGCAGGCCTGAACGGTGAATAATTTTTATGCTTTCAAGGAGGTCCCGGTTTTTATTCTGGGTTTTGCCGCATTCCGTCAGGCTGACCTCATCGGGCGATTCGATGCCGATAAAGACGGTATCAAATCCGGCCTTTGCCATCAAACCTAATATTTCCGGGTCATCAGCGAGATTGATGGAGGCTTCCGTGAAAAATACGCATCCTTTTTTACCTTTGCGCCATTCAATCAGGGCCGGCAGCAAATGCGTTTTGAGATAGGCCTTATTTCCAATAAAATTGTCATCCACAAAAAATATACTGCTGCGCCAGCCGGCAGCATAAATACGATCCAGCTCCGCAATAACCTGTTGCGGCGTTTTCATGCGCGGTCGGTGACCAAATAATGCCGTTACATTACAGAATTCGCAGTTGAAGGGGCATCCCCTGGAAAACTGGGTGCTCATGGATGCATATCGTTTTGTTTTTATCAGATCCCAGGAAGGAATCGGGGTGTCCGCAACATTGCAGAACCCCGATGCTCTATAGACTTTTTCAGGTTGTCCGTGTTGCAGGTCCGACAGAAAGGCGGGAAGCGTTGATTCCGCTTCGTCCAGTACGAGATGATCCACTTCCGCGAATTCATCGGGTTCGGCAGTAAACAACGGCCCACCCGCAACAATTTTTACGTTCATCGCGGTGCATCGGTCGATGATTTGTTTGGCGGATTTTCGTTGAACCGCCATCCCCCCGATAAACACCATATCGGCCCATAAAAGGTCACTATCCGTAAGGTCGTCCACATTTACGTCCACAAGGCGTTTGTTCCAATCCGCCGGCAGCAGGGCCGCAACGGTGAGCAGACCCAACGGCGGGAAAGCCGATTTTTTGCCGATAAAACGTAACGCATAGGTGAATGACCAGAATGTATCCGGAAATTTGGGGTAAATCAGGAGGGCATTCATCGTAACGGTCTCCTTTTGATGTTCATGCTGCGGGAAAAATACGTTTCATTTTTTTTCTTATGGTATCAACCGCTTCCATGCCTTCGGTATTTGAGACTGTAAGTATCTGGATTTTTATCGGTTCTGATAAAAGGCTTTTTGTTCCGAGCAAAACGCTGAATCGGTCCGACCGCATATGACGATTCAGATGCGGTCGGGTTTCCCATTCCGAGATCAGGTTGAAAATGTTCTCATCTTCGATATCCCCGTAAATACCGTAGCTCAGGCATCCCTTTTCATTTTCGGTTAAGGTGGTCATAAAGATCAGCGTCTGCAAAACTTCTTTATGCTTTTCAGGAAGCACACGTATGATCGCTCTGACTACATTCATGGCCTGGAAAGAGATCCTTTGATCCGGGTTTATTGCAATGCTGTTTTATCTGTAATATTCCGCTTTTGTTGCGTCCAATAAGCTGGACTTTTTCAGCCCGGCAAACTTTTCAGAGACCTCCTCGCTGCCCTTTACTTTGCCGACCAAAGCCTTATTCAGATCAATGGCCGTCGAGATGCCCGTCTCCTTGGTAATAATCCTGCTGATCGCCGTTTCATTCAGTTCGGCTGGTTTGACATACACCAATTTCATTTCATCGGCATCCGGCCCGGCGGCGTATCCACCCGGCAGATAAATGCACCCGGTGGAAAAATCCACGGCAAAGGCGATGATGCCGGGGACCAGAAAAAAAAGAAGTCCTATCCCATCCAATACCGCGATCTTCACGTCAATGCGCCCGCCGGTCTGCCCTCTTCTTTCCGGATGCAGGATATATCCGCAGGCAGAAATTTGGAGGAGCAGGCTGACCAAAGTGATAGTGATCAGTAATTTTTTGAATATTGTTTTTTTCATTTCCGGATCTCCCTTTCTGAAATGATCTGTTCCGTCTGTTTTTCCTCCCATGATCAGGAGCACAATTCCGATATGATTTTTATAACGGGGCTTTCCGACCGCCGATGACATTGACCAGAATTACGATAATGGCAATCACCAGCAGGATATGGATAAACCCTCCCATCGTGTAGCTGCTCACAAGTCCCAGCAGCCAGAGAACTACCAGTATTACTGCAATTGTCCACAACATAAGATTCTCCTTTTAATTTGATTGTTACGGTTGGCCGGTATTATAAGCCCCGGCCGGCTGTCTATTGGAGGATAATGCAGAAAAAAGTCATCTATTATCAATTATTTCGAGGTCAAGGGGCTGACCCCTTCATTTAAGATCGTAATATCAACCCGCCTGTTCCGCTCTCGTCCCGCCGCGGTATCATTGGCGACCACCGGAGCGTTTTGCCCCAACCCTCTGGTGGTAATGCGAGACTGGTTGATATCACGGGCAATGAGTTGATCCCTTACGGCGTTTGCCCGTTTAACGGAAAGGTCAAGGTTTCCTTTCTCGGTCCCCGTGCTGTCGGTATGGCCTTCAATGAGCACATTGCGATTGGGATATTCCTTCATAAAAAAAGCCAGCTTGTCGATTTCGTTATCCGCCACGGGCGACAGGGACGCCGCGCCGGTGGCAAAAAGCACGTCGCCCATGGTCAGGACGATGCCCAGGTCCGTCACCCTGCCTTTCATATCGACAATTTCTTGTTCCAGCTTGTCCGCCCTGGCCTGGGCCGTTTCCGTTCTCTGTGCATGCGCCAATGCCTCTGCTTCGGACTTTTGGGCCTCTGCTACTGATTTTCTGGCCTGCTCGTCCGATATTCTGGCCTGAGCATCCGATTCTATAGCCGATAGCCGCGCTCTTTGTGCTTTTTCTGATTGCGTCCAGGCTTCGGTGTCGGATTTTCTAGCCTGCGCGTCGGAAGCTCTGGCTTGCTCTCTTGAAGCTCTGGCTCGCTCTCTTGAATCCCTGGCTTTCGCATCCGAAGCCATGGCTTCCATCTTCGCCCGTTGCTCGCGCTCGCGCGTTTGTAAGATTAACTGTTCGGTTTCCCTGCCAAGGGCCGCTTTTTCATTCTCCGCCATCTGTTTTTCGGCGACGGCAACGGCAATCTGGGTTTTCCTTTCCGCCAGGTAAGCCAGATGCTCCATTTCATCAAAATTTTTGGCCTGAGAGGCCAGATCGACAGCCCTGCCGGCATCCGCTAAGGGGCTTTGGGCATGTATTTCCACTTCAGGATTCGCTTTGGCATAGGCATATGCCGCTTTAGCGTTTGCCAAACGTTCCCTTGCCATTATTTCCTGATTGGAAGGGCCGCATCCTGCAAAAATCAATAGGAAGGGGATGAGCAAGCCGCCGCAGATTTTAATCACACTGCGCAGGTTGATAGTCATTTTACATTCCTCCTTAAAAGGTAATGATCCAAAAAAATGATCATCTTGATATGCGCTCAAGGTCCTGGCGCAAATCCACCAGATTGTGACGCATCTGATCAGCGTCATTCTTTGATTTTTCGGCGCTGGCCTGGATGCGGGCATAATCCGCGTCGATTGTCGCCTTTTCCGCCAGACGGGCGGCCTTTGCGTATTCTTTGGTTTCAAAAGCCGAATTGGCTTGGACAAGTTTATTTTCGGCATTCCGTAAATCTAAGAGAATGTTTGTGCTTGCATTGATTTCTTTGGCGACGCTGATTGCTTTCTCACTCTCAGATATTTTACTGTTTGCAATGGAACGGCTGCCGATTGAGGCGCAGCCCGCCATCAGCAACATGGAAAGGATTCCTACGAAAAATATAGAAAAACCCCGCTTTTTATTCGAAGTTTTGTTTGGCATTTGCTTTCTCCTTTTACTAATTTTTACACTTTTGTATGAGCACGATAAATATTCGCTCAGAATATGGGCCCGTAGGGGCACCCGTTGCGGGTGACCGAAATCCGGGCACCCGCAACGGGTGCCCCTACGAGGACCTCCGGATCATCATGCTATTTGATAAATGCAAAAAATTGTACCGTAACAACCGATTACAGTTCACAAAAAGTGTGAAAGTTTGCCGGTATTGTAAGCCCCGGCTGGCTGTCTGGGGTGGAACAAACATTTCAAAAAAAAATTCTTATTTATCTACCACTTTCTTTACCTGGCCGAGCTTTTCCTGACCCTTTCCTTCAATATTTTCGCCTTTACCCTCAGTTTCCAGGTCGCGATTACCGACGATTTTCCCGGCGACTTCTTTGATTTTGCCTTTGACCTTATGCATTTTGCCTTCCGCGCTGTCTCTGCTGCTTGATTTCATGGCGTTTCTCCTGGGCCAATGTTTGTTCTCGAAATCCTTTTTCGGGAAATTATTTATACGCTGTAATTTATTGATACAATCTTTGTGCCAGGTTTTAAAACACAGCGGCGTATTTCGTATCATATTAATTTGTATATATAACTGGTTTTAAAAATTTATTCGGGCGGCCATTAACGACCCAATAAAAAGGTCATATGTTACCCTGCGGTCATATTTGGTCTTTTTTTAGGGGCTTTGTTATTGTCTTCGGCCCAATTTTTTTGTTGGATAATCGAAATCGTTATCGAAAGAAATAAACAGGTCAAGCGGATCGGACGAAATCCAAATGTTGATGAACTCGTAAAAGTTTGATTTCAGATGGCATATAGAAAGGTATCGGTAATCAGGTTGGTTTTTTAATCTCGAGTTTGCGCATCCGGGCGCGCAGGGTGCTGCGCTTGAGCCCAAGGATTTCAGCCGCGCTGTCTTTACCGCTGACTTTCCACTGGGTTTCTTCGAGGACTTGAATAATATGGTCTCGTTCAACGGCTTCAAGCGTTTTATGGTCGGTGGCTAAGCGCTTAAACGGCTTTTTTAGTTCATCAACCAGGCGCAGTTTTGGCCCCGATGAGTTGATCACCGCGCGTTCAAGGACGTTTTCCAATTCCCGGACATTTCCCGGCCAGTGATACGCTCGCAGGGCATTCATGACGGTATCGGGTATAAGTTCAACGGTCTTACCCATCCGCTTTGAAATTTTTTTGACAAAATAATTCACAAGGATGGGCAAGTCTTCCAGTCGATCCCGGAGCGGCGGCATGGTAATCGGAAAAATATTCAGCCGATACCAGAGGTCCTCCCGGAAACCGCCCTTGCCGACTTCTGCTTCCAGATTCCGATTCGTGGCGGCAATAATCCGCGTATCGACTTTGATGGTGCGTGTGCCGCCCAGCCGCTCAAACTCGCCGTCCTGGAGCACGCGAAGCAGCTTTGATTGCAGTTCTATCGGTAATTCACCGATTTCATCCAAAAACAGGGTAGCGCCGTCGGCAACCTCAAATCGACCCAGCCGTTTGGCATTAGCACCAGTGAAAGCGCCTCTCTCATGACCGAACAATTCGCTTTCGATCAGGTTGGAGGAAAACGCGGCGCAATTGACTTTCACCAGCGCCCGGTTTTTGCGCAAGCTCAAGTCGTGAATGGCTCGGGCGACCAGTTCCTTGCCGGTTCCCGTCTCGCCAAGAATCAGTACGGTGGTGTCGGTGGCGGCGATTTGTTCGATTTTAAAGAGTACGTATTTGAGCCCGTCGCTTTGACCAATAATGTTTTCATGGTTGTACTCCAGTTTAATCTCTTCCTGCAGATAGGCTCTTTCCGATTCCAGTTGTTCTTTTAACTTTTTTATTTCTACAAGAGATGCCTCAGCGATTTGTCTTCCTGTTTCCGCTGTTTCTTTTGCGACAGAAAGTTCAGCCGTTCGCTCCGAAACCAGGTTTTCGAGCTCGTCATGGGACCTTTGAAGCCTCTCCTCCATATTTTTACGGTCAGTGATGTCTACAATAACGACCACAATACCGATGACTTCCTGACGAATGATCAGCGGGTTTGCGCTCAATAGAAAACAGGAATCAACTCCCGCGTTGGTAAAAACGACCTCCACGCCGTGGAGAAACTTTTTGCGTATTTCAGTCAGAAGAATAAAAGGTGACCCGTCGGGATAAAGGAGATGAAATACCTCATCAAATTCCTCAAAAACCGGGATTCTGTCTAAAACACCAATGGCCGACTGGCTTGCGCGGATAATACGGCCCCTGCTGTCGCAGATAAAAAAAAGCTCCGTGGTTTGCTGAAGGAGCTGGGTTGTCAGTTTTTCTTCAGCCAGCATCTCTTCATTGCGTTTTTGTTCCGACAGATCGGTGACAACCACACACATCGAACCGGGGATATCGGCCTGCTCCAGGGCGCTTACGGAGAGCAGCGTAAGAGCAGATTTCCCCTCCCCGGCCTGTAATTCCAGTTCCCGCGTGCAGTTATCAATCACACATCGTGCAAGCATAGCTCCAAAGATGTGTTGATCTGTTGGTGAAATATATTTTTGGAACAAAGATCCGATAACTTTTTCCAGAGGCGTTTTGATGATGTCCGCAAAACGCTGGTTGCAGAAAAGGATCGTGCCGTCTGCGGCCAGTGTGACGGCGCCTTCGTTCATGGTCTCCACCATTATCCGGTAAGGGCGGTCGGCCCCCGAAAGCGTAAAAACGCGCTCTCCTTCGACGGTCGACACAACCAGGGCATCTACTTCACCGGTTTGGATGGCACGCAGCGTTTCTTCGGATTCCGTTACCCGGGATCTGAGCTCCTCAAGCTCATGTAGAAATTGCTGTTCTGTTTTTCGTTGTTTCTTCATGGATTCGTAATTGTCATTTTCCGGGTTTCAGATCAATGCCGACAAGAATTCTTTGGGTATCCGACATGTCGCCGATGAGTTTCCGCAAGGGGAGCGGGAGTTTCCTGACCAGCGTCGGTGTGGCGATAATCTGCGATCCTTTGGCAAGCTTGGGCTGCTGGTAGAGGTCGATCACCTTCAGTTCGTAGCTTCCTTGAAGGTTGGTTTCACAAAATTTCTTTACATTGTCGATTGCCAAAGTTGATTTCGGCGTCATGCCGGCAACATACAAAATAAGAACGTGCTTTTCCGGGTTCAAACGCGTGGCTGATTGTTCAAATTCCTCGGCAACGGTATTTTCTGTTTTCCTTTTCATGATTGATATCTCATTTGATTTTATCACTATGGGCCAGGGCGAATATCGAGTCCCACCAGCACGCGTTCCGTGTTGGCCAGATCCCCGATGATTTTTTTTAGGGGCTCGGGAAGTTTTCTGACCAGCGTCGGTATGGCAATAATCTGGTCCCCTTTGGCAAGCTGGGGATTTTTTAATAGGTCTACCACTTCAATGCTGTATTGGCCGGCGAGATGCTCTTCGCAGATTTTTTTCAAATTCGCAAAAGCGGTAATCGATTTCGGGGTCTGACCGGCTACATATAAACGAAGATTCCAGGTTTCTTCCACCGATTCGGACATCATTTTACGCTCCTTTCTTTTTTCCGTTCAACTTTCTTTTTGGGGCTTTTTCCCAGTCAGCAGCCAGTTTCCCTTTGCGAAGCTCTTTCATCTTCGACTGTTCTTCAGTAACAAATTGTTGTCTTTCTTTTTCTTCTTCAGCCAGAAGATCGAGTTCTTGAGATTCCGCGTCAAATTCGGCTCGCAGAGCGGCGATTTTTTCTTCAAAAGCTTTACGCTTGCGCTCCTGGTCTCGGCGTATGCGATCCGCCTCATGCCGGCGTTCCATTTCCGATGCTCTTTCCTGCGCTTCCTGGGCGGCCCGGGCGCTGCCGGTTAATGCCTCGCCGGAACCGGTATAGATATTGACCAGGTCGAGGCCCTGATTTGTAATCAAAAATTCCTGAAGTTGGTTGGAGTGATACATGCCCCTGGATTTTAAAATGTAGAGCCCCCGGTTGCGTTCGCCTTTGATTTCGATATCTCTTAAAAGAAGCCACGTATCGATGAGTGAAGAGATCTCTTCTCTCGTGCCTTCAGGGCTGTCTCCGGAATGGGTGAGATCCGTAAGGAAAGACGAAATCTTTTTCATCTTCAGATAGTCGATCAGGCGCGTTAAGACGGATTTGACCTCTGGCGCCGTTCCGGCGTCAATCAGGTTGCTGATGGGATCAACAATGAAAACCTGGGGCCTAAACGCTTCAATTACCTTGTGGAAGGTGACAAGATGCATCTCCAGACCGTAAAGAGTGGGACGGGCGGAATGAAACTTGAGAAGCCCCTTTTTTACCCATTGATCGAGATCCAGGCCGATGGATTCCATATTGCGTATGATCTGCCGGGGGGATTCCTCAAAGGCAAAATAGAGGCATCGCTCGCCCCGCCGGCAGGCGCTATCGGCAAAGGTCGCAGATAGACTTGTTTTGCCGGTGCCCGCGGTACCGCTAAGGAGAATGGTGCTGCCCTGGAAGAACCCCTTGCCGCCGAGCATGGCATCCAGCCTGTGAACGCCCGAGGAGATGCGTTCCTTGGAAACGGGGTAGTCGAGTCCCAGGGAAGTGATGGGAAGGACCGAGATGCCGTCCTCATCAATCAGGAAGGGATATTCGTCCGCGCCATGCGCCGCGCCGCGATATTTGACGATACGCATGCGGCGGGTGGCAATTTGTCCAGTAATGCGGGAGTCCAGAAGAATCACGCAATCGGCGACATATTCTTCAAGACCGTATCGCGTCAGGGTCTTGTCGCCGCTTTCCCCCGTAACAATGGCCGTCACGCTGCGTCCTTTCAACCAGAGAAAAAGCCGTCGCAGCTCCGCCCGAAGGATCGTGGCATTTGGCAGCTCCGAGAAAAGAGCTTCGATGGTGTCTAAGACAACCCGCTTGGCGCCGATCGCATCAATGGCAGCACCTAAGCGGATGAATAATCCTTCCAGGTCGTATTCCCCCGTCTCCTCGATTTCGCTTCGCGTGATGCTTACATGATCGGTTTCGATCAGCCCACGCGACATCATTTCAGGCAGATCAAAACCAAGGGAGTAAAAGTTTTTTGCGAGATCCTGCGGCGTTTCCTCAAAGGTCATAAAGACCCCGGGTTCCCCGTATTCAATGGCGCCATGCATCAGAAATTCCATGGCAAAAAGTGTCTTGCCGGAACCCGCGCCGCCGCAGACCAGGGTAGGTCTGTCTTTCGGAAGGCCTCCATTGGTGATCTGGTCCAGACCCCGGATGCCTGTCGGGCATTTTTCAACCGCGACCAGATCATGTTTTTCCATAACCATCATCATCTCCCAATAGTGATGGCACCGTAAAAATCCAATATCTGCGTTATGTGCGATTCCTCAGAATTTACATCACGCCAAAGTTGTGACTGCATTCTTCGAAATCGCGCAAGCCTTGATCTCGAACTTTTACGGCACCATCTGAAAACCGAGTATTCGTTAGAGACGCCGCGAGTGAAAAAGACAGTGGATCACGTTCCCGTCTTTGTCGAACTTGCCGCGAAGCCTTATGCTATTTGTTGTTATATTAAAAATCATAACCCGGATTTAATTTATATCAAGTAATTGGTGCTGTTTTTTTTGCTTAAAAACATGGAAAAAGGTCTTATATCGTCTTTTTTTTGAAGCTTCCTCGGGGGTCTCTTTGGCGGGTTAAAAACAAAAGGTAAGCGCACGTCCGATAATGTTATAGAGACGAGGCATGCCTTGTCTCTACATCTGACAGACGCATAGGCAGCTCAAGGGGGCGGGTTATTGTCTTTTATTTATTGTCGGTCAGCGTTTCACATACCTTGTCGGCAAGGGCCAATTCTTTGCAATCCGGCAGACACCTTTTCAAAAACGGTATCTGCCGGATTGCATATTAAAAAATAACCCAACTTGCGAACACTTAGAACCGAAAGCCGATGCCCAAAAGGTATACAAACCGTCCATCATCGAAATTATCATCCGCGTCTTTTACGTCTTCGAAGAGAAACTGGTATTCGATGCCTGCAAGGATAAAAGTGGTGTCATTAACAAAAAATTTCACACCGCCTTCGGGTCCCGCGATAAATTGTTCCTTGACCGTATCGCCATATAAATAGCCAATATTAACGCCAAGGTAGGGATACCAGGTCAGCATATCGAAATTATAATCAAAGGCTACACGGGTGGACGCATTCCAGTCGTTACTGCCGGGACGATCGGCAAATGAAATCCCTTGCCGCAACACCACTTCAAAATTCCGTGTCATGAAATATCCCAGTCCGGCTTCAGCATTGAGCGTGGTGCCATTAAAACTTTCGTCGCTGGATCCGCTGCCGCCCAATGTCAATTCCTTATCCCCTTGCTCGTAAGCAATGGCAGTGGGTACGACAAACAGCATGGATATTACGATAAGCAAAAGCATCAGTTTTTTCATTTTTCAAACTCCTTTGATTTAAGTAAAAGATTATTGATGATTTAACCACTACCAGCCCGACCCCGGTGCTGGGCTCCTCTCTCTATGGCCGACTATGGGGCCGATCGGGATTATCCCGAAAAATAGCCGGTATTTGAAATTCCCGCAGGATTGTCGAAAGTGACATTTATGCGTCTCTCTCTTAATAATAATATAATTGCGTGACAACGCCACCCCTGGACTCAATTACCGTTTCCGGCGATTGTTTTTCTCACTGCTTTCAATATTTCAATTGTTGTGCCAGAATAGCGGCTATTATGGCAGAATCTCATATAGATTTGATTTTTAATGGTAATTAATGAACTTTCAGGAAAGCAATCAACACCCTGATAAAAAGGCCATATACAACCTTGTGGCCATATAAGACCTTTTTACCGAGCCCTGCCTCTATTTTCTGCCGATATATCACACAAGAGGCCTATTGCTTGCTGCTCCTGCGCCTCCTGCCAAATGTTGCAATGCCAAGCAGCCCGGCACCCATGAGAAACATAATCGCCGGTTCTGTAACTTGCTGTGTAGTAGAATTAAATACGGAAAGATGGCTGATTTCTACATCACTTCCGAATCCCAATGCACGAAGATCACCTGGATCCCAAATCCCGTTGGATACCGACGGATCCAGCCAGTACAGTGCATATGCCTGAGCATCCTTCAATGCGTAGAATTCAACAGCGGCACCACTTACAGACCACTGGTTACCTTCCACAGTGAGAATTCCGTTTTCGCCTGTAACTGCATTCCCACCGCCAACGTTCTCAGCCTTGTCAGCCATAACGACATCTATGGACCCAAAGTAGCCAAGGTTACCGGTCCAGATCGTCTCATTGGAATACCATACAGTACCGGGTGACCAGCCATCCCCAAACATATACCCAGCCCGCAATACCTCTTCAACATTTGCAGGCAGATCATTGCCAAAATTTCCTTGAACCCCCCGTCCTGATCCAGCAGTCGCCATGTACAGCAAAGAGCCTGTATTGAGTCCATCCGCTACGGGCGTGTACTCAATCGATGTCGACCATGCCGTTGAAAGAAATAAAAAAAACCCCATGACCGCCATTACAGTGATTTTTACAAAACCAAATGTCTTTTTCATAACGCACCTTCCTTGATTCAGAGTTATACATCCCGGAAACCGTTTCCGGAGATTGTTTTGCTTGCTGCTTTCAATAATTCAATTGTTGTGCCAAGAATCCGACTATTATGGAAAAATCTTATATGTTATTGATTTTTATAGATAATGACCTAAGAATGAACTTTCAGGAAAGGAATTAACAGCCTTATAAAACGGCCACATATTACCCTGTGGCCATATAAGACCTCGTTTGGGGAGTTTTATGGAATTGGCTGGAAATTGATTTTTTCGGGAAGGGGAACAATCTCAGGCACGATCCTGGGCATTTAAAACGGGAGATTCAAGCGGGGCTATTTTCAAACATATATCATTTTCCTTGTCATGCCGCCATCTGTAATGAAATTCTGGCCGGTAACAAATCCCGCTTCTTCACTGGCAAGCCAGGACACTAGTGCCGCAACGTCTTCAGGTGTCCCGACCCGACCCGCCGGGTGCTGGGCATGATCTTCCCTCGTGAACTCCGGTTCGATGCGCTGCACTTTTTTCTGCCACTGCCCGGTTTCTATCCACCCCGGGCTGATGCAATTGACACGCACCTTCGGGCCCAGGCTTACCGCCAGGGCATGGGTCAGGGCCACGATGCCGCCTTTGGATGCCGAATAAGGCTCGGTGTGTGGTTCTGACTGGAACGCCCGCGTGGAGGCGATATTTATTATACAGCCCCGGGTCTTTTCCAGGCAGGCAGCTGCGTGCTTTGCAAAAAGAAAGCACCCTGTAAGGTTTACGTTTATTACCCGCTGCCACTGTTCAAGGGACAATGTGGTTACAGGCACCCCGAAAAAACCGCTGGTTCCGGCGTTGCAGACCAGCACGTCCAGTCTGCCAAACCGGGCAATTGTTTCGGAAAGGGCATTTTCGGCGTCCTTTTCATCTGAAACGTCGCAAACAGTCACAAAGAGGGCATCTGGTCGGTTTATGTCGGCTTCGGTTTCCTTGCAGGCCTCTTTGTCGGCATCTGCAATCACTACGTTATTGCCATCCGACAGGAACCGTTCCGCAATTGCCCTGCCGATGCCCTGGGCCCCTCCGGTTACAAGAGCCGTTCTTTCCGGACTGCTGCCAGTCATATAAAAACTCCTGCTTTTGCCTTTTAGGTCGCTGAATCCGGAACAACCTACCACCCCCAGCTCAGGTAGTTATGGATGGAGTCGGAAGCGATTCTTCCCGCTCCCATGGCGAGAATGACCGTGGCCTGACCGGTTACGATGTCTCCCCCGGCCCAAACGCCTTTCTTGGTGGTTTTCCCGGTTCCGGGATCAATGAGAATATAGCCCCGCCGGTCGAGCCAGATTTCCGGGTCGGTGCGGGTCAACAGGGGGTTGGCGCTCGCGCCCACGGCAATGATGACCATGTCGCATTCCATGACATAGTCCGAGTCTTCCACCGGTACCGGCCTTCTGCGGCCGGATTCATCGGGCTCGCCGAGCTCCATCTGAAGGACTTCCATTCCCGTGAGCCGGTCGTTTTCATCCCCGATGAACCGGACGGGGCTGGTCAGGAGATGAAATTCGATCCCTTCTTCTTCTGCATGGTGGATTTCCTCCGCCCGGGCCGGCATTTCCTCCCTGGAACGGCGGTAGACGATCCGTACCCGGTCTGCCCCCAATCGCATGGCGGTTCGGGCGGAATCCATGGCCACGTTGCCGGCCCCGATGACGACGACGTTTTTGCCCAGGGCCATGGGCGTGTCGTATTCCGGGAACCGGTATCCTTTCATGAGATTGGCGCGGGTGAGGTATTCATTGGCGGAATAGATGCCGATCAGGTTTTCTCCTTCAATGTTCAAAAAGCTGGGCAGTCCGGCGCCGACGCCGATGAATACGGCGTCATATCCCTGTTCGAACAGCTCGTCGAGGGAGACTGTCCGGCCCACCACGGTGTTGAGCTCGATCTGCAGGCCCAGTTTTTCGAGAAACTCGATCTCCGCAGCCACGATGTCCTTGGGCAGCCGGAATTCGGGAATTCCATAGACCAAAACCCCGCCCGGCTTGTGAAAGGCTTCCATCATGGTCACGTCATGCCCCTTGAGCAAAAGATCGCCGGCCACGGTAAGGCCTGAGGGCCCGGAGCCCACAACAGCCACTTTCCTGCCGGTAGCCGGCGCTTTTTTCGGAAGCTTCCCGGTGCCGTGCATCCGCTCCCAATCGGCCGCAAAGCGCTCCAAATGTCCGATGGCCAGTGAATCCCCCTTTTTGCCCAGCACGCATTCCCCCTCGCACTGGATCTCCTGGGGGCAGACCCGGCCGCACACTGCCGGCAGGCTGTTTTTCTCGCGGATTTTGCCGATCGCCCCGCTATAGTCTCCGGCTGCAATAGCTTTAACAAACGCCGGGATATCGATTTCTACCGGGCATCCGCTGACGCATGTAGGTTTTTTGCAGTCCAGGCAGCGGCCGGCCTCTGTTACGGCCGTATTCTCGTCATAGCCCAGGGGGACTTCGTCGAAATTGCGCCGCCGCTCATCCGGGTTTTGTTCGGGCATGGGCTGGCGGGGTATTTTTTCCTTTTTCGCCTGTTTTTCTGCCATATAGATATTCCTTTGTCACGGGACAGCTGCGGCAGGATGCCGGGAATTTACCGGGCGTCCCGTATGGCGCAGAATTCCCTGTGGGTTTGTTTTTCCTGGTCCTCGTATGCCGCAAGCCGCCGGGAAAGGTTATCGAAATCGACCTGGTGGCCGTCGAATTCCGGGCCGTCCACACAAGCGAACTTCGTTTCCCCGCCGACGCTGACCCGGCATCCGCCGCACATGCCGGTGCCGTCGATCATGATCGGGTTCAGGCTGACCAGCGTTTTCACATCGTATTCCGCAGTCAACCGGGAAACGAACTTCATCATGGGGACCGGCCCGATGGCGATCACCAGGTCCACGGTCCGGGAATCTAAGACTTCTTTGAGCTTGTCCGTAACAAAGCCCTTAAGCCCGTAGCTTCCGTCATCGGTGCAGAGATGGAGTTCATCCGATACGTTTTCCATCTTGTCGCGCAAAAGGAGCAGGTCTTTCGTCCGGGCCCCGAGAATGCTGATCACCTGATTGCCGGCCTCCTTGAACCCTCGGGTGATGGGATACAAAACGGCAATGCCCGTACCGCCCCCCACGCAGACAACGGTACCCGCCTTTTCAATATCGGTCGGCTTCCCAAGGGGGCCGATCACGTCCTGATAGACATCCCCTGCCGCCAGGGCGCTGAAGAGTACGGTCGATTTTCCCACCACCATGTAAATCACGGTGATGGTCCCCTCCTCCGGATTTGTATCCGATATGGTCAGGGGGATGCGCTCACCGGTTTCAGTGGCCTTGAGGATGACGAACTGGCCCGGTTTGGCTTTTTGAGCGATGCGCGGTGCACGGATGTCATTCCGGATAATCGAACCATCACCCAGTACTTCTCTTTCCGTAATTTCAAACATGATGCCCTCTTGTATACAAATAGCGTTATACGGAATGCCCCCGGGGCACCCCTTGTGGATAATGACGCAGAATGATAAAAGTATAATAAGGACTTGGGGATGTGGCAACCGCTGCGGCAGGAGAATGTATTGCGACCTTATTCCTGGACGCTTACTTCGTATCTTTCTCCGGCGGGTGGCCCAGCAAGTACATCCGCCAGTTTGCCCATGAGTTCACGGTAGTGCGGGCTAGATTCAAATGCTGTCAAATCGGCTTCTGTTTCCCATAGGTTGATAGAGATGGCTTTACCGGTATCGCGCTGGGTAAGGAGGAACTGTCCTTTGAATCCCTTCTGCTCATGCAACACCGGCACGATGGTATCCTTGACTATGCGGGTTGCTTCATCAATTTTGCCAGATTGAAATTGAACATTCACGGCTCGCGCATACATGGTTGACCTCCTTTTCAATTGTAACGTTATTTCCAGAAATCCGTAGAGACAAGGCATGCATTGTCTCTACGTTATCATTATAATCATAAATTATCCTTTGTATACAGGACGGTCCCATCGGGTCGATGGCAAAACAATCCTGGCAGACGGCTATGGCACGGCAAATTTTATTACAATAGATTTCCCGCTTTTTGCTTGCGGCGATTATTCGTATGGTTATTTTTTCAATATGCGTTGCGTAAATTGTAATACCTAAATAAAGGGGAGGTTGAAAATGACCAATTATCGCTGGAGAATGATTTTTTTCGCTGCAATGTTTGTTTTCCTTATAATCAGCCTGTCCATGTACGGCTGCGGGGGGGATGAGGAGCAGACGGACATGCAGGATGTTCAGCAGGAAGCGCAGGATGCTGCCCAGACGGTCCAAGAATCTGCCGGAGAACAGAAAGACGAAGTTTTGGGTGAAGCCGAATCTGCGCTTGAAAAAGCTGATGAGCAAATCGAGGAATTGAGCGCACAGATAGAAGACAAATGGGAGAATATGGATGCGGCCACCCGGGAGCAGGCCAATGAAACATTGGATGCGCTCAAGGAAAAAAGACAGGCTCTGGCCGATGAAATAAATGACATGAAAGACAGTACGGCTGATGGGTTTGATGAGATGAAGGAAGGCTTCTGGGATGGCTATGAATCGCTGAAGGATTCCCTGGACGATGCGTGGCAGGAGATTGAGAACATTTAATCCGTTATAATACCCAAGCAGTGGCTTCCTTTCTTTTTGAATAGTTATTAGAACCGATCTCAACATTCGGATTTCGTTCCATCCGCTTGTTTGATTTTGCTTTTTTCGAAATCGAAATCGCACTCGGTTTCTTACAATTCCTTGCATTTATCAATAAACAGTATGATCAGGAGGACCTCGTAGGGGCCATATTCTGTGGCAATATTTATCGTATCTCCAAAAGAATGCAAAAATTAGAAGCCATCTCAAAAATACCTTACAAGCCATCTTAAAAAAAGATTTTGGTTCAAGATTGTATTGCTTCCAATAGTCATAATAAATCGCTCGCTCAGGGTCGTTTAGGCCGCGGAGCCGGCTGGGCGCCCTCTGCAGCGACTTGTTTTGCATCCTCGCCCGCCCTCTGGACATTTCGCTCAGCAACCGACTGTACGGCCTCAAGTTCCTGCGGTAACTTCAGGGATCGCTCCGCGTACCTAAGGGCGAGCTTCGAATGCGTGATCGCGACTTGTTTCATCTCGTCATGGCCAAGCAGAGTGAGAGAATGAAATGCCTTTTGCAGCCGGATCGCCACCTCGACTGAAGACGCGCCATCCCGGGCAATCGCGTTGAATGCATCATCGAACATGTCATTGAGTGAAATCGACGTTATCGCAACGCGATCATATTCAATAGTGTGGTTGTCGTTCTCCTCACAGGCCTTTGCCCAGCGCACAAAAAGGCGGACGAAGGTTCCGATGATGTCGATCGCAGTGCCTGTGTCGTTCACAGCGGGAGACAGGGCACGGCTAGCGATTTCAGACAGGACGATCAGGCCGAAACGGGGATCCGACTCAAATGTTCTTTGATCGGAGATCACAAAGGCCTCGACGATGATCTTCGGAGCGCGCGTGCTTACGGGGAGGTCCTTCTTCGTGATATACGCCAGAGGGCTGCCGGGAGCGACAAAGGTACCTGGAAGTGCACAGACGGAGATCGTGCTGTCAATCTGCTCAGCCAGCCGCTGTAGCTTTTCAACGGCAATATTTTGGACATATCCGACGGTTTCTGGATAGACGGCGGTTCCCTGACCGGCGACGGTTGCTCTTGCTGCGCCCAATGTTGGGAGCTTAGCCTGATTTTTCAGTGCATCATCAGCTGCGGCTTCCACCTTGTCGATGGTATTGTCCAGCCGACCGAGCCTCGCTATTCGATCAACCCAACGCACGAAACTGATAATGACAAGGGCGAATACAAGAATCGTAATAAGAAACAGGACAAACCGGCCCGGTTGATCGTAAAATCCGTTGAGCAGCGCGGCCAGGGCGACGATGCTGAATAGGAAGGCGCCTATGAAAGTCGACAGTGCATTTTGTGATACGTCGTCACCGACCACCAAAGGAAATGAATGCGGTGTCGCAGAATTGCTTGCAGATGCGTAAGCCGACAACATCGCTCCCACGGCAAACACCGCAATGACGAGCATGCTGGCAGATATGATCGCCAGCAGAGTCTCGATAGATGCTGAACTGATGTCCGGAAAGAATTGTGGTGACACGACATAATCAGCCAATCTCGCGGCAAATGCCGCGACGATTGATAAGACACAGCTTATCAGCGGTTTCAGCCAGAGCTGTTCTCGTAGCCGGGCTATATAGAATCTGGCTGTATTATGAATTCCCAGGTTGGACCCTGATCTTTGACTCATGATGCCTCCAACGTATGAGCTGTGGGGCCGGTAAACATGGTCCCAAAGCCAATCTTTACATTTCAAATCTATCGACAGCCAAGACTTTTCAGAAATCCGAGGCTTTTCCAGTTGAGTGGTTCTGGTGTTGCTTGTGCTCGGCAAGGACAAACCCAAGCAGCAGCCAGAAGCCGCCGACAAGAAATCCTGCAGCAACATCGCTGGCATAATGCAGGCCCAGTAACATTCGGCTGAAGCCGATGAGGCTGATGAGAACGGCTGTCCAATAGATGATCTCAAAACGCTGCCGCGTCGTCATAAGGTCCCTGGCAATGATGTAGGCGATGAATCCATATACCGCCATTGCGCTCGTCGCATGGCCGCTGGGAAACGATGGTGTGATAGCAGCAACTTCCGCCACAAACTCCGGTCGCTGTCGCACCAACACGTACTTACCCGCATTGGTGGTGAATTGCGATCCGAGAATGGTCAGCCATAGCGGCGCAATTATGTTCCCGCGGCGGTGCGCCCACAGCAGGCCCGAGGTTGCGAGCGCCACCGCTACCAGGGCGACTGATCCGCCAAGATCAGTGATCCAGATGAATACAGTGATGATGCCCCTAGTACGCATCGGGGCAATTGTTTGATTAATCCACTCATCGAGGCGAACGAGTTCGTCCGCTTCCAGCAGCTCGTCGACCAGCCCCCCAAACAAGGCGGCGATGTAGAGCGCCGCAATCACAATGAGGGTCAGTGGAAGGCCGGCAAATCGGCTCGGCGTCAACCGCGCTGCCAATACCCTGGTCGTCCCTGGAAACGAGGTCCTGAATCTATCGCCGAGCCCAGAAACGTTTTCTCGCGCCCGGACTTGCCTAAGGACCGCCACCGACTTGCCGAAAAGGTGCGAGACGACGCGCAGCGCCCACCAGGCAGCCAGCCGCAGCGCGACGATTATCGCGACCATCACCAGCATGGATATCAGTGCCCAGGTCATGCAATTCCGCTTTCTATAATAAAGCCTGTTGTATCGATTCTATCAATTTTTTTTTGGACATTTTGCTTCTTCCTTCAATATGCAGACTTTTCGCTTCTTCATACAGTTCGTTTTTGCTTTTGGAATTCAGATCCATTTTATCCGGAATGCCTTTTCCGCCTGCCTTTTGTGTTGATTTTTTGTTGTCACTTTCCTTGAACCGCTGTTTCAAAATTTCCATCAGGTCAACTACATTGGAGCTCTCCTGTGCTCCTTCAGGGTCCGCATGGATTACCACATCCTTGTCTTCTTTCAGTTTTTTTCCGGCGATCTTCTTTATCCTTTCAGCCTGATGATCCTGTAAAATGTCCGGATCGAAAGTGTCTATACGGCGTCTTTTGATCTCTTCCTGAAATTCCCTGGTGATTTCAGCTGAACCTTCCCGGACCGCCGGAAGCCCGATATCTTGAGGAGAGCGGATTTCATTATGAAACCTCATGGTTTCGGCCCGTAATATTCCCTTTTCTGAGATGATTGCCACCAGATATTCCTTGCCTCTCATTATGAAAGTGGCCATGCCCGCACGGCCTTTCTTCTCCATGGTCCGGGCAAGCAGACGATAGGCCTTGTTGGAATTTCCTTCCGGCGCCAGATAATAGGCGCGCTCAAAATAGACCGGATTAAGTTCATGAACCTTTACAAAACGGCGCAGATCTATTTCGCGTGATTTTCTGGGTTCCAGCGCTTCGAGTTCATCATCTTCTATAATGATGAAGCTGTTGTCATCTATCTCATATCCTCTTGCAATTTCATCGGATGCAACCGGGAGGTTTTCGCGCGGGCAGTAATATTTTCTGGAAAGGGGGGTGCCATCCTGATCGATCATCTTAAGTGAGACAGATGTAGATCGGTTGGCAGGATACAGGCTGACCGGCACGTTTACGAGCCCGAAACTGATTGTTCCGGACCAGAATGACCTCCCTCGTGCAGCCGTTTCTACAGGACTTTTATCTTCAGGCACTTTTTCGCCTCCCTGTCTGCGTAAGGCTTGCCTGCAATACCTCCTTCAGATCCGTCTGCTCTTTTTTCGGTTTGAATTTTCTGATTTTCATCTTTTCACCCTTTGATTTCTTCTCAATCAATTCCATCACCCGTCTCCGGTATTCATCGTGATATTGAGCGGGATCAAATTCGTCTTCCAGCGCAGTTAACAGCTGTTCGGCCATTTTGATTTCCTTGGTGTCAAGTTCACGACTTTCAGGAGGCGCAAAACTTTCAATGGATACCACTTGCTCCGCATGCCGCAATGTGATCAATACAGGATAATTTTCCCGAAGCCGCAATGTGCCGAAATATTCCTTTTTCCTCATTACCCACCTGACCAGGCCTTCAAGGCCGGTATATTCAAGGGCTGAAATCAGGGAAAAGAAAGGATCACCGTCTCCATCCGGGCCCAGAAAATAGGGGCGGTCGTACCACCTGTGATCAATCAGATCAACAGGCAGAAAATTGATGATCTCAATATCTCTGGAATCTTCCGGTTCCAGTTGTTCCAGATCTTTGGTGGTAAGAATGACCATCTCGTCATCGGGGGTTTTATACCCCTTGCGGACATCTTCATAGGGCACCACTTCCCCGGTATCAGGGTTTATCATGGCCTGCCGCAGAGGGACCTTGTCTTTTTTATGCAGAAGACGAAAATGAACGCTCCTGTCCTCTATGGCAGAATACAGTTTTACCGGTATACCGGAGCTGCCGAGTTGTATGACACCTTTCCAGATGGCACGGGCAGGCATTACCGCTCACCTCTCTTTTCAATACACCCGGGACAAACGACTTTGAATTCATGCCGCTGGTATGAAGCACAGGCCGGACACACCGGTCCGTCGCATTCGGTACAGAAGTATCCGGATTCATAACTGTACCATCCAAGACAGTGATCGCACTGTTCACTTCCGGCTTCCAGCCACCAGGGTAATTCTTGCTCATTACGATCTTTATCCGCCATACAAATCATCTTTGGACCCGTTTTTCTATTTTTCTGATTTACCGCCTCGTATTGATTCTTTTTTCATTGATTTTGTTATCCACTGCCTGACCTTGAAAAAATCCTTCCATGGATCTTCCGTAAGAGATGACAACCTTGCAGGAAGATTCTCAATATTGTATGAATCAGGGCGGATTCCGGCTGTCAATTCATCCCAGCGAATGGGCACGGAAACGGGCGCCCCCTCCCTGGCACGGGTCGAATATGCTGCAACACTGGTAGCCCCCCTTCCGTTGCGCAGGTAGTCGATGAAAATTTTCCCTTTTCTTTTTGCCTTGCTCATGCTTGCAATAAATCGGTTTGGGTATCTTCTTTCCAGATCCCGGGCGATTTTTTTGGTGAAATCCTTTGCTTGTGTCCATTCAGTTCTTCTCTGTATGGGTATGACAATGTGAATTCCCTTACCACCCGATGTCTTTACAAATGACTGCAGGCCCAGTGCATCCAGATGATCTTTCAGGATGGCAGCCCCTTCGATAATATCCTTCCAGTCTATTCCCGGACCGGGATCCAGATCAAAGGTCAGCATGTCCGGTTTTTCCAGGTTTTGCTCACTGCTTCCCCAGGGGTGTATTTCAAGCGCCCCCATCTGGATCAGGGAGAGCAGGCCTTTTATATCATTGATAAATATATATTCCGCTGTTCCATTTTTTTCCTTGATCTTTCTGCCGCGCACGCCATCGGGCATGGTTTCATTGATATGTTTCTGATAGAAGCATTTCTTTGCTCTTCCCCGGGGGCACCGAACGAGTGTTAACGGTCTTTTTATGATAAAGGGCAGAATATGTTCGGATATCTTTTCATAAAATTCGGCAAGGGTCCATTTGGTTGCGCCCTGTTCCGGATACAGAATCTTGTCAGGATTGGTTATCTTTATTCCCCTGATAACCGCGTTGTCCGATCTTTTGATTGAAAAGGATGCCCGTCCCGTGTCATCAAATGCCACTTCTCTTACGATTTCCCCGGGAGACTTGTCTTCGCGTACTCCCTTGAAGGACGGATGACGCAGATGTCCTTCCTGAGTCCATTGGGAAAACACTACCTCAACAATAACTTCGGGCTTGATCCAGTGAACATCTTTTGCCTCCGCTCCTTTCGGGGGGCTGTCAAAGGCCGGTTTTTCCTGCTCCAGTTCCCCCAATCGATGGGTAAGCTGCGTAAGCGTCTTTTCCGTAAAACCCGTGCCTACCTTTCCTGCATACATAAACCCATTGTCTTCATAATATCCCAGCAGCAGTGCCCCGAAACCGGTTCTGGATCCGGATGGCTCAGAGTATCCCCCCACCAGAAATTCCTGCCTTTTCATGCATTTTATCTTCATCCAGGTTTTTGATCTTTTCTGAACATAGGGGCTGCCGGAATCCTTGGATATTATACCCTCCAATGCCAGGCTGCAGGAATGCCTGTACATCTGGTCGCCGGAACTGCGGATATGATCACTGTATCGTATGACCGTATCCTCTCCTCCTGTTTTCGAGACCAAGGTTTGAAGCAGGCTTTTTCGATCCTCCAGAGGAGAATCCGTAAGGTCATATCCCTCACAGTGGGGCAGGTCAAAGAGGTAATAATCAAGCTTTTTCTTACTGTTTTGCTTCAATGCGTTCTGGAGCCCCTGAAAATCTGAAGTGCCGTCTTTACGCAGCATTACAATTTCACCATCCAGTATGGCCTGGTTTACCGGGAATCTTTTCAGGCCATCGGCAATATCGGGAAATTTATGGGTCCAGTCCTTTCCGTTCCGGGATATCAGCCGGATATTTTTATCCTTGATGAAAGCCAGGATGCGATAGCCGTCAAATTTTATTTCATGTATCCATTTATCTCCAGCAGGAGGATCATTCGCCAGTGTGGCCAGGTGGGGGAAAATTTTTTCAGGCTGTTCTGCTTTTCGCGCTTTCTTCAGTCCGGAGGGATCTGTGCTGCTTTGCCGCTGCTTGCCATTTTCAGCATCGGCTATTTCATCCATGGATCGCCCGGATTCCGCGCTCAGGGGCTTGTCTTCAAGAATATTATATTCATCTCCGGAGACAGCCTTTTCATCTTTTTTCTTGATAAGAAGCCAGTTTTTGCCATCCTCACCGGCTTTGCCTCCCATCTTCGACAGACTCCAGAGGCCGCGGAGCTTCCTGCCGCGGAGCCGGAATTTCAGCCTGCCTTTTTTATAATCCTCTTCCGGATTTCCTACAGGCTCCCAGAAACCACTGTCCCATATCATGACGGTTCCACCGCCGTATTGATCTTTCGGAATAGTGCCTTCAAAAGATCCATAAGATAGCGGATGATCTTCCACATGCACGGCAAGACGCTTCTCGGAAGGGTCCAGGCTCGGGCCTTTGGGAACTGCCCAGCTCTTAAGCGTACCGTTCAGTTCCAGCCGCAAGTCGTAATGCAGCCTCGATGCAGCATGCTTGTGTATCAGATACAAGTGACCGGCATCAGACGTCCCGGATTTCCCCTCAGGCTCTTTTGTGCGTGAAAAATCCCTTTTTCTCTTATATTCTTCAAGTGCCAAAATCTGCCTCAATGAGATATGGGATTATCTGCGTTGAACAAATGTTGTTTGTTGTTCTTGATGATTAGGAGAATGGTAATAAACTCCCCGCAATTTTGGCATACGTATTTACCCTTAAACAGGACAAGAGTAACATGTAAAACAACCACGCTTTCACTGTATCAGAGAGGTGAACAGGTCTTCGTGTCAGTCGTTAGATTGCCCTTCGTCGATGGCCTCGTCAGCTTCTTGTTCATCGCCAGCTTCCGGCTGGGGTTCTTCGTCTGTCATGGAAGCGCCGGGATCGTAGTCGAGGACCACGAGCATGGGAAAGTGGTCGGATCCGATGTCGGGAAGGCGACGCAGCTCGACGAGAAGGAAATGCTGGGATGCGAAGACGTGATCCAGCGGATAGCGCATGAGACGGCTTCTGGTGTCAAAGGTGTTGATAAAGCCCCGGCCCACCCGAGGGTCGAGCAATCCTCCGGTCCGCTGGAAAAGATGCGTGGTGCGCGACCAGGCAACATCATTGAAATCGCCGGCGACGATGACCGGGACGTCCCCCATTTCACTTACCTCTTTGGCAACCAGCAGCAACTCGGCATCCCGCTTATCGGAGTCTTCGCGTTCGCCGTCTTCGTCGTCCTCCCCCTCGGCTTCCTTGACGCCGCTGTCTTCCTCGCCTTCGGGACGTTTGAGACCGGGAGGTCGTGGATGCACGCCATAGAGGGTCACGAGAGTTCCCGAACGGAGCCGGACCTGGGCGCGAAGCGACGGAATTTCCGCCTCAATCAAAAACCGGATCTCTGGATTCACCAGCTCCAGTCTGGAATAAAGCAGCAGTCCGTACTGATTTTCCTGCGGCTGGTGGAGCGTGTAAGGATAGCTGTCTTCCAGACCGTCGAGTTGTTCAAGCCACCACTGGGTCGGTTCGCTTAACAGAAGGATGTCGGGATTGTAGTCGCGAATGTAGTCGCGCAGCGCTTCCACTTCACGATTGTCGGAGAGCACGTTGTAGATCAAAAGCGATATGCGGTTGGAATCGCCTTCAGCGCGGCTGTCCGACATTTGCTTGGGATAAAACGCCGTGTAGGGAGCGATGGAAATGAGCTGCCAGACCAGCGCAAGTATAACCACCGCTGCAAGCGCGTATTCCCATGGCCGTAATCGTCCGTAAAAACGAAGCGCCGCATAGCCTACCAGCGTCAGCCCCAACAGTGATGCGATCTGTATGCGCGGAAAATCGAAGATACGTATCCACCAGGCGTTGCTGCGGAGTAAAGTGACTGCGGTACCGAAGACCAGCGCCAACGAAAGCAGGCCCACAGCGACGCGGCAGAATAAATGGAGTACTTTCTTTTCAGGTTTTATTGACATGATGCAAAAGAGGTATGCGATCTGTGCGGGCAGTTGTTTGCGTCCGCATCATTATTATATCTACTGTTTATATTGTATTTTTAAAGATAGCGCCTAAATTGCGTAATGCAATATTAAATTGCAATCCGGTCAATGTTTGCAACGTTCCGCTGAGATTCCGGAACCAGTCAGCTATCGGCCTTTTTATCGCTGAAGAGATAGCCGAAGGGTTCCAGAGCCGGAACATGCAGAAATACGATTGTAATGATGCCCATAACGGGGATGGCCAGAATCATGCCGATGATACCCCATAAGGCGTTACCCACAATCACGGCCAAAATCACAAAAAAAGGATGCACATCTACCTTCTGGCCCACTACATATGGTTGCAGAACGTAACTTTCGAAAAACTGGGCAACTGTAAAGGTAATTACAACTCCTATCAGCACTCCAATTTCGCCGGATGTCAGGTAGCCAAATACCAAGGCCAGGACGAATCCAATAATATTACCCAAATAGGGAATAAGCGTGAAAAGCGCAGCCATGATACTAACAAGGATAAAATTGCTTACGCCTGTAATACCAAGGCCAACCGAATAGGTTATTGCCAGAAGGCCTATGAGTATCAACTTACCCACCAGGTACTGCTGTACTACATTCACCGACTCCTGAACAATTTGATTGACTTCATCATTCTTTTCATCAGGGAATAGCCGCAACAGAAACGTCCGGAAACGATGCCGGTAATTGAGCATGAAAAATACGTAAATAAAAGTCAGGAGAAAGGTGCCCAGATACCCAGTGCCACGCCCAAATATGCTGATTAGCGGTGTGCCTTCATCCGACTCACCTCCCAGAGATGATAGACTACCAATCGTCGGGAGATCACTTTCTTTTAAAAAGGTATTGTCTGTCACAAATGTCTCCCACTGTGCAATTTTAGGCTCCATCGTTTCTTTAATTTCAGGCCAGCTGTCAACGAAAATTTTTATCTGGTATGAAAGCAGGACGGCAAATCCCAGTGAAATGACGAAAAGCGTGAAGGTGCTGATCAGAGAGGCTCCCCCCCTGTTTAAAAGTTTCTCCATCCATATTGCCATGGGTAATATCACCAGTGCCAGAATAATAGCCGTTATCAGCGGTGCAAGAACGCTCCGGGCTTCCAATAAACCCCAAACCAGAAAGAAGATACCGGTAATGATAGATACCGCATAAAGAAGAATTCTTTTATTTTCCTCCATTTCTACCTCTCCATAATTCAGAAAGCAGACATGCGGCCCCGGTCTGCTGCAGTGTTTGGTTCGGCGTGCCTTCATTTCCTTTGAATACGTTTCACAACTCCGGCGGTTGTCGTGACAGGGCGCGGATCTCATCGCGCAAGGCGATCACCTCATCACGCACCGCGGCCAATTGTTTGGCCCCCGCCACTTCGGCGTCGCTACTATCGGCGTCGCGGCCGACGAAGAAGGTGGCGAGCGCCGCTGTCATGTAGCCGAAGACACCGAAGGCATACAGCGCCAGAAAGACGCAAAGTACGCGCCCCTCGGCCGTCTGCGGCCAGAAATCCGAGCCCATCGTCGTCATGATCATAGCGGTCCACCACAGCGACTCGACGTAGCTGTTCGGGCCGCCTGGCACCTCGTTCTCGAAAGCGTACATCCCGGCCGCGCCGGCGAGCGTGACCAGCACTGTGAGGGTGACCACATATCCGAACCCCCGTCGGCTCAGGCTCGCGCCTAGCGCCTTCATCCCTCGGTTCATCGAACTGACGACGCGGACCAGCCGCAACCCCCGCCCCGCCCTGGCAAGTCGGAGCAGCCGAAACGCGCGGAAGACGCGAAAAATCCGCAGCGCGGGGAGCAGCAGCGAAATGGCGGTCAGCCAGTTACCCTTGAGGTAATCGATCTTGTCCGGGGCCAGGACCAACTTCACAGCGAAATCGATAATGAAGACGACCCAGATAGTCGTGCCGAGAAAATAAAACATCAGGATCTCGCCCCGAACCAGCTCCACTATCAACAGCACCAGCCACACGAAAGCGAGAACGATCATCGGTGTTTCCAGCCAGCCCTCCAAACGCTCGAGCAGCTCGTATCGCTCCCGTTTCAGCTCTTCCGCGTCCATGGATTTCGCGTCAGAATTTTCGTTCGTGCCCTTGTCGCTCATCGGATGTCCCCGGTGCCGTTTCATGTATCTTCACTCAATTCAAGCCTCACGGTTTGTATTCCTTCCCGCACTGTGATCTCCGTGACAGACACTTTCTTCTTCTTTTCACGTGGAATGACGCTGATATCGCCGCTGCGTTCAAATCGCGCTACTTTGACTTTACTGGAGTCGATGACCTTGCCGTTGGTGTACAGCGCCATCTCCAGATCTTTCTTGCTGATGTGACTCTTGCGCATATTATCCCACTGGATCTCGCCGTCTTTTATAAGAATCTTCGCATCGCCCTTTGTGAACGAGCCAATCCAGTCGGAGTAGTAGGCAGCAACGGCAAAAAGCGAGTGGATGCCGACCAATATCACGCCTGCTCCGATGGTTGGTAAGATTGGAGCGTTCCCGGTGATGGCGCGACTTAGCACGGAACCTAAGATAATGCCCAACATCATATCGAACGCTGTGTTCTTGCCCATGAATCGCTTTTGACCAAGCTTTACCAGTAGAATTCCAATAATGTAGATGATAAAGGCGCGCACCCCCATCTGCCATATGGTCAAGTCATCATTGCCCACTCCAATCACACTGAACATACTACTCAGAAGTTCTTGAAGCATCCTTTCGTCCTTTCCATTATTATTTATGGCTGTCTACCGATCGATGCGCTTCGTTCCCTGCAACAATTCCTCCGCGCACACATCGCCGTGAAGCACCGAAACATCGCCAGTCGTTTCCAGTATAACGGCGCGGACCTGAGACAGGTCAAGAACGTTTGCCTCGCGAAGCTTGGCGATCAGATCGTCTTTTGCGACGCGTGTATTGATAAGCGCCTCGTGGATGATCACTCCGTCGCGCATCAGCACGACTGGACTGTTTTGCACAATCGTTTCGAATGTGTTCGAAGCCTGGCGGAGTCGCGCGGATAGATATTGTACGAGGAACAAAGCAGCCATGGCTGAAAGCGTTTGTGCGAAGGCAGTCCAATTTGTTGATTGGCTCGAGCTGGCAAGCAAAGACCCCATCGCCAACGTCATGACAAAGTCGAAATTCGTCATTTTCGAAAATGACCGTAACCCATTCACGCGCACGAGCACAACAACCCAGACCATGGCAAGTGAGGTCAGGACCAGCCCTCGGAGAAATACATCCAGTGTCGGATCGGCAATGAACATGGTAGAACTCCCTTTCTTAAATTCTGAATCATTTCTTCAGTCTTAGCGCATAACGGCGGGGCTTGATTTGCATTCATGCCTTGATCTCGAACACGGGGTCATCAAGCTTGGGATTACCCTATGCGCGAAAATCCGAACAATGCTGCCAGTGGGTGCTGTCGGCCTTAAATAGTGGCTCTCAACAAACCGGAGGTTGTGTGCAACAGAGCGGATGGTCCGAGGCTTGGTTGTTGAGGCCGATTGATCGTTCATTGCAGCACCTGTTCGATCTCGCGCTCCATTTCGGGTGTTATCTCGGTGGAACGAGGGGGAAGCTTCGCCTCACCCTGTTCTCCATTTCGTGCAATATCATTTAGGAGCAGCTTCATCTGGGCGATTTCGCGGACCTGAGCCTCAATAATCTTGTCCGCCAGCTTGCGAACGCGTGGATCGCTGATACTCGCATTCCGCGAGTTGTTTATGGCAATTGAGTGGTGGGGGATCATAGACTTCATAAAGTCGACATCCCCGATTAGCGACTGGCTTCTATTCGCGAACAGCAAAATCACGGCGAACAGTGTGGCCAAAACAAGAACCGCGATTTTGGTTCCGACCCCCTTGTACATAGACCACATGAAAGACAGCATCACGATGATCATGACGCACCCCATAACCAATGAGGCGATCAGACGGTTTAAACTGAACATTGCGTGGTCGAATGAGTAGACGAGCTGATACATCAAGAAAATCATGATGAAAGTCGAGGTTACGATCATCGCCGCAAATCGGCTCCAGCCCATTCCCATCATCTGCTTTTGATGGTCCATTTTTGCTCCTCCGCCGCTTGTGAAGTTGAGTCTAAAGGGCTGCTCAGGGGGCGGCACGCTTTTTGCCGTCTCCTGAAGCAGCGGTGTACCAACATTCTCCTTGGTTGAACAGTAATTGTAATCACAAAAATTTATATATGCATTTTATTTTCACTCGTTTTTGCAAGGAAGCAACATACCGATTCTTCCTTTTTTTTCCATTCAGGCAATTTTTCGACACCTTTGTGTAATTCCCCAGTGGTTTGTGTCCCTTGCAGCCCGTCAATGAAGATGGTAACATCAAAATTCTGAAACGGAATATCTGCAAACCAATGCATCGGATTGAATAAATATATGCGATATGAAGGACCAATATACAGACCGCCCAGCGAGGCTGACAGCCTGCTGATTCAGGCGACCGTCGGTTGCCCCCACAACCGATGCACCTTCTGCATGGTCTACAAAAAAGGCCTCCGGTTCAAGGTGCGGCCGGCCAGCGAAATCATAGAAGATCTCAATGCAGCAAGGGCACAATTGGGAGATTGGTCGGGCACGATTTTTTTCCCGGCAGGGAACACGATTGCCGCGCCCACAAATATCCTTGTGGAGGTGTTTTCAGCTGCCCGACAGATTTTCCCGAAAGTAAAACGCATGACAGTGTATGGGTCAGCCCAGTATGTCATTGAAAAGCAGGAAGCCGGTCTTCGGCGCCTGGCTGAAGCCGGCCTGACCCGGATTCATCTTGGGCTTGAAAGCGGCCATGACGATGTTTTGTCTGAAATAAAAAAAGGGGTTGATCGGGCAGGACAGATAGAAGCCGGCAGGTTGTTGAACAAAACCGGCATTGAAAACAGTGTTTACATTATTTTGGGGATTGCCGGCAAGGCCTTGAGCCGGGAACATGCTGCAGCGACCGCCTCCGCGCTGAACCAGATTGCGCCGCAATACGTCCGCCTCCGTACATTTGTACCCAAAACAAACACAATCTTGCTGCGCAAGGTGAAAAAAGGGGACTTTATCATGGCCGGGCCTCACGAAGTGCTCAGGGAAACGAAAACCCTGCTTGAAAACCTCACAAGTTCAACAAGCCTGAGAAGCGACCACTACACCAATTACATAAACCTGGAGGGCGAGCTTCCCATGGACAAGCAACGCCTGCTTCAGGAAATCGACCATGCCCTAAAACGCGATAAAAGCACCTTCCGCCCGTTCTTTATCGGTAACCAGTAGTCAGCAATATCAAACGATGAACGGACATCATCTGTAAAATTTATCCTGTGCCCAATTCCGGAGATTGTTGACGGTGTATTCTTCAATGCGGTGATATGACCGCGCACAGGGGCATCCCCCACCCCGGCAGGGGTGACATAATATAGCCGGTGGTTTCAACCACCGGTTGATAATTGACCCAACAAAACCAGAGTCCCGGAGGGACGACATAGCGTGAATATCCTTTGTGTCGTCCCTTAAGGACTCAGGGTTTAATGAGGCATAACCAGAACCGGTGGTTGAAACCACCGGCTATACGCTTGTGCCCCTCCGGGGCATTCAAACCTATACGCTCATTCCCTTTAAACCTGTACGCACATGCCCCGCAGGGGCATATAAAAACCGGTTTTGTGATCAAACCCTACCGATAATCCCCGGAGGGGATATGTAATATAGCCGGTGGTTTCAACCACCGGTTAAATATGATTACATAATGTGTTGAGGACAAAACCGCGCACAGGGCATCCCCCACCCCGGCAGGGGTGACATAATATAGCCGGTGGTTTCAACCACCGGTTGATAATTGACCCAACAAAACCAGAGTCCCGGAGGGACGACATAACGTGAATATCCTTTGTGTCGTCCCTTAAGGACTCAGGGTTTAATGAGGCATAACCAGAACCGGTGGTTGAAACCACCGGCTATATTATTTATCCCCTTCGGGGATGGGAGGTGTAAACTTTCTTATGTCTTTATCATACCCGAGAGGACACCCGCGCGTGCATTTAACTCAGAAAGATCTTACCTTTTCGATTTAAAGAACAATATGACTCGCGGCGTTATGCAAGTACCTAACCGGACAACACTGAATTTTTTATACTCCTTTAGACTCCAATGATCAGTAAATCAACTTTGTTGCATCTGCGAATTCCCTTTTCAGTATTTCTGATGCCCGTATTTTTATTTGCATTGGGCATAAGTATCAACCCATCCGGTTTCCAGATTGTTTTGACCTTCCTTGTGTTGCATCTTTTCATTTACCCGGCCAGTAATGGGTACAATAGTTTTTTCGATAAAGATGAGAAAAGTATCGGCGGCCTGAAACATCCCCCTGAGGTGGAGAAAGATCTATATACCACATCTCTGGTCTTTGAGGGAGTGGGCATACTATTGGCTCTCTTAATCAGCTGGCAGTTTGCAGTAATGGTGTTTATTTACGGCGTCATAAGCAAGGCCTATAGCCATCCCTCCATCAGAATTAAGAAGTATCCCTGGCTGAGCTGGCTGATCGCCGGGATTTTCCAGGGGTTTTTTACATTCTGGATGTGCTACATAGCGCTCAATGACAGCGGATTTGACATAATTTTGCAAGCGGATATATTTATTCCGGCCGTATTGAGCACCTTGATTTTGATGGGGTTTTATCCCCTGACGCAGATTTATCAACACGAAGAGGACAACAAGAGAGGTGATCTTACCTTAAGCTATCTTCTCGGAATAAGAGGAACTTTTATCTTCTCTGCCGCCGTTTTCCTGGTCGCGATACTTGGCTTCTTGGTGTATTTCAAGTGGTTTTTCGGCTGGCAATTGTTTTTTCTCTTCCTGCTTTTTATAATGCCTGTTTTGGCCTATTTTAACTTCTGGTTTCTGAAAGTAAAAAAAAAACCGGCAAAGGCGGATTACAGCCATACAATGCGTCTGAGCATGATTTCATCGCTGTCCCTGAGCATCTTTTTTATTTTGCTTTATTTTGCAAAATAGCACTATTGATAGCGCCGTAAAAAGTCCAATATCTGCGTTACGCGCAATTTCTCAGAATTTTACGTACGGCTAAGTACCCTGCATTCTTCGAAATTACGCAAGCCTTGATCTTGAACTTTTTACGGCGCCATCTGAAATCAGACTTTTTACGAGTTCATCACTATTGTCCAGAATAAAATTTCAGCGGATTCCGGAGAAGTCTTTTTGTTCGCAGCTTGAGCAGATACGCCGATTCCCCTGAATTTCAGATTGGCTTGCGTGCACTTTGGCCAGCCCATTTGGTCTATCCAAAATGGGTACCAATTGATATTGGGCACGGTGGAGTGCCCGGTTATCATCCTACCAGCAGCACTTTCATTGGGTTTCCTTTCATTGGTTAACGATTGGCACAACCAGCGTCAGCACAGTCCCGCCTCCCGGCATCGAGGCAATTTTCAACGACCCGCCGATTTGAGCCATTCTTTCCCGCATGAAAACCAGGCCGAAGTGGCCGTCATGGCCTCGTTCAAGCCGGCTGGCATCAAAACCATTCCCATCATCGGTAATGGAAATTTGCGCCATACTGCCGTTCCGTTCCATGCAGACGCGCAAATTACAGGCGCCGCTGTGTTTACGAGCGTTTGTGAGGCCCTCCTGGATCGCTCGCAACAACTGGGCTCCGGTTTCGGGATCCAACGTATTTTCATCGATGCCGTCGGATAGCAAGAGTTCAGTCCGGATGCCGTAATTGACCTGAAATCGATCGATATATTCCTTGAGGGCCGGAAGGAAAGACCATTGCCGACCCTTGCCGGTTTTAAGACTGAGAATCGATTCCCGAACATCAGCCTGGGCGTCTTTGGTCACTTCCACAAGCCGTTCGAGCAGCGTTCCGGCTTTTTCATGATTGCCGTCATGCATCCATTTAAGGGCGGTTTGCGTCTGCATACACACATACCCAAGGGTCTGACCGATGCCGTCGTGAAGTTCCCGGGCCAGCCGCTCTCTCTCCTGCAGCGCGGCGACCTTATTTTGCTGTTCGAGGATCCGGGTCTGTGCGCGCTTCTGCTCCGTAATGTCATGCAGCAGGATCAAACGTCCAATAGGTTCATCACGGCGGCCTTTCAGAACGGACTGATTCAGTCGGTAATGCCGGGCTGAGTTTTCCTTTTCCAGGGATATTTCCATATGGGCTGTTTCCGGATTTTCCATTTGTTTTAAATCGCCCGCAAGCACAGGCAGCAAATCTGCCAGGTGTTTATTACGAATGATATTATCCGGGATCCCAAACATTTCCGCCACCATAGGATTAGCATCAACAATACGGTCCTGTGAATCGAGCACGATGACTCCCTCCCGCATCTGCCGAAGCGCCGCCTTTTGCGCCGCCGCCACCGGATCGATGGCATGAAAGTGAAGGAGCGCTACGCCATAAATCACCGCCATCACCCCTATGGTGAAAATTACGGATTCCCCCGGCCCGATCAGTCCGGTGTCAAGTTTATCCATCACATATATGATACGCACAAAAATCTGGCCGCACACGATGATGGCCACGGGCAGGCGGTGCCCGGGGGAATAAATGGCCAGCCAGATCAGCACCGCTAAATTAAGAAGACCCAGGAGATAGATATAACTGTTGAAGAACCAGTAGAGTCTTCCAGGGGATGAAACGACGTATCCGTTCATCCGGAAACCGGTCCATATGAGGTGATGCAAATCGTTGGTGATCATAAACACAACGCTCAGCAGGGGAACGATAAACAGGAGGATATACGTGCGGCGGTTTAACCATCGGCCCAGGCCTGCGTATTGCAGGATAAAAGAGGCGATGACGGCACCAACAGGCAGCTGCCAGATGTCCTGGAACTTTACCCAGAAAACTTTGGTGGAAAAATCCACGGCTGAAAGTTCCAGGATCGTCCCAATTATCCAAAATTCACAAAGAAGGCATGCAATGGCGAACGGTTTGGCCGCTGATATGTGTCGCCGACGCCAGGCATAGGAACCCAAATAGGCCACTATAGCGAATGTAATCAGGGCCGGCCAAATATCGGTAGTATAAGAATAGGGAAAACGCATCGGGATAGCTCCGGAATCTGACAGGTGGAATTAACCAAGCATGCATTCGATAATGCGTTTATATGCTAAATTCCCTGAGAAACGATGCCATACCAGTTGCTGAAATACCTCAAAATTTCGGGGTGCGGCAATTTGAGATGTTCTGGCAACTCTCTAAATATACCACATAAGTGCCTGGAAAGCACAATTCAATCCACCCTTGACACCGCGTGCGCAATTCGTACAATTTCTTGAGCAATATTTTCAGGTGAAAGAACAAAATCTATACACCCGCTTGCTACTGCGCTCTCAGGCATATCTGGGTGCGCGGCTGTTTCAAGCTTCTGCGCGATGGTAATGCCCCCCACTTCTTTTATGCCGCACAGCGCTGCCGCCCCATCACCATCATAGCCAGAGACAATGACAGCGATAAGTTTGCCGTCCCAGTTCTGCGTTAGAGAACGCAGAAAAACCGTAATCACGTCGGGCCATCCCCTGGGCTTTGATATCGGCTTCAGACGGAACTCTCCATCAAGAACGTGCAAATCACGGTTTTCCGGGATGATGTACACATGGTTGGGCTCGATAAGTAATCTTTCCGTGATCAGTTCAACCGGCATCCTTGTGTAGCGCGGGAGAATCTTGTCTAGCAGGGTGGCTAAGGTTCTCAGGTGATTTACGATGACGATAGCAACACCCATATCGGCCGGTAGATGCCGTAATAAAAGGGTATAGGCGTCGAGGCCACCGGCCGAACCGCCCACGCAAACGATAGGAAAGTCTTTTGCAACACTCTTACCTTTCATTGACAATCACCCCCATGATACATGTTCATCAGGCAGAGCCGACGGGTGCCGGCCACGATTTCATTGTCGGAAAAGGTGCTGTCAGGAAGAATTCCGCCTGCTGCTCATGAACGCTCAGGCGATGCCCTTCGGATTCTTTTTTGGCCTCGATCACGCCGATGGGTATGCGCTCCACAAACAAAACGTAATCCGCAGGCCCCGCATCGGTCTGATACTCCCGAACCGCGAGCCCCGGCCCAAGACCCCAGTTGATGGCCGTTTTATCCACAACCACCCAGCCGGCGCGCGCAAGCATTGCGTCGATGTTGTCTCGGGCTATTTGTTCGGGCGTTTTGTTCATATGATGACTTTGTTCGTATCACATTACTGAAAGCTCACAGGCGCCTGCTGTTTGGGGTCCTGTGAAGCGTCGGGTTGGGTGATTTTCAAATTTTATGTTTTATCATCTACTTCCCTTGGCTCGGTAATTAGTTGTATACCTTGAAGGATTTGTTGAAGCCGTTCGAACTTTAAAGACCCGATTTTTTCTGATACATCGCTTTTATTTACTGTGAAGATTTGAGAGATATTGACCACACTTTTTTTAGGCAAATTTGCCTCACCCTTCTTCAACATGACATTCCCCGGTGCTGTTGCCCTTTTAAGGCTGGACGTTAAAGGACAGACAATAACGGTGTTGATACGGCTGCGATTGAAAAGGTTATTTTGAATAATAACATGAGGATGCCGGTATCCTGGTTCGGATCCGGAGGGTACCTTAAGATCTATCCAGAATATATCTCCTTGATTAATCACCATTGATCTTTAACCATATTGAGATGCCGGGAATCCATCGCTGATTTAAGAGTCAATTCCTTTTCGTCTGGGACATCATCATATGCAGCGTTGATGGCATCCAACAGCTTTTGGTTTTTATGGCGTTCTATAAACTCTTTTGCCGCCAGCGAAAAAACACGACTTCGAGATGTGTTCATTTCATGAGCTAAACTGTTGATTTCTTCAAACAAAGGTTTTTCAATTGATATTGCGGTTTTAACATTCCCCATTGGTCATACCCCCTTTTTAAATTTGAGTATAACCATGGGTATAAATATTGTCAATATTTTTCACACACCGTCGGTCTTGGCTTCTGAATTTTTGCCGCTAAAAAGGTGGTTCTAAAAGCTGATCAGAGGCTATAATAAATAGCAGTAATTCTGTTTATTTTCAAAATATTAATTTGGTCCGACAAGAATTCTGGATTGCAAAACGAAGAAATTCCCCGAAGGGGAATAGTAACTTAGCCGGTGGTTTCAACCACCGGTCACGAATCCCACCCGACCCCCTATTTGAGTCCCGAAGGGACGGCATACCAGTGCTTCAGATGATTTAACATCATCCGGAAAAACAATTTTTTATGCCGTCCCTTCGGGACGTAAATTCGTTATGGTTTCCTGTTCCGGTGGTTAAAACCACCGGCTATAAAAACGTCACCCCTTCGGGGTTGAAGAGCAGGAAGGCAGATCTTTATTGTATAATATCCAAAGAAGTTGAGAATATATTTCACTCCACCCTTGACACCGCGTGCGCAATTCGTACAATTTCTTGAGCAATATTTTCAGGTGAAAGAACGAAATCTATACACCCGCTTGCTACTGCGCTCTCAGGCATATCTGGGTGCGCGGCTGTTTCAAGCTTCTGCGCGATGGTAATGCCCCCCACTTCTTTTATG